>CAVEYE010000032.1:0-23444 GCA_963619595.1 bacterium | reverse complement strand
GGGTAACGTGAAATGATTTATTCTCGTGCGATACTCTTCGAACGTGAGATAAGGTACTTTGTCACATGCATTTAGTTACTTGCGAAAGTTGAGTTAAGAACATTGAGCCACAAACGATTGAACAGCAATTCATCAAGTCGTCAGGTATGCGTGCCTGACAGGTGAACACCCGATCACCGGGAGTAGTCCGATGCTGTACGCGCGGCACGGACGATGCCAACCGAGTTCGAAATGACCACGGTGGATCATTACGCGATACATTAAAAGTATAAAAACAAACCAGTTATGAACTACACAAACATCCTTGCCATTTCTCCTTCAGAGGAGATGGACATCATCTCAAGCGCCAGAACGGCAGTCGGAATCTGCGTAAGAAACTACGCGGACAAAACGGGCTTCAAAAACGCCTTCACCAAGGAGGACATCGAAGACATCATCGGCGACACCACTTTCAGGGCTTGTCGTTCGTTCTCCACGTTCAACAAAAGCAAAGCGAAGCTCTCAACGTGGGTCAACAGCATCGCCATCAACACCTTTCGCAATGCCATCGACTACAAGATGAAGCGTCGCCACATCAGTTGTGAGTTCGTGGAGGAGGACCCAAACAGCGGCAATGAATATAGCCTCGATGAAGTTCGTTGCAATCCTCAGGACAGCTATTTCGGAGGGTGGACACGCGTGAGCGAGGAGACGGCGGACAGGGAACTTCTTCAAAAGGACTTCGAGGCATACGTCAGCGACTCGCTCCCAGACTTGAGCGAGAGGGACAGGAAATTCTTGGAATGGATGAAGCTCGGCTACACGGCCAGCGAGATGTCGGCCATGGACGGGTGCAGCCCCAACGCGGCATCCAAGAGGATGTGGACTATTCGCCAGGCCATCGGGAAACGCGCCACGGAGATTATTGAAGGAGTCCGCCTCACGGACATGAAAGCTGCGTGCTGACACGCAGCATATGTCTGCTTAATTTTGACGGAAAAGCCAGACTCTCTTGTTCGTAAGCATTCATGAAATTTTGTATTTTTACTTTTTACAAAGTTATGAATGCATTTTTGTCACCCAAAAACGGGGATAAATTCTGGGATTCAAAGTTACCGATTAAAACAGAATTGCAGCGAATATGACCGTGCAAGGTCTTCCGGAGGAACATCTGTTTCCGGCTTAGGACGGGAATGTGGCACGGGCAAGTATGATTGTTTGAACAAAAAAATGTCCCCGGACAATTCTGTCCAGGGACATATTCATAGAACCACTCCGTCTCGGCGGTCCCGCCGGGCTTCACTAAGCCACTCAGACCAAGCGGTCCAGCCGGGCATCACGAGACTATTCCGTCTCGGTGGTCTCGCCAGGCATCATGACGACCTCGATGAAGTTGCCGGACTTGTAGAGTCTGGCGGCCGCGTCGCGGATGGCGTCCTTGGTCAGGCCACCGACGGCCTCCTCCCACGCCTTGTCGTAATCGCTATCGTGGCGGTACCATCCCATAATGTTTCCGAGCCAGTAAGAGTTGTTTATCCTGCTCTCTGGAATGTTCTTCTTGAAGTTCTCGACGGTCCTTGTGAACTGCTCGTCGGTCGGGCCTTCCTCGGCAAGTTTCCTGAGACCTTCACCGGCGAGGGTACGGAGTTTCTCGGCGAGAGCCGGCTTGCAGTTGAACACTATCTGGAGGAGATACCTTCCGTCAGGCTCCCTGCGGGCGTCGGCAGCGGTGGAAGCACCGTAGGTGCCACCCTCGTCCTCACGGAGAGTCTCGACATAGACCTGGTCAAGGATGTAGCTGACGGCGCTGGCGAGTACCTCATCGTTGACAGAATATGGACGGTAGTCGCTGTAGACCTGGAAAACGGTGGTCAGAGGAGTCTCCATCTTCTGGTCGAAGACATCGGAAACCACGCCCTTTACGATTTCAGGCTGCACGTTCTGCCACTTTGTGGCCTTCTTTCCCTTAGGAAGGGAACCGACATACTTCTCGACAAGAGGCTGGAGAGTCTCGAGGTTGACATCACCGACAATCACCATCACAGCGCCAGCGGCGTCGGCGAAGAGTTTGCGGTAGTTCTTCTCGATGGTCTGGAGGCTGGCTCTTTCAACCTTGTCCATCGAGATGACCTCGTTCCTCGGACTGTTGTTGTACAGAGTCTTGAAGAGTTCCTTCTGGAGAGCGAAGTTCGGTGTGTTCACAAGGTTAGGAAGAACGGCCTTGATCTGGGCGATGGCGTTGTCGTACTCCTCCTGGTCGAAACGAGGCTCGACATATTCAAGATAGAGGAGCTGGAAAGCGGTCTCGAGGTCTTTCACGGAAGAGCTGCCGCTGACACCGTGGTAGAGGCTGTTCACATAAGGGTTGACGCTCACCATCTTGCCGGCGAGCATCTTGGTGAGTTCGGTGTTCTTGAACTTGGAGACACCCTGCATGGACTGGAACGCTCCGTAGATGCTGCTGTCGAACGAAGCGAGATCCTCGTCGGAGATCAGGCTCTCGCCGCCGGCCTTGTAGAGATTGAAGAGAATCTGGTCCTTCTTGTACTCGGTAGGAAGCACGACGACCTTCACGCCGTTGGCGAGGGTCCACTGTGTTGCTCCGTAGATGACGGAAGCGGTCTTCTTGACCTTCGCGCCCTTGAGAGCGGACGGATCCATCAGCGGCTCGGAGGCGGTCTCCTGCGCAGGTGCCTCGATCTCTGCCGACTTCACCTCCTCCATCACCTTGAGCAGCTGCCCGGACGTAGGAGTGGCCACGCCCTCTTTCTCGGCGCCGCTGTAGAGAACCACGAGGTTACCCTCATCGGCAAGCACCTGGGAAATGACCTGGTTCATGACCTGGGCGTTGATGTTGCCGAGAACAGCCTTGACGAGGTCGTACTTGACGGACGGCACCATGTAGGCCTTGTTGTCGAAGAAATGGTTCATCAACGGCCTGACATATTCAGAGTTGGTGCGGGTGTCCGCCTGGTTGGCGGCTCTTTCGTAGGAAGCGAGCAGATTGTCCTTCGCCCTTGTCACCTCACCCTCGGTGAGACCGTACCTCTTGAGTTTCTCGACCTCGGTCATGAAGGCCTTGAAGCCGCCGAGGATGTTGTCTTCCTTGAGAGCCACATTGGCGTCGATCCCTTCGATGGCCTCGCAGAGTCTGCCGAAGCCGAAGCTGCCTGAAAGGTAAGGAGCGTCGGCCTTGGAGGTGATGTCACCGAACCTCTCGCTCATAGCGACCTGGATCACATCCTCGATGAGGTCGGTCATAAGGCCTACAGGCGTTGAGTTGAGAGCCTCGTCGCGGGCCTCGCTCTCCCAAAGCACCTCGATGGAAGACGAAGTCGTCTCAGGATCGGTGATGACGGCCACTCTCGGCTCGGTGAAAGGCTCGAAGACGATCTTTTCCTTGGCCTTTGGGTTGACCGCCGCAGGAATGTCGGCGAAGATTGACTTGATCTTGCCCTCCACGCTGTCGACGTCGACATCTCCGACGACGATCACGGCCTGCAGGTCAGGACGGTACCAGGTGTGGTAGAAGGTCTCGAGGCTTTCAGGCTTGAAGGTCTCAAGGTTCTCCTTGCTGCCGATCAGGGTGCAGGTGGAGTACTTGGAGTCACCGTAGAGGTAAGGAAGGGACTTCTCGAAAGTCCTCCAGGAGGCGTTTCTGCGTGAACGTCTTTCCTCGATGATGACAGGGCGCTCCTTGTCGATCTCTTCAGGATCGTTGGTCACGAAATGTGAATAGTCGTGAAGGATCAGAAGACAGGAATCGATGACGGTCTCCCTGACCAGAGGAATGTTGTTGAGCATGTAGGTGGTCTGGTCGATGCCGGTGGCAGCGTTGACATTGCCTCCGAAAGAGGCTCCGATGCTCTGGAGCCAGTTCAGAATCGCCTTGCCCGGGAAATTCTTGGTGCCGTTGAAGCACATATGCTCGAGGAAATGTGCTAGACCGTCCTGGTCCGGGGTCTCCTGGATGGCTCCGGCGTTGGTCGCGAGATAGAACTCCGCGCGGCCGGCCGGCTTTTCGTTGTGCCTGATGTAGTAGGTCAGGCCGTTCTCCAGCTTGCCGACCTTGACGGCCGGGTCGTTGGGCAGTTCCTGCGCCTGCGTCTGGAAGGCCGTGAAGGCCAGCAGGAAGGCGGGGATGATAACAAATAACTTCTTCATGATTTAAAACTTATTGAATAAAACTTAACATTCTTTCATTTCTTCTATCTGGGCTATGATGCCGTTGATGCGTTTCATCGAGTCCCTGCAGTAGATGACACCTAGAACGGCTCCGATGATGCCGCCGATGGCTCCTCCGATGGCCATCGCCTGCGCCATTTCACCTCCGCTCCGGATTATAAGCCAGAAGAACGCGGCGCACCAGACCACGACGACCGGGATGCTGAAGAAGGCCAGGGTATGGTTGTCGAACCTTTTGCAGTCCGCCATGTTCCTGGCGACGGTCAGGACATCGCCGTTCATCACGTCATCCGACACGTAGCGGCGGGTCCTGTAAACCGTGATCCCGACGCTGGCAAGGAGGAAAACTCCGGTCATCAAGAGGAACCACACAGGGAAAACTCCCGTGACGGCGGCAAGGAATATGATCAGAGGAATCGCGACCACGCCGGTCACCACGACCGTCCACCGGCTTTTCCTTTCCTTGGAATAATCCTTCTGCATCGCCCTGCGCATCATCTTCTCATTGAATATCTTCTGCTGCCTGAGCTGTGACCTGAATCCGTCAAGTTCAGCGCGCATCTGTTCGAGTTCTTCGATACCTATCTTCTCTTCCATAATCTTACGTTTTTGATAATCAGACATTTTTCAACTGTTCTTTAATCCTGACAAGGCGGACTGAAACGGCCTTTGCCGAGATGCCGAGGATCTTTCCGATCTCATCGTAGCTGATGTCCTCCAGCCAGAGCAGCACTATGGCGCGGTCGAAAGGCTGCAGACGTCCGATACGTTCGTGGATCAGGTTCACCTGCCGGTTCTTCACATCCGAGTCATCGAACGGAGAGATGTCCATGGTCAGTGGTTCGTGCCTGTGCCTTTTGTTCTTGCGTTCCCGCGAGATGCAGGTGTTGAGACAGACTCTGTACACCCAGCCTCTCACGTTGTCCGGCTCTATCCCGGAGTACCCTTTCCATAGATTGACGAGCGACTCCTGGAAGAGGTCTGCCACCTCGTCCTCATCTTTGGAAAACATGTAGCACACGGTGTAGATCGTGTCCTTGTTCTCCTCTACAAGCAGTTCAAATTGCCGTTTTGTCGATTCCATTGTCATTTTTGTTTTTTAGAAACGCTTCTGACATACAAACGCAAGCGATGCCTGTTTTACTACAAAAAAATCAAGTTTTTTTGCAGCCGGGGCGAAAATCACTGACGCGGGACGGCGGGAACGGTCTCTTCTGAATATTCAAGGATGTCTCCAGGCTGGCAGTCCAGTGCCTTGCAGATCGCGTCCAAAGTGCTGAAACGCACGGCCTTGGCCTTGCCGGTCTTCAGAATCGACAGGTTCGCCGGAGTGATCCCCACCTTTTCAGCCAGCGCCGAGGACGACATCTTCCTCTTCGCCAGCATCACATCCACATTGACAATTATCGGCATAATGATTATGAATTTGCCTGCGAACTTAAGCCAATTTTCTCGTTTCTCCAAATATTTTTCTCGTTTCTCAATAAATTCTTATTGAAAATATTCAAGGTAAACATTCAGGCTCAGCCACTTCCGCCTTTTGCGGAAATCTTTCGCACCCTCCCCTTGCATTTTCGCTCAAGGCTCGCTAACTTCGCAAGACCATAAGAAACGCTTATCGATGCTTGAAGATTTCAAACTGAAGGTTTTCCTTGCCGTCACCCGGAAGGGCAGTTTCACCCTGGCCGCCAGGGATCTGGGAATATCCCAGCCTGCGGTCAGCCAGAACATCGCCGAACTGGAGCGGCTGGCGGGCGCGCAACTGTTCACCAGGAGCCGCGGCAGCGTGACCCTGACCGGGGCCGGAGCGGCTTTCAAGGAATATGCGGAAAGAATCTCGTATTGGTGTTCGGCCACAGACAGGATGTTCGGTCCGGAAGGCAGACTGACGGCCTCAAGGCCTTTCACCATAGCCGCCGACGACTTCACGGCCAGTTCCATCCTGCCGGCATTGCTCGCCAGAATCCTTGCCGTCAATCCTTCAGCGTCTTTCGATGTCATAGATCCAGAGCCGACCGGCCGGGAAGCCGACATCAGACTTTTCCACAAGCCTGACGCTGAGGAACTTTCGTTAGAGGAAAGCGGGACCCTGCTGACAAGCGTCCAGGCCATCGCGCTGGGATCCGTCCCCGCATATTCACAGACCGAGGACCTTGGACGGCTGCCGGAAAGTGTCTCGCTGGCTGTCCACCCTGCATATTCCAAGATGCTCCCCGCCGGCCTCGCCGCACGAGTCCGGGTCGTGGCGGACTCCGCCGCCTTGACCGCTCTCGCACTTCGATCTCCTGACATAGTGGCTGTTCTCCCCTGCTCTCCCGTGCCGTCAGGGCTTGTCCGCCTTCCGGTCGGCCTTCCGTTCCTGACGATGGACATCCATCTGGAAGAGAAACCATCGGCGGCCTCGGCCACTCTCGCGGGACTTCTCAAGGAAGCCGCCGCCGTGCTGTAACCGAAAGAGTTAAAGAGAGAACAATTTTGCGCTGAGGATTTTATTTGGTAGATTTGCAGGATTGTTAGGCAACAACGTGTTCACAACATATTCACATCAACAAATGATGGACATTTTCAGGCGGGCCTGCATCGTATTATTCGGAATGACGCTTCTTTTCTCTTGCGTGAAAGAAGGAAAGACGATTTACATCGAAAACGATGAGGATGACGAAGACCGCGACATGGTCTTCTTCGTCTCCAAGAAAGGGTCGCTCGGGGACATAGGCTACGTCGACGCTCTCTACCGCGGCGTGGTGAAGGGGGCGAACACCTACAATCTCTTGGTCTCCCTGGTCGAGCTTCCGGCCGACACCACCAAGACCCTGGCCACGCTTGAATATATGCTCGACTACATGCAGAATGAGAAAAAAGACCGCAAAGCGCTCGTGGTCATAGCTAACGACAATCTCGAACCGGTCCTGCACAAGTACAGTTCCGTTCTGACCAAGGCTTCGAACGTGGACTTCCTTCTCTGCGAATCCAGCGACACCACCCTGCCTATCTACACCCTGAGAATCCGGCAGTACGGAGCCTACTATCTGGCTGGAAGGATGGTGGCCGAAGGGCTGACCGACGTTGGCAGCGTCCTGATAGTGAACGCCAATCCGAACGAGGCCGGCATCGCCGAGATGAAGGATGGCTTCACGCAGGCCATAGAGGACAGCGGAGTCAAGGTCAGCATAGAGAACACCTACCTGTCAGAGACCTCGGGAGGCTACGACCAGGCGGCCTATGCCTACCGGCGGTCCTACGAGATCGACAAGACTTACGACCTTGTCGTCCCGCTTTGCGGCGGCACGGCGCAGGGCTTTTTCAGATACAACAGAGAGAACGCTGACAGTTTCTACACCATCGGAGTCGACACCGACATGCAGCTCTACTCGCCGAGAGTGCCGTTCTCGGTCGTGAAATATCTGGACAACGTGCTGGAGGACTGGATGTCAAGCTGGTGGGCCAAAGACCGGCAGACCGCGAGACATACGGACCTTGGCCTTGACTCGGGAAGCACCGGAATCATCGTGGCAGACTCCTACAAGGTCCGGCTTGAAGAGGCGGCTGGAAAATATCACCTCACCGCTGTGGAAAAAGAGGAAAACCATGAAAGGAAGTAAACTGTTGATTCTCGCCGCTGCGCTGGCCGCCTGCGTCTTTTCCTCCTGCCGCAAAGAGGAGGACACCATAGTCTATGTCTCTAAGGTCAAGACCACCGACTACACGGTCGCCGTTGTCCTTCCTCTCTTCGAAAGCGGAGAATACCAGACCCGGCTGGAAAACATTGTCGGCTATGCGGTCACCAACATGCGCAAAGCCCAGAAATATGTCGCCTCGCTCGGAGACACCCTGGCCGTGGACCTGAAGGTCGAGTGGTACGATGAGGACAGCGTGCCGCTTGATTCTCTTGCGAAAGCGCTCGCCTCCCGCAAAGACATTTTCTCGATCATAGGGCCAGTCAGGAACGAGAATGTGGACATAATGGCCAGCGCGTGCAAAGTCAGCGGCAAACCGCTCATCGTCCCCTGCGCCACCAGCGAGAACATCATACGGCGCTACTCTGTGACCAAATCCGGGGACAAGGCGGAGGATCCTTTCCTCTGGTCGCTCTGCGAGACCGATGTCAGCCAGAGCAAGGCCTTGCTCGCCAAGGCGTGGGAATCCAACGCCAAAAGCATCGCCCTGCTGACTCCCGATGATGAATATGGCCAGACTTTCTACGAGTGGATCCCGTTCCTGGCCACCGAAATGGAGATGGAACTCTCCCCGGAGAACATCCTTCAATATTCAGAAAACCTTGAGGCGAAGGCTGAAAAGGCCTTGACCTCCGGTGTGGACTGCGTCATCTGTGCGGTGAATTCCGCCACGGACGCCAAGGTTGTCCTCGAGGTCAGGAACCGGCTGGGCGACAAGGCTCCGAGAGTCCTCTTCTCGAACGGGGCGCTGTCGGCCTATCTTCTTGATCTGGGCGAACTTGCCGAAGGAGCCGAGGGTATCGCGCCTTACGCAGACCCGTCGACGGGCTTCCAGATAGCGTACGAGGAGAGGTACGGCTACTCCCCTGCCGGGGCGGAGTCCCAGGTCTACGACGCTCTGCTGCTCACAGGCATCACGGCCTTCGTCAAGAACCATTCCGCCGCCGACATGGACACGAATGAGATCATCAGGCAGATAACTTCACTTGGAGAAGAGCCTTACCCTATCTGGGACGAGCTGGGAATGAGGTCGTTGCTGACTCTGCTCAACGGAGGCGGCGGCTATGTGAAACTGGTCGGGGCGAGCGGCCCGCTGCGTTTCGACAGCGAGGCCTGCACGAGCCTTGTCCAGAGCACCTATGTCCATTGGATAGTCTACAACAACCAGTTCCTGACGTTGGACTATATGAGCGACGACGGGAGCAACCGCACCGCTTCCACGCTGGCCTCCTGGAACTGGAAGGCGAAGATGAAGGAGGACATCGAGGACCGGGACAGTCCTGTCGAGTACAAGTCCCGCAAGGACAGTTACGCCCTGCTGGTCCAGGGTTCCAGCGAATGGATCAACTACCGCCACCAGGCAGACGTGCTGAACGTCTACCAGATGCTCAGGTCCTTCGGCTGGGATGACGACCACATCATCCTCATCATCTCCGACGAGATCGCGGACAACGAGAAGAACACTTTCAAAGGGAAGGTCAGCGCCTCGACCTACGGAAAGAACCTGTACGAGGGCGCCGCGATAGACTACAGCACGGACAGCCTCACCGTCAGCGACATCATGGACATAATGCTTGGCAAGAGCAGCCGCCACCTCCCTACCGTCCTGAACACCACGGACGAGACGAACGTGCTGCTGTTCTGGAGCGGTCACGGTTGCCTCGCGGCGGCCCGGAAGTCGAACGGATTCGTCTGGCGAGACAAACAAGACACCTTCACGGACAAGCAGTTCCGCAACACCCTTGAACAGATGCGTTCGGAGCGGCGCTACCGCAAGATGCTGCTGCTCCTTGAGCCTTGCTTTTCAAGGAATATGGCAGCTCAGACGCAAGGCCTCCCGGGAATTCTCGGCATCGCTAGTTCGGGGTCCTCAGAGTCCTCCTTCGCTGATTTCCATTCAGCCGAATTGCACATCTGGATGAGCGACAGGTTCTCGAACAACCTCGTGAACACGCTTTCCGAGAAGCCTGACCAAACCTACCGGGAACTCTACGAGTACCTGTTCACGCACACGCTCGGATCCCACGTCTACGTAGAGAACTCCTTCTGGTTCGGCAACCTGTGCAAGAACACCCTCGGAGAATTCATCCTGCCGGACTATTCCAGGCAGAAGCCGCTTGGACATATTCAAAGAAATCCTTGACCCGCGCTGCTTGGCCTGACTTACTGTACAACATTATGGACATGACTGAACATAATAAAATGAGCGGCTGGCTGGCTCTCAGCCCGCTGGCCGTGTTTCTTGTGACATATCTGCTGTCATCGCTGGTGGCGCATGACTTCTACAAGGTGCCGGTCGCGTCGGCGTTTCTTCTGGCCTCCGCCTATGCCATGCTGACCACAAAGGGACCGGTGTCTGAAAGAATCGACATATTCTCAAGCGGGGCCGGCAATAAGAACGTCCTGCTGATGATCTGGATATTCGTCATGGCCGGAGCTTTCGCCACGACAGCCAAAGAGATCGGCAGTGTAGAAGCCACTGTCAATCTGACGCTTACAGTGCTTCCCGGGAAACTGATCCTGGCAGGTCTGTTCCTTGCCTCCTGTTTCATTTCGATGTCGATCGGGACCAGTGTCGGGACAATCGTGGCCCTCGTGCCGATCGCGTCAGGCATAGCGGAGCAGGCAGGAATATCCTTGCCGCTGGTCACAGGCCTGATTGTCGGAGGGGCCTTCTTCGGCGACAATCTGTCGTTCATCTCCGACACGACCATCGCTTCCACGACGACGCAAGGCTGCTCGATGTCCGACAAGTTCAAAGCCAATGTCTGGATCTGCGCCCCTGCCGCGCTGATTGTGACCGTCATCTACATCGTCATCGGATTCAACCACGGAGCCACCCCCGAGATAGGAGAGATTGAATATGTCAAATTGATTCCGTATCTGTCCGTCATAGTTCTGGCCCTGTGCGGGATGAATGTCCTTCTGGTGCTTGGAATCGGGCTGCTTCTCTGCGCCGTCATCGGCTTCCTTCACGGAATGACCTGGATCGGCTTCCTTGGAAGCATCGGGAGCGGAATCTCAGGCATGGGAGAACTGATCATCGTCACGATGCTCTCAGGCGGGCTGCTTGAACTGATCAGACATAACGGTGGCATCGATTTCATAATCAAAGGGTTGACAAAAGGCATCAAAGGCAGGAGAGGCGCCGAATTCAGCATCGCCGGACTGGTAGGGTTCTCTAATTTCTGCACGGCCAACAACACGATCGCCATTCTCACCACCGGTGACATAGCCAGAGACATAACCGGAAAGTTCGGGCTGGACCCCAGAAAAACGGCCAGCCTTCTGGACACTTTCTCCTGCATTGTCCAAGGCATAATCCCCTACGGAGCGCAACTTCTGATGGCATCAGGCTTCTCCGGCATTTCGGCGGCGTCGATAATTCCTTGCCTTTTCTACCCGTTCGTGCTTTTCGCCGTTTCCTGTTTCTCAATCATATTCAGATTTCCCAAACGCTTCTCTTAATCAATTCCACGCCCGCAGCTGGAATTCTTTCGCAAGGGACGGAAGGCTGTGAACATCAAAACGGCAGGTCCTTGTCGTGGCCTTTCTGGAGTTTGATGTTGTAGCCTCTGCCTGACACCGGTTTGCCGACAAGTCTGAAAAGGGTGGTGCGTACCCTGTCGATGTGATTGTAGACGTAATCTTGAGGAATATCAACGTGATACGGTCCGGAAGGAAGGTCAAGGTCGATCGTGACATTGGTCTCTTTCCGCTGTGGCAAGCTGGTCTTTCCCTGGATTCCCAGCTCCTCAAGGATGGCATCTATCTGGAGTTCGGCCGAAAGTTCGGCTATCTTCTGTCTCATAGGATAGGTAAAGTGTTCGCTGTAGACGTTCTTGAGTTTCTCTTCCAGAGCCGGATGGATCTTGAACCGCGGCCTTAACAGCGCGAACATCGAGACCCAATAATCGACCGAAGGCGCTTCAGTCGATGGATATACGATATCATAATAGCAATCATGCCGCCAGGCGTCGGAATCCATTTTTATGTAATCCTGACTCGGGTGTTCATCCACAATGATGCCAAGCCTCACGCATCCCCTGTCGTCCTGCTGCAACACTTCCACGATGTCACCTTTCTTGAACCAGATGTCATCGCTCATATGTCCCTGCGTAGTTCCTGTTGTCCCACGCTCCGGGTTGTAAGGTTCAAAGATCCGATCGGAGAAAAGTCCGCCGTCTTTGTCATAGACGTACACAGACAGACATTCATCCGCTTCGATCAGCCTGTCGAAGAACTTCTGCAGGACGTGGAAACAATAGATCGCGTCACGGTTCCGGGAACTGCGTTTTTTCTCGATGATCTCTTCCGCTTTTTTCACACTTGACGCTATGCCGATCAACGAGTGACGGACATCAAAACTCGGGTAATGCGGCTTTCTGTTGTCCTTGAAGTCCTCGGTCATCCAGACTTCATATAATGTAATCAGACTATTCAGACTATTCATAATCTTTCCTCTTTTTTAACATATACTCCCACATCCGGAAATTCTTTCCATAAAAATCACAGGACTTCCGCCGCGTCGCGTGACCGCCCAAGCCTGACGACATAGTAATGAAAAAGAGGGGCTGACTTTTCAGTCCCCCCCCTCTCTTATTTAAATCTCTGTCCGGAGGACAGGACGCGTCAGTCGACAAGTTTGTTGTAGTCGGTCTCACGGGCCGGGATAACCCAGGTCCAGTTGTTCCTGTCGGATTTGTCGTAGTTTACAGCAAGCGACGAGATGTAGCTGCCGCCATTGCCGAGAGCCTTTCTTTCAAGCGGGTCGCCCCAACGTTTGAGGTCGAACCAGTTGAAACCCTCGCCGAATAGTTCGATGCGCCTGTAGAGTTTGATCTCGTCAAGAAGAGCCTTTCCAGTAGCCGTGCAGTTGTAGGCCTCGTCACGCTTGCTGTCCCTTGTCAGGGTGTTCATCGCAGTCCTGGCCGCCGCCTCGTTGCCGAGGAAATAGTTTGCCTCGGCCTCGATGAGGTACATCTCCGAAGAACGGAAATTGTTCAGATTGCCGATTCCGGGCTGCTCGAGAGTCTTGAACTTGAAATTCATGTAGATGTAGCTCTTGGCATTCGCCGCAATGTCAGGGTGGAGTTTCCTGGCGTAGGCCAGAAGGTCTTTGCCGCCCAGTCCCGTGGATGCGTTGTAGCTGTAGTCCTTCGGATCCAGGAACATGTCTTTACGGATGTCCGTCTCTGGAATCTTGTCATAGACCTCCTTGCTCATACATTTAGGATAAGACTTAACCTGGGCCGCGGCGGCGTCATAGGCCACATAGGCGAAGAACGAGTAGTAGTACAACGTTTCCTCAGCTCCGCCATAGCAGCTCCAGATCCACTCGTCGTTGACGGAGTTGAATCCTGACTGGTAATCCTTTACGGACATCAGAGGATGACCTTCACGGGCCTTGGCAGCCATCGCCGCGGCTGTAGAGTAGTCCTGCTTGTTCAGAGCCGCGCGGGCGTAGGTCGCATAGGCCATCGAGATGTTCGGGGAGTAGTTGTCATCGGAATCAGGAGAGAGTCCGGACTCGGTGAAAAGCTTGATGGCTTCGTCCAGGTCGGCGTAGATCTGGCCATAGCACTCGGCCATTGTGCTTAGAGGCATATCGCCTGTCGATGTGTCGAGACGAAGCACGACACCGTCGGAAGCGCCATTGTTGGAATCGCTCCAGCGGACGCTGTAGCACTGGAGAAGCATCATATAGCTGTAGGCTCTGAATGAAAGGGCCTGGGCTTTGATGAACTGCTTCTCTTTTTCCGGTCCGGAAGCGCCATCGATGTTGGCGATGACAGTGTTGGCGTTGACGATGAGCTTGTAGTAGTAGAACCAGATGTAGTAGTTGTACTTAGCCGTCTTGTTGTCGTGGTAAGTCGAGTTGATCACCGAAGACCAGCCCGGAAGATTCACGACAAGATTGTCACCGGGATAGTCACCCGTGTAGAGCTTGATCGTACCCTCTCCGTTGAATCCCTGGGAGGTCAGGTACTGACGGGTCATAAGCTTGCAGATACCGTTGATGGCTAGAGCCGCGTTGTCCGTCGTTTCAAAGATGGTCGCCGGGGATGTGCTGCTCGTAGGAGACGTGTTGAGATAGTCCTTCGAACAGGAAGAGGCCAAAGTGGCCGCCGACAGGACCAACAAGGATATTTTCAGAATATTTTTCATCTTGTTCAAAATTTACAGTTTGATGTTGATTCCAAGTGAGAAGACACGGGCTGTCGTGAACTTGTTGCTGCTGCTGCCGGTGAAGTTCTGCTGAGGGTTCGTACCCTTGAGAGCGGTCAGTGTGAAGAGGTTCTCCGCGGAGAAGTTGACGCTCGCTCCGGAGATGTCCACCTTCTTGGTGAGCCTCGACGGAACGCTGTAGGAAACAGTCAGGTTCTTGAACACAAGGTAGTCAGACTTGTGAAGCCAGCGCGTGGACATCGAAGAGTTGTACTGGTTGTAGTAGGAGTCAAGTCCTGGAAGCGCCGTGGTGCTGATGCGGTCGGCTGAAGTCTCGGTCATTCCCGAAGGAACTCCGTCCCAAGAGTTGAGAAGGTCCCTGTGGAGCTGGTGCACATTCGTGCTGGCGGACATCAAAGAAGCGTAGGAGCTGTCATACATCTTGCCTCCCAATGAATATGTGAACAAAGCGGAAAGCGAGAGGTTCTTCCAGGAGACCGAGGTGCCGAAGCTTCCGTAGATCTTAGGGATGGCGTTGCCGCTCCAGTCCTTCTTGGCGTAGGTCGTGTAGGTCGTATAGTCCTTTCCGTTGATGTTGACATGATAGTCTTCAGGAAGCTGCTTCCTTTCGTCACCCTCGGCAGGTTCGCCGATGCAGTAGGCCTCATCGTCATAGAGGTAGAGGCAGCGTCCCGTCATCATGTCGACTCCTGCGAACTGGTAGGTGTAGAACTCGTACATGCTGTGCCCTTCGGTGTACTTGAAGTTGCCGTCGACGATACCGCTCTCGCGGTTCTGCTCAGGAAGGGAGATGATCTTGTTCCTTTCGATGGTGGCGTTCATATTCAGATTCCATCTGAAATCCTTACTCTTGATGACATCGAAGTCGGTAGCGATCTCGATACCCTTGTTTGAAATCGAACCGAGGTTCTGCGTGATAGTGGAAATCGCTGAACTGTAGGATGTCGCTCCCGCCGACAGCGGATTGTAGACGCTGAACAGAAGGTCGCGGGTGCGCTTGTCGTAATATTCAAGCGAGATGTTCCATCTGTCGAAAAGTCTGCCCTCAAGAGCCGCGCTCCAGGAAGCGGCGGTTTCCCACTTGATCTTGGAAGCGTCGTTCTGGGAGATGTAGGCAGCGCCCTTGCCACCGTTCTGCGAGATGGTGTAGAGAGCCATATACTCATAGTAGCCTACTCCCTGGTCGTTGCCGACCTCTCCGTAGGAAGCCCTGAATTTCAGAGAGTTGATCCAAGGAATATTCTTGATGAAGTCTTCGTTTGAAAGAACCCAGCTGCCGCCGAGCGACCAGAAATTACCCCATCTGTTGTCAGGATGGAAGCGGGAGGACGCGTCGCGGCGGAAGGAAGCTTCGCCGAAGTATTTGTTGGCGTAGTTGTAGCGGGCTCTGGCGAGGTAGGATTCGCTGCGGACATTGTTGTAGTAGTCCGTCAACGAACTCATCTCGGAGAAGTTGTTGAGAGTTGTCAGGCCGGCGAAGGTCTGGTTCGTCTTGTAGTTGTAGAGATAGTTGTAGAAGTTGGCGTAGTTCTCGTGTCCTACAAGCACGTCCACGTTGTGTTCACCGAACGCGCGAGCCCAGGTCAGCTGCTGCTGGAACGTCCAGGTCTTGTAGCGGTAGATAGTGCGGGAGGCACGGCCGTTATTGCCGACACCGTCACCGATCACGGCGTTGTCGTAGCCCTGGCTTTCACTGTTGCGGATGCTCATGTCGCCCTTGATCGAGAAAGTGAAGTCCCTGAGGAACTTAATGTCAGCGAAAAGCTGGCCGTTGAGAGTTGTGCGGTAGTACTTGTTCATGTCCTGCTCAAGCTCCCAGGCGATGTGACGGTTGGAATTCTGACCTCTGTCCAGTCCGGAGTCGTACTGTTTGGCGCCGGACTCGTCAAGGACGTAGTCACCGTTGGCAGATGTCAGGTCGTGCTGGTAGACAGGGTAGATAGGAGCCATGAACCTTGAGTAGTAGAACGGATTGATGTAGGCCGAGTTGCTGTCAGTGTCAGTGTAGTTGCTTTCCTGATAGGATCCGGCGATGTTCATTCCAAGTTTGAGCCATTTGCGAGGAGATACGCTGACGTTGGCTCTTCCGTTGAAACGCTGGAAGTCAGAAGATTTAAGGTAGCCCTGCTCGTCGAGGTAGGCGGTCGAGAGGAAGAAGCTTGACTTTTCGGAAGCAGCGTTGGCGCTTACGTTGTACTCCTGCCTGTAGCCAAGCCTCTCGATAGGCTCGAACCAGTCGAGATCCTCTGCGATAAGCGGCTTGACGGTGCCGGTCAGCTTGCCGTTTGCATCGAAAAGTTCCTCGTCTCCCTTGTTGTAGATGTTGTACTTGGAGATGGTGGACACGAAATCTTTACGGGCCAGAGCGGTGGCCTCCTCCAGGGTCTTGTTCAGGGCCGGGTCGCTCATAAGGCCGTTGCGGTAGGTCTTCCACATAGTCTCCATCCACTCGTCGGCGTTCATTGAGTCATATTCGGCGATACCTCTCTGGTAGACGCCCTGGTTGATGTTGGCCGACATCGAGACCTTTCCGTCCTTACCTTTCTTGGTGGTGATGAGGATCACACCGTTGGAAGCCCTGTTGCCGTAGAGAGCGGCGGAGGAAGCGTCCTTGAGGACCGAGATGCTCTCGATGTCCTGAGGGTTGAGGTCGGAGATATTTCCTCCGAACACCACGCCGTCCATCACATAAAGTGGAGCGTTGGTGCCGTTGATCGATCCGAAACCGCGGATACGGATGGTCGGGTCGCTGCCCGGCTCACCGTAGGAGTTGTTGACACGGATACCAGGTGCCGATCCTTCAAGAACAGCGGAGACAGTCGATGTGGCTCTCTTCTCGATTGACTTGGAGTTCACCTGCGAAACCGCGCCCACGATGGATTCCTTCTTGGCCACGCCGTATGCGACAACCACGACGTCGTCAAGAAAATCAGTGTCGGCCGTGAGGACGCAGTCAACTACGAGTTTGCCGTCGACGGCGACCTCCTTGGTGTGGAAGCCGACTGAACTGAAGACCAGAATTGCGTCCGAAGGTACTGAAAGAGAATAATTTCCGTTTTCATCCGATGCGATGCCGGTTCTTGTGCCTTTCACGAGGACAGAAGCAAAAGGAACAGGCTCGCCCGAAGCGTCGGTCACCGATCCTTTTACGACCAGATTCTGTGCGAAGGCCGTCACCGCGCATAAGAACAGCCCGGTGAGGATTGCAGCGATTCTTCTTGTCATACTTTTTAGCATTGAATAAATATTAATAAACATTTTACCCGTCTTAAATTTGCCGTCAAAAAGGCAATTTCAATCTTAAATCGTTACCAAAAATTTCACAAAACGATTGAATTGTTCCGTGACAACCAAATTTAGTTATTATTTTCAGAAAAACAAGCGTTCAGCAGACAAAAATCGCCCTATTTCCACTTTTATTCACTCGCCATAGGCAAGTCTGCCAATGTATAGAAAACGATGATAAATGGAAATATATTCATAAATTTAGGTTCTGAAGGCAGAAAAAGGGTTGAAACGGGCGGAATTAAGATGAAATTTTGTACTTTTGCAAGATAAGGTACACTATATTATTACAGTCAGACAATTTATCGCTGGATCATAATGTCAGAGGAACTCAATCTTGTGGCCGAGCTTGGCCTGATCCTTTTTTCCGCAGGATTTTTCACTATCCTGTTCAAGAAACTCAAGCAGCCTATTGTCCTGGGCTACATCGTGGCCGGATTTTTCGTCGGACCTCATCTGGGAATATGTCCGCAGATGGTCGGACAGGATGCCGTGGGAGAATGGTCCGAGATCGGAATCATCTTCCTGCTGTTCGGTCTCGGCCTTGAATTCAGTTTCAAGAAACTGCTGAAAGTAGGAGCCACCGCGATGCTCATAGCGGGCATCAAGGTTGTGGGTATGTTCTTCGTAGGCCTGGTGGCCGGCTACATCCTGGGATTCTCCACGATGGAATGCATCTTCCTCGGAGGTCTGATCTCGATGTCTTCCGCGACGATCGTCCTAAAGACCTATGACGACTTGGGCATCAAACAGGCTCCGCAGTCCACCATTGTGTTCGGCACGCTGGTGGTCGAAGACATAATGGCGATAGTGATGCTGGTCCTGCTCTCCACCGTCGCGGTGTCCAGCAAGTTCGACGGCAAGGAAATGGTCTGGGGAATCGGCAAGCTGGTGTTCTTCCTGCTTCTGTGGTTTCTGGTCGGCATCTACCTCATCCCTTCACTGCTCAAGAAGGCCAAGAAATACATCAACGACGAAATTCTTCTGGTCGTCAGCACGTCTCTCTGCTTCCTGATGGTCTCGATCGCGACCTATGCGGGATTCTCCTCCGCCCTCGGCGCGTTCGTGATGGGATCCCTGCTTGCGGAAACCGTGGAAGGCGAAAGAATCGAGCATATTCTTAAAAACACAAGAGACCTTTTCGGAGCGATTTTCTTCGTTTCGGTAGGTATGATGCTTGATCCCGCCATCATAGCCCAGCACTGGGTGGCTGTACTGGTCATCACCGTGCTAGCCGTCATCGGCATGGTGTTCTTCACCACGACAGGCGTGATCGTGGCCGGGAAGGGACTCAGGAACGCAGTCAACACCAGCTTCAGCGTCGCCCAGCTCGGTGAATTCGCCTTTATCATCGCGGGACTCGGCTGCTCGCTCGGCGTTATGCGCGACTTCATCTACCCTGTCGTCATCGCTGTCTCCGTCATCACCACATTCACCACACCTTATATGATCAAGGCGGCCAACCCGGTCGTGGACTGGCTGGAGAAGAAAATTCCGCGGAATGTCCTTGACAAGCTGACGCCTGTCCATTCTGACCTTAAATTCAACAAGGAGGACGAGGGAGGCTGGAAATATCTCTGGAAACAGTACGTTTTGAGAATCCTGTTCTACGGCATCATCCTCACCGCGATACTGTTCGCCTCCAACCTGTACACCGAGCCGGCGATGGAGCGCATATTCCCGAATATGGGAGAGCTGACGCGCAGCATAATCGTGGTGGTCATAACTTTGGTTGTAATGACTCCTTTCCTCTACGGACTCGGAATCAGCCGCGGAGCCAAGGACGGCAAGGCCAACAAAGTCGCCTTCGATCTGATCAGCAAGAAGCCTTCCAACCGTGCGCCGATGGTTTCGATGATGCTCACCCGCACCTTCATCACGATCGGTTTCGTGGTGGCTCTCTTTATGATGCATTTCAAGATGTCGTTCTGGTTCATATTCCTCATCGCCCTTGCGGGAGTGGAGTTCGTGCTGCTCATAAAGCGCTATGCCAAAGACTATTCCTTCATCGAGAGGACCTTTATGAACAACCTTAACGCAAGGGACGAGATGGCGAAAGAGACCGCTCCGGTCACGGCAACCGTCAAGGAATCCCTCGAAGGCTACGACGTGACCCTCGAAATCTTCACGGTTTCACCATATTCCAACATAGTCGGCGAGAAGTTGCTTTCGATTCCGTTCCTAAGGGAATGCGGCGTGAACATCCTCAAAATCATGCGCGGCCCCCGCAACATCCTCATTCCGGGAGCTGAAGAGACGGTCTACCCTTCCGACAGGCTGTTGGCCGTGGGCACGAAGGAGCAGATCGAATCTTTCGGCAAGGCCTTGAGCGAGTCCGAAGACCACAGCGCCGAAAATTCCGGCAAGGAAGACTTCAAGGTGGACAAAATCGATCTGCGTCAGGATTCATTCCTGACCGGCAAGACCATCGGCAACCTTGACCTTCGTTCAGCTGGCTGCATCGTCATCAGCGTCCAGCGCGGCGACAAGTTCATCACCAACCCCGGCCCTGACACGACCTTCCTCGAAGGCGACACCGTCTGGCTGGCCGGCGCCACCGAAGGCTGCGCCGACTTCAACGTGTAATGTGATTCAGGAATATCCTGACGCTGATCAGGACCTCATTAAAGACCCGGGCCGGGATGACATCCCTGACCTGGGCCTTTTCTTCTACATCGTACGGCCGGGATAGGCCTCGAGGGCTTTACGCAGGACTGTGAGGGCTTTCGCGAGATCTTCCTTGCAGAGGACGTAGGCTATGCGGACTTCCTGGCGGCCCTCCCCCGGCTCTGTGTAGAAACCGGACGCAGGGGCCATCATCACCGTCGAACCCTCGTGGCGGAAATCGCTCAGACACCAGATGCAGAACTTCTCAGCGTCGTCGACCGGCAGTCTGGCCACAGTGTAGAAAGCGCCCATAGGAATCGGCGAATAGACTCCCGGGATTTTGTTCAGCCCATCTATCAGGAAGTTACGCCTGTCAAGATACTCCTCATAGACCCCGTGCAGGTACTCCTTCGGCACGTCGACCGAGGCCTCGGCCACAAGCTGGCCGATAAGCGGCGGCGAGAGTCTCGCCTGACAGAACTTCATCACGGACTCGTGGACCTTGCGGTTGCGGGTGCAAAGGCAGCCTATGCGCGTGCCGCATTCCGAGTACCTCTTGGACACGGAATCAAAAAGGACGACGTTCTCGTCGATGCCTTCAAGATGGAAGGCGGAGATGTACGGCATACCTGTGTAGATGAACTCCCTGTAGACCTCGTCGCTGAACAGGAAGAGATTGTGCTTCTTGACTATGTCCCGCAGCTGCTGCATCTCCCGGCGGGTGTAGAGGTAACCGGTAGGGTTGTTCGGATTGCAGATGAGGATCGCCTTGGTGCGTTCGCTGATCTGGGCCTCGAAAGCCTCGATAGGAGGCAGACGGAATCCATCCTCGATGTTGGTCTTCACGCTCTTGATGACAGCGCCGACAGAGATGGCGAAGGCCATGTAGTTGGCGTAGAACGGGTCGGTCACGATGATCTCGTCGCCGGGGTCCAGGCAGGCGAGAAAGGCGAAAAGCACGGCCTCGGAGCCGCCGGCTGTGATGATGATCTCCTCAGGTGAAAGATAGATTCCGTACTCGGCGTAGTATTTCACCATCTTGGTACGGAGTTCCAGCAGACCGTCCGAAGGGCTATATTCAAGAATCTCCCTGTCGATGTGCTTGAGCGCGTCGAGGGCGCACTTCGGGGTCTTGATGTCAGGCTGCCCGATGTTGAGATGATAGACGTGGACACCGTTGCGTTTGGCAGCGTCGGCGTAAGGTGCTAACTTGCGGATCGGGGAGAAAGGCATGTTCTCCGCTCTCCTGGAAATTTGCATCGGCATGGCAGGATAGTTTTAATGTTACGCCTTAAAGTTAGGAATAAAATGATTGAATATCCTCAAAAGCGCCAACCTTTTTTTGGAGCAAGTTCTGTAATCTAAAGAATGACGAGCATAAAATTTTGAATTTTGAAGAAAGATTTTGAAAAAACCGCGGTATATATAGTCGAATGTCACCGAAAACAACGACACTTTTGATTATGACAGTTTCCAGTTATTTGGGCAAGGACGGCCTTACAGTCACAAGCGCCAACCATTTGGCGAACATCGCCAAGGAGATGTACGAGGCGATGGAGAGCAGACTCAAGTCTCTCAAACTCTACAGCAGGGATTTTCTTCTTGCGGTGAACGGCAACACTTACAGAGTGGAAAACGAGTCGGACAAATCGGAATTTGCGGAAATCTCGGAAAGCCTCAGGGAAATCGGGGAACTCAAATCGCTCATAGCCTATCTAAGGGAGGCCATCAAGGCCAAGGAGAAGCTCGCCAACGGATTCGACAAGCATCTCAAGGAACTCGTGAAAAACGGAAGGACGGATCTCAAGGATCCAGTGCGGGACAACACTTATGCCTTTGAAGACGAGTTCGCAAAGCTCACGGCGGAGCAGCAGGCGAAATACTTCGCGCTTGAGGCGAAATGCGCCACTTTCGGTTCATACATACACCCAGACGGGGCGTTCGCGCTTGCGAGAAAAGCCTTCTTCGACAGGACAAAGAACCCCATCGTGGTAAGCGGAAAGGGGCAGGAGGCGGAAATCAGCACTTTCTCAAGCCAGTTCACGGCGGAAGAGGTGGATTCGGAGTTTTTCGCCTTGCAGAAGGAGTACAGAAGCCTCCAGGCGGAATTCAACAAGTTCAAGGGAGAGATAGACGAGAGGGTGAGCGAGGCGAACAAGGTCGCGACGGAGAAGTATATGGACGCGCTCAAGCTCGCGATTGCGGCGAGGAATGCGGAGGAGCAGAAGTATAACGAGACCATCAAGGCGCTCAAGGTCATAATCCCTCAGAATCTCAAGGCAATTTACGAGAAGGTAAACGGGGTGGCTTCCGCCAAGTAGCGGAACACGCCCAAGTTCTTTGACAGCATCGCACCAGGACCGGGGCCTCCGGTTTAGGAGGCCGTAGGTCCGAATATGAAATCTTGGTGGATATTCCGGAAATGTAAATCCCAGGAGAGCCGCGGCATCCGGATGGATGCCATAGGTTTCTTCGGAAGCCGAAGGCTTGGGATGCCATGACAGTGGCTGGAAAAACAGTTACTAACTCTTTCCGAACGGAAAATACTGCGCATACGTGTGCGGCGGTCCAATGCCGGCAACGGATCCTATGATGGCCGTTGTGTGTCGTCTGGCCGCATGGTTAAACAATGGCACGTTATTGCTCTGGTTCTTGATTTCGACCCGTTCGGGTTATCGGTATTGTTCTAGCCCATATTTCCCAAAAGATTCATAGATGCGGCGCTGTCGCCGGCCGGGTGTCCCCTATCGGGATTCCCGGCCGGCTTATTTTTGAAATCACTGATCTTCAGGAAAGATTTCACGGAAAAACTGGTATATATGAGTATGGAAAACATAAGGATATGCGAGCGGCGCGACGCGGAGAGTCTCTTCGGGAGCGGAGAGCTTAACGACTTCATTCTTTCATACGAAAATCAATACCCCACGGGCAAGCGCCCGAATTTGAGGGAGATAAAGGACAAATACAAAACAAGGTCATTGGCGGACTTGCGGGACCTCAGTGATTCGTATAGAGAGAACCAGATGTTTATGATCGTTGACAACATCAGATGGAGCCGCTACGGTGACACAAGGAAGATTTACCAGAAGGTCGGAGAAAATTGGGTATATATCAGGGAGGAGCCAATCGATGAGTTGAGCGAGATGATTTTCAAGGGAGTCAAGGTAGAGGCTCTTTGCACGGAAAAGGAGCTTCGCGAGGCATTCCGCAACGGAAAGCTCAAGAAATTCCTAAAAAAAGTCTATCAAAAGATAGAGCCTGCCTCCGATGTCAGGATGTACACGATAGGAGACAATTTTATAGAGTTCAACCATATGTCCTACGGTGTGGAATGTTGCGTCAGCATCAAGACCAGGGAGGTGAAATCTTATTACCGCGAAGCGGGAATACGGCAGATAAGTCGCAGATGAAAATAATATTTAAGTTCCGCATGTGCACGATGGAGATTCATTGCTTCGGACCGCGGAAGATATATAATGTTCAATAAGGTAAGGATTTGTTCGTGAGTAATCATAAGCTGTA
>CAVEYE010000031.1:0-6967 GCA_963619595.1 bacterium | reverse complement strand
CCATCGGAGGCATCTCCGGCTGCCACATCAACCCTGCCATCACCCTCGGCGTGGCCCTCTCCGGCAGAATGAGCTGGAAGGATGCCCTCGGCTACTGGATCGGACAGGTCGTCGGAGCCATAATCGCGGGAGCCATCCTTCTCATCCTCACCAAGGTTGTCGCCATGCCTGACATCACCGGAGGCCTCGGCACCAACGCCGTGGCCGGCGCGGGCGGAGTCGGCGGAGCCTTCCTCGTGGAGCTGATCGCCACATTCATCTTCGTGTTCGTGGTTCTCGGAACGACTGACAGCAAGGTCGGAGCAGGCAACTTCGCCGGACTCGCGATCGGTCTGTCACTCATCCTCATCCACCTTGTCTGCATCAGGCTCACCGGCACATCCGTCAACCCGGCCCGTTCCATCGGACCTGCGATCTTCGCCGGCGGACAGGCTCTCAAGGACCTCTGGGTGTTCATCGCCGCTCCTCTTTGCGGTGGCGCTCTCAGCGCTGTCGTATGGTGCGCCCTCGCTCCGAAGGAAGAAGAGAAATAATGAATATTCCAACAAGAAAGGAGGGGAAGCCTGACGGCCTCCCCTCCTTTTTTTGTCATATTCCGGGAATACTAGTAGCTCTGGGCGATGGCGATGAAGTCGTCAGCCTTAAGGGCCGCGCCGCCGATCAGACCGCCGTCGATGTCCTTCTGGGCGAAGAGCTCCTTGGCGTTGGAAGGCTTGCAGCTTCCGCCGTAGAGGATTGTGGTGTCCTCGGCCACGGTCTCACCGAACTTCTCGGCGAGGACCTTGCGGATGCAGGCGTGGATTTCCTCGGCCTGCTCAGCGGTAGCGGTCTTGCCTGTGCCGATGGCCCACACCGGCTCGTAAGCCACGATGATCTTTGCCATCTCCTCGGCAGTGAAGTTGTAGAGAACGTTCTTGGTCTGCTCTGTCACCACCTCGAAGTGCTTTCCGGCCTCTCTCTGCTCGAGGTTCTCACCTACGCAGAGGATCACGCCGAGACCGGCGGCGAGAGCGAGCTTGGTCTTCTCTACGAGCTTCTCATCGGTCTCACCATAGTACTGCCTTCTCTCGGAGTGTCCGAGGATGGTCCACTGGCAGCCGACTGAAGTCAGCATATTCACTGAAACCTCGCCAGTGTAGGCGCCTTTCTCGTGGTCAGCGCAGTTCTGGGCTGAGAGTTCCACCTTCGATCCCTTCAGGACCTCCGCTACGGAGGCGAGATGGGTGAAAGGAGCGGCCACGATGAGGCCTACGTTCTCAGGAGTTTCAACAGATTTGGCCGCGACTGCTTTCGCAAGCTCGATGCCTTCAGGAAGGGTTGTGTTCATCTTCCAGTTTCCGGCTACGATTTTCTTTCTCATATTCGTTAATCTTTAAACTGTTAATTTCGTTTCCAGCCTACAAAAATACGTTATTTTTACCTAACTTTGCACAAATTTGGTTGAAAATAAGAAAAACAGATCATACAATGAAGAATTTCGTAGAGGAACTCAAATGGAGAGGAATGATCCAGGACATAATGCCCGGGACTGAGGAGAAACTTATGGAAGGCCCGCAGGCCGCCTATGTCGGAATCGACCCGACGGCGGACTCCCTGCACATCGGCCACCTTGTCAGCATAATGATTCTGAAGCATTTCCAGCAGTGCGGCCACAAGCCTATCGCGCTGATCGGCGGAGCCACCGGAATGATCGGCGACCCGTCTATGAAGTCACAGGAAAGGAATCTGCTGGACGAGGAGACACTCCAGCACAACATCGCCGGCATCAAGAAGCAGCTGTCCAGAATCCTGGACTTCGATTCCGACGCGCCTAACAAAGCCGAGCTTGTCAACAACTACGAATGGATGAAGGGCTACTCCTTCCTCAATTTCATCCGCGACGTGGGCAAGCACATCACTGTCAACTACATGATGGCCAAGGATTCCGTGAAGAAGCGTCTTTCCAGCGAATCGCGCGAGGGAATGTCCTTCACCGAATTCAGCTACCAGCTGCTCCAGGGCTATGATTACCTCTGGCTCTACGAGAACAAGGGCTGCCGTCTCCAGCTTGGCGGAAGCGACCAGTGGGGCAACATCACGACCGGCACCGAACTGATCCGCAGGATGCTCGGCAAGACCGACGCGTTCGCCCTCACCTGCCCTCTGATCCGCAAGGCCGACGGCACCAAGTTCGGCAAGACCGAAAAGGGCAACATCTGGCTCGACCCTGAGAAGACCTCGCCTTACGAATTCTACCAGTTCTGGCTCAACGTCAGCGACGAGGATGCGGAAAGGTACATCAAGATCTTCACCCTTCTTGACAAGGAGACCATAGAGGCCGCCATCGAGGAACACCGCCAGGATCCGGGACGCAGGTCGCTCCAGCAGCTTCTGGCTAAGGAGATCACCACGACCATC
This sequence comes from bacterium, assembly GCA_963619595.1. Classification (GTDB taxonomy): domain Bacteria; phylum Bacteroidota; class Bacteroidia; order Bacteroidales; family UBA932; genus Cryptobacteroides. Next base: position 4,570 of record CAVEYE010000031.1, on the reverse strand, counting down.
CACGGGGCCGATGAATATGCCAACGCGGTTTCGGCTTCAAAGATGCTGTTCGGCAACTCCACTTCCGATGAGCTTCGCAAACTGGACGAGAAGACCTTCCTCGCCGTGTTCAGCGGCGTGCCTACCTTCGATGTGCAGAAGGCCGACCTGCCTTGCAATATCCTTGACTTCCTCGCCGTCAAGACCCAGGTCTTCCCTTCAAAGGGCGAGGCCAGGAAGATGGTCCAGGGCAACGGAGTGAGCATCAACAAGGACAAGGTCGCCGATGTCAACTACGAGATTTCCGAGAAGGACATCGTGGACGGCAAGTACATCCTCGCCCAGAAAGGCAAGAAGAACTACTTCATAATCAACGTTCTTTAACATGGAGAAACCAGCAAGCACAAGACAGCTCAAAGTGGCGCGTGAGATCCAGAAGGATCTTGCCGAGATCATCCGCGGCAAGGGTATGGCCGCTTTCGGAGGCGCGATGGTGACCGTGAGCGAGGTCAGGGTGAGTCCCGACCTGTCGGTCGCCAAGACCTACGTGAGCATATTCCCTTCCGCCAAGGCCGAAGAGGTGATGAAACTTCTGAACGAGAACATCAAGGTTCTACGCGGAGAGCTTGGCCACAAGGTCGCCAAGCAGCTGCGCATCGTGCCGGAGATCGTCTTCTACCTTGACTCCACGCTGGACTACGCCGAGCACATCGACGAGCTTCTGAAGAAATGAACCCCGGCCGGGTGTCCGCGGCCCGGCCGTCATCCTTCAAACCGCCGCTCTAAAGTTGCGGATTTGATGGAAATTGAATATCTTCGCGGACGGAATTGAGGTATGGTGTAACGGTAGCACTACAGATTTTGGTTCTGCCAGTTCAGGTTCGAATCCTGATATCTCAACGAAACAGCCCGGCCCGGGAGTCATTTGACTTCCGGGCCGGGCGTTTGGATATTCATTGAAAGCCTTCTACCTGCGGTCTCCTGTGATGAAGGAGAGGTAGTAGAGGAGGGTCGCGAGGGAGCCGACAGCGGCGATGACATAGGTGTAGGCGGCCCATTTCAGGGCGTCGATGGCCATCGGCTTAGTCTCGTAGTTGGTGATGCCTGCGTTCTCTAGCCAGTTCACGGCGCGGTGGCTGGCGTTGATCTCCACAGGGAGGGTCACGAAACTGAACAAGGTCGTGAAACCGAACAGCACCACGCCCAGGACCAGCACCGGATAGCTGTTGAACATCGACACAAGCAGCACGCCGGCCAGAAGGACCCACTGCACCACCTTGCTGGAGAAACTGACGACCGGCACCAAAGCGGTACGCAGTTTCAAAGGAGCATAGCCGTTGGCGTGCTGGACGACATGGCCGCATTCGTGGGCAGCCACGGCCGCGGCCGCCACACTGCTGCTGTTATAGACTCCCTCGCTGAGGTTGACGGTCTTCGTCTGAGGGTTGTAATGGTCTGTGAGTTTCCCCGGGATGCAGGTCACCTGCACGTCTGAGATGCCGTTCTCCGCAAGCATCTTGCGCGCGATCTCCGCTCCCGTCATCATGTTGTTTGTCGGGACTTTAGAGTATTTCTCGAATCTGCTCGTAAGCATGTTCTGGACGATCAAACTCAGGATCATCACCACAATCATCAGAATCCAGATAAGGCCACTGCTCATAACTTAATGTATTTTAATGTTCAACATAGGCGCAGGACGGAGCCGTGCCGGCGGCCCTGCTATGGAAGTCGCAATCAACTTACGCACCAAAGGTCAAATATAGAGATTTTGACTGCGACTTTGGCAGAAATTCAGTAATTTTGTCATAATTTTGACGGTGACTATGTCAAACGCTGTTACAGATTTCTCAAGACTGGAGCTCAACCTCCAGAACTGTCTTGCCAACTACCGCTACTTCCGTTCCAAGCTGAAACGAACGACAAAATTGCTGGTGCTTGTCAAGGCCAACGCCTACGGCCACGGGTCGGTGGAATTCGCATCGATGATGCAGAACGCCGGAGCGGATTACCTCGCCGTAGCCCTTCCTGTCGAAGGGATCGAGCTCAGGCGCTCTGGAATCAGCCTCCCGATACTTGTGCTGACCGCCGGGACTGACTTTTTCGAAGAGATCATCGAGAACCGTCTGGAGCCGGGCATTCCGAATCTCTACACCCTGAAAGCGCTGGTCGAGGTTCTCAAGAGCCGGGGGATCAAGGACTTCCCTGTCCACATCAAGTTGGACACAGGAATGCACAGGCTCGGATTCATGACAAGCGAACTTGAAGACCTGCTGGATTTTCTCAAAACCTGCCCTGAAGTCAGGGTCAAGTCAATCTACTCGCATCTCGCGGTCGCCGAAGACCCTTCCATGGACGGGTTCACGCTCGGCCAGATCCGGATGTTCGAAGCGAACGCCGGCCGCATAGAGGGCTCGCTCGGCTACCACCCGATGTGGCACATCCTCAATTCGGCAGGCATCGAGCGGTTCACCTCCTTCCAGCACGACATGGTCCGGCTTGGTGTAGGAATATACGGGATCAGCGCGTTGCCGGATGTCCACCTTCATCCCGTGGCCTCGCTTAAAGTCAAGATACTCCAGATCAAAGACCTGAAGCCGGGCGACGGAGCCATCGGCTACGGCCAGCACGGCCAGATCGCTCCGGAAGGCACACGGATAGCCACAATTCCGGTAGGCTACGCCGATGGCATCGACAGGCATCTCGGCTGCGGCCACGCCAGTTTCTCGCTTAACGGCCACCGCGTGCCGACTATCGGCAACATCTGTATGGACATGTGTATGGTCGACGTGACCGGAGTCCCCGCCGAGGCAGGTGACACGGTGACGATCTTCGGAGAGGATCCGACGGTCAGCGAACTCGCCTCCATCCTCGACACCATTCCCTACGAGATAATGACATCGGTTCCTCGCCGCATCGAACGCATCATCGTGCGGAAATAACACGGAAAACAATCCGGCCGGCAAAGGCCGGGCCATCATAAAAGAGGAGGCGGACCGTTATGGCCCGCCTCCTTCATATTAAGGTATCAGCTTGACTTACAGCGTCATCTCGAAGTAAGGACTATCCTCCCCTCCTCTGATTCTGTGGGTTCCGCCGTTAGGTGCATCGAGCGGACCGCTTCCGCCGGCGCGTGAATTGGCCACGCACTTGACTCTGACCTGGAATCCCTTGGAAGCGTTGGCAGTCACATAGGTGAAGTCCACAGGAAAATCAGCAGTCTTGTTCTGACAGATGTTGTAGGTGACATCCTCATCGTTGACCTTGGATGTGGTGGTGGCGGCGATCGGCTTCCACTCGCTTCCGTCAAGTATTTCGGCGAGGAAGTACTTCATGCCGCCGGAAGAGGCCCTTGTCATGAAGTAACCGTGGATCTTGACTCCGGCAGGTATGCCTTCAGGATAGTCGACGGTGAACAGCCAGTAGTCTCCAGGCCAGCCGCCGGTGATGTACGGCTCGCCTGTCTTTCCGACGATGCGGGAAGCCGCGCTGTTCTTGTCGATTTCGGTCTTGTCGACCTGCACGTAGGAAAGCTTGCCCGAGCCTCCGCCGTTGGCTGGAACGTACATTCCACCGTCACCGGCCGCCTTGTCCTTAGCGCCGGCCGTGCCGCCGAACAAGTCGGCATAGCCCGCCATCGTCTCCTCACCGAGCGTCCACTTCGCGAGAGTGATCACGGCCGGAGTCTGCGTGACGGTGATCCAGGCCTCGACCTTCTCGGAAGCGTTGTAAACCCTGACTTTTCCAGTCCTTGTCGCAGTGCCGGAATTCTCGGCCATCGCGAGGGCTACGTCAGTCACCTCGACCATAGCCTTGGTAGTGACAGCCTCAGCAGAAAGCCAGTCGGATCCTTCGGTCACCTCAACCTCATAGGAGACGTTGGCCTGGACGGAAACCGTGGCCGAAGTCACCGTACCGTTGACATTGACGTAGTTGCCGCCCACGATGCTGATGAACGGTGAGAGCGTCTGCCCCGCCGCGCTCTGCACGACCTGGATCTTGCGGGTGGTGAGACCTGACTTGATGACGATCTCGCCCTGGCGCAGGGTGCTGAGTTCACTCTGGTCACAGGTCAGCGTGACAGTGGACTCCTCCCCTGCCAGGCCTTCGGCAACATCAAGATGCAGCCAGGAAGCTGATGTGGAAATCGTAAAGTCAGCGTCGGACTTGACGGTGAAGGTCACCGGAGCCGCAGGAGTGCCATCGAAAGTGACAAGGTCGTTCTCGATACCGCCCACCTCGATCTTCGCCTCGATCATTCCCTCTGCGGAAACGACCTGGATGTCATCAAGATAGTAACGGAATATGCTTGAGCTTGTGATCTCGCCGTAAGGATGGATTGAAAGTCTTGTCTCGGCTGTGGCTCCGACAATCTTCACCATAGCGTCCTGCCAGAACATCTCACCGTCCTTCTGAGTGTGGTTGATGAGGTCGCTGGTCTGGGACTGCCCTGCGGAGGTCACGATAGCGCCAGGACCTTCCGCGATCTCGACCACGAGCTGGGTGGCGTCCGGTGTCGTGCTCTTAGGCATGTGCGAGCACCATTTGAAGGAAAGGAAGAGATCCATCGAACCTTCAATCTTGAAGTTAGGCA
>CAVEYE010000030.1:0-3229 GCA_963619595.1 bacterium | reverse complement strand
GGTAAACTGAAGGCGGAAGTGCTTCTTCCGCTACCAAGTTGTTCTATTTCCACTCCCGGCGCTGTCCAAACCGTGGATTCTGAATATTTTTGACTACATTTGTAACTTGTATTATTTGAAAGAAGGAAAAGTTATGAATTTCAGCGGAATCATCGTCGGAGCGGCGACCTTTCTGATCATCGGAATATGTCATCCCATCGTCATCAAGATGGAGTACTATTGGGGCAAGAACAGCTGGTGGCTGTTTCTGGCCGTAGGAATGGCCTTCGCCGCCGCTTCCATATTCATAAATAATGATGTGTTTGCGACCGTCGCAGGGGCGGCCGCTTTTTCCTGCTTCTGGGGCATCCTTGAGATGTTCGAGCAGGAGAAGCGTGTCCTTAAAGGGTGGTTTCCTGAGAACCCCGCCCGCCACGGCTACTATGAGGCCATACGCAAGTCAAAGGGAAATAATTAGTTAAGATATATGAAAAACAAACTGCTGCCAGCTTTGGCATTGGCCGTTGCCCTGTCCGGAATGACGGAGGCCGCGGCACAGAAGAAACCGCTTGACCACAGCGTCTATGACTCGTGGCAGAGCGTAGGTGACATCGTCAAGACCGACGACGGCAACATCGTCGTCTGGACCGTCAACCCGCAGGAGGGCGACGGAACTTTGTATGTAAGGAATATGACTCCCGCCCGCAAGGGCAAGGCCTCCGTGGCACGGGAGATCAGCATCCCGCGCGGAAGCCAGCCTTCCCTCGATCCGAAAGGAGAGTGGCTCTACCTCCGCATCAAGCCTCAGTTCGCCAAGACCAGAAAGGAGAAGATAGCCAAGAAGAAGGCCGACGCGATGACCAAGGACACCCTCGCCATCGTCGACCTCAAGACGATGACCGTCAGAAAGTACGGCCGCGTGGACTCCTACGCGACAGGCTCCGAGGCCAAGCCTTACGTGGCCTACAAGTCCACCTGGAAGCAGTACAAGGATTCCACGGACAAGAAGGGCAGCGACAGGACGGGACTCGTCGTGCTGAATCCTGCCACTGAACACGCCGACACGATTCCGTTCATCGACTCATATTCTTTCAACCGGGACGGCACCGTGCTGGTGATGACCTCGAAGCAGGACAAGAAGGAGAAATTTTCCGCTACGGCCGTGCTCATCGCCCACGCCCCGTCCATTCTGGACACCCTTGTGAGCGGAGCGAAGTCCTACAGCCGCCTTACCTTCAGCGACGCGGAGGACAAACTGCTCTTCTTCGGCTCGAACGACACCACCAAGAACCGCAACAAGTGCCAGGCCCTCTACCTGACCACGATCGGCCAGGTGAAGACCGGAAAGAAAGGTCAGGCCGCGCCGGCCGACAGCTCCGTCATCGTGAGCAAAGGCGGGAAATGGACCTACAGGACCGAAGTGGTCATCCCCGAGGGAACGAGGGTGAAAGGGACCGCCGGCTGGACTCTCAACGAGAATTCCGAGGCCTACTTCACGCCTGACGGCAACCGGGTCTTCGTGGGCATCGCCCCGATCCGTCCTCCGAAGGACACCGCCATCGTGGATTTCGAGACCGCCCAGCTTGACATCTGGAACTGGGACGCTCCTTACACCCCGCCGCAGGAGAAACTGAATGTCAACAAGAAACTCAAGAGAACATATTCAGCGACCATCGACCTCACCGCGGAAGGGGAGAAGGTGATCGTGCCGCTCTCCACCTCCGAGTTCGAAAGCGTCCGTCTGCTTGACGGCGGTTTCAGCGAATGGGCGCTGGTCCGCGACAACGGCAAGTACGTCCGCAGTTCAGTCTGGGATTATGCGAACCGCTCCGACGTGGCCCTCGTCAACATCAAGGACGGTTCCAGGAAAGTTGTGGCTGAAGGCTTGAACGCCGGCCGCTTCGATGTGTCCCCGACCGGAAAGTACCTGACCTGGTTCGACAACTCCGACCTCAACTGGTACGTCTACAACACTCAGACAGGCGAGAAAGCGAATCTCACGGCTCAGACCGGAGTGCCTTTCTACGACGAGGAGGATGACCATCCGACAGCCCCTGTCGCCCACGAGTTCTCTCCGAAGTGGTTCAGCGACGAGTCGGCGATGATGATCATCGACCGCTACGACGTGTGGAAGTTCACCCCTGACGGATCGTCGGCGGTGAACCTCACCGGGGGAGTGGGCCGTCAGACGCACAACCGCTTCAAGGTCCTCGACCCGAGGCCGGACGACAGGAAGCCTAACGAGCGCCGTTGCGGCCTTGCCAGACCGTTCGACCCGAAGCAGACCATCTACCTGAGCGTCCTGAACGAGGAAACCCAGCAGAACGGCTTCGGCAGCTTCAACCTCGCCAAGCCGGCCAAGACCCTCAAGTACTTCACCGACACGGTTTCCTACAAGTACGTCGGCTGGTCCAAGGACTCGGACCGCATCTTCTACCAGAAGGGCAACTTCCGCAACTGCTACGACCTCTACTATACCGACGACTGCTTCACCACCGGCACCAAGCTTACGGCCATCAATCCTCAGATGGATGAATATCGTTGGGGACACGTCGAGCTTTTCCACTGGAACGCCTACGACGGAACTCCTCTCAAAGGCCTTGTCTACCTGCCTGACGGCATCAAGGAAGGCGAGAAACTGCCTGTGATGATCTACTTCTACGAGAAGAACGCGCACACGATGTACACTTACTACTCGCCTGCACCGTCCCGCTCGATCATCAACATCCCGTTCTACACCTCCCGCGGCTACATCGTCTTCGTGCCTGACATCGTCTACAAGGTCGGACATCCCGGCGAGAGCGCCTACAACTGCATCTGCTCGGGCGCGGAGGCTCTGTGTAATGAATATGCCGCCGCCGACAAGTCTAAGATGGGCATCCAGGGACAGAGCTGGGGCGGCTACCAGACGGCCTGGCTGATCACCCGCACGAATATGTTCGCCGCGGCCGGATCAGGAGCTCCTGTCGGGAACATGACATCTGCTTACGGCGGCATCCGCTGGGGTTCGGGCATAACCCGCGCCGGCCAGTACGAGCACGGACAGAGCAGGATAGGTGCGAATATGTGGGAGCCGGGCGCTCTCGACCTCTACATCGAGAACTCTCCTGTCTTCCACGTCGACAAGGTGAACACTCCTGTGCTGATAATGCACAACGATGCCGACGGAGCCGTTCCGTGGTACCAGGGCATAGAGTTCTTCTCTGACCTCCGCCGTCTTGACAAGCCGGCCTGGCTGCTCCAGTACAAC
>CAVEYE010000029.1:0-4143 GCA_963619595.1 bacterium | reverse complement strand
TTTTTAGGCGAATGTCTGCTGCAGGAGCATCAGATGAAATCCTGACAGACCTTATTCTGTCTGCAATAGGCCTTCAGCACGGTCTCTCCGCACCCCTCGGCGAAGTCATCGATGTTCTGACTGAACAGGTGCGATATCATATCCCTGACCCGGTTCAGGAGTTCGTCCGACTTCCGGCCGCCGACCATCGGGGCGTTGTCGGCGGCATAAGCCACCGCCATCTCCTGGACTTTGGCCTTGAGATCATCGAAGTTGAAATACTTCGTGCCGCTCCATTCGTAAGTCCCGATGGTCTTGAGTCCCATTCCGTCCGGAATCATCATCCTGACCTTGTTGAGCAGTGTCCAGCTGTGGTAGAACCCTACCGTGACTTCCACGACAAGGCTGCCGCCTACTGTGACATAGGTTATCTGCCGGTTTCCGCCCTTTGTGACATACTGATCCACGATGAACATATGCTTGTCCGAGTCGTATGCCGGCACGTCAAGAGCCTTTGTCCCATACTCCGGGAAGATTCTGCTGAATGTTTCTGTGAGGTAACTGTGATTTGATGTCTGAAGTTTCATAGATGAAGATTTTAGAGATTTAAGATTAAAGATTATTAACGGATGCAAATGTAGAACATCTGGATGAGGCGGACAATAGAGATGTTTGGAAGAAAATTTTTCTCAATACTTTTCTATTTTATATCTTTACGGAACACATAACCGATAACACTGAGCATATGTCAAAACCATCTACAAAGATGTACAGATGGAAGTTCCTTGACCGGCTTCTGTCCCAAGGACGTCCTGTTTCTCAAACGGAAATTATGGAAGCCTATCAAAGCGATTCCGTTCTCCGCCTGATCCCCGTCCGCGACTATGAACGGAAAAACGAGGAAGAAAGAAAGGAACACCTTGCGCTGCACTATCTTAAGTCTCTCCGCAAAGACCTGTCCTTATTCAGGAAAGCTCTTTCGCAGAACAATCTTGAGGACATGCTGGTAGTCGGCAGGGGAGCGGAGGACAAACTGTACGGCGACGGCAAGGACAGACGAACCAAGACTTTCCATTATCGGGACTCCGGCTTCAGCATCATTCCGTTCCTGACCGGCGAGATGACGGACGGGGAGTTCCGCAAACTGTCCAAAGCCATCAGAAAGCTTAAAGGAGTGCTGAACGACACAACTTTCGACGAAGTCTGCTTCAATGTGTTCAGCAGGGTGGCGGCTGACTACGGGAAAGGCCTTCAATGTGTCGAATATGAAGACAACCGACGGCTTAAAGGCCGCCAGTACCGTCCGCTGATTTACAACGCCATTGTAGAAAAGCTCAGCCTGAAGATAAGATACCGGGATTTCGAGGGAGTTGAGTATGAATATGAATTCCACCCTTACCTTCTGAAGCAGTACAATGAAAGATGGTTCGCATTCGGACTTTCTCCCGACTTTGACAACAACCCGTACGTCAATGTGCCTCTCGACCGCCTCCTTGCGCCCCCTGAGCCTATAGGCCATTATGAAGAGAGCGTCCCGGAAGACTATCTTGATTATTTCAGCTCCATCGTCGGCGTGACGAGGTACTCCGACCGTCCTGTCGAACATGTAGTCATCAGAATTTACGATCCGGAATCCTGGGGGCGTGCGGTCACCAAACCGCTGACGACGCAGAAGGTGGTCGAAGAATATGACTCCGCATCCCGCGTAGGAACTCTCAGTCTGGACGTTGTGCCGAACGAGGAACTGTTCTCCAAAATCTTGTCTTGGGGAAGAAATGTGGAGATCGTCTCGCCGAGCCGCATCCGAAAAAGGATGAGGAAGATAGTTGAGGCCCTGGCGGAGCGCTATGCGGATGAGACCACGGACAAACTGACCAAAAAGTAAGAGGTATGCCCATTTACATAGGAAGAAACGCCCGCTTCCAAAGCGGGGAGTACAAACAGAGACCGTCCAATGAAATCTATGCTCTAAGGAGGGAAAAGGAATATGACAGGGCGAGGGCCGAGGCCGAGAAGATCATCGCTGAAGGTGATGCCGACGATGATGTGTGGAAAGCCTACGGCTGGACATTGATAGACATCTACAACCGTGAAAGTCAGAACGGAAACACCGAAGAGGCGAGGAACATCGTGGAGATCCTTGCCGGCATCAGGCTTGAGGACGAGAATGAGAAGTTCTCGCAGATCCTGCTGAGGAAAATCGACTCCCTTAAGCTGACGGTCATCCCTGAATATTCACAGATCCAGAAAGCGAAGGAACTGAGCAAGAACGGCGACAACGACGAGGCGATAGCCATATATTCAAGTCTCGCCGCCGCAGGCAAGCTGCCGCCGCAGACGCACGTCGACTATGGCTGGGTGATCTACCGCTACCTGAAGTCGCACATCGAAGAACTTGACTCCGGGCAGGTGAGGTCGAGGCTGAGGGATTATATTCAGTTACAGAACGAGCGCCCGTCGCTGCTGCACTCCCAGATCCTGAGTTTCGCGCTGAATTACGCCAAGAAGGACAATGGCTTCAAACTGATTCCCTTCCTTGAACTCTGGGGATTGGGTAATCTGCGTGAAGAGGATTGGCAGGAATGGAAGGGAAGTGACGGCACGGTCTACAGTCCGCTGGCTGTCAAGATGCTCAGAGGGGCAAGCAAGGCGCTCGGAGGTCTTCCCGCCGGACAGGGAGAGGATCTGCAGTGGTTGATCGACCTGTACGACGTGGCTGTAAGAAAGTTCCCTGAGGATGATTGGAACATCCGCGCGAAGGCTCTGCTTCTCCTTCGCACCGGCCGTGCCGAGGAGGCCAGAGACATCTATAAGAAACTCTGCCTGACTCTGGGCGACAAGTACTACATCTGGCAGGAATGCGCCGGATGCTGGGATGAAACCGGTCTGAAGACGGCTTTCCTGTGCAAGGCCTTGAGCCTTGAGAAGAACGAGGATTTCATCGGAAAGATCCGGCTGCAACTGGCCGGCTTGCTGGTAGCCGAAGGAAAGTATGAAAACGCCGCTTTCGAACTCGGCCGCTATGTGGAACACTACACAAAGATGGACTGGCACGTCAGTTCCGAAGCGGAAGACCTTCTTGCGAAGATTCCGCCTTCAACCAAAGTTCCGCAGAGCGACGAGGACTTCTATTCAATGAATATCCCCGCCGCGGAGGAATGTGTCTATGCCGATTTGCCTTGCACCGAGGTGGTGCTAGTGGACAAGTGGAAAAACTCCGACGGCAAGGAACAGGTCAAGTTCGTGGGGAACGGCTCCGTCTCGTTCACCGTCAACAGGAAGAGGCATCCTGCGTTGAAGGACGGCCACATCGGGCAGGTCTGGAATGTCCGGATCCACATCGGACACTCCGCCTCAGGTTCGTCCTGCGCCGGAATCCGGTATATTCCTTTGACAATGTCGCCTTCGGAGGCGGCCGACTGGTCGGTTTTCCCGCAGAAGTACGGTGTCGTCGATTATGTCAATGCCGGGAAGAAGGTCTATCACATCTGCTCGCCTCAGGGGGAGACCTCGTACGAACATTTCGAGAAGCAGACTCTTAAGAAAGGGGATTTTGTCCGCTACCGGCAGTACGGGACAGTCATAAAGGGAAAGCTCAAGACAGTCTTCTGCGATGTCCAAGGCTGCGATGCCGAGGAGGCGGCTTCGGCTTTCCCGACCGTCATCGCCGCTGTTGACGATGTCAACGCCAAGAAGGAACTGTTCCATTTCGTGCTGGGACCTGGCAAGATGTCCGGTATCCTGCATTTCAACGAGACCGGCCTGCGCCCTTTGGTCGGCGACTGCATCAAGATCCGCTGCTATTCCAAGACCATAGAGAGCAAAAGCGGCAATGGCGGCAAGACCGTGCTGGAAGTCCTTGAGACCTGGCCGACTGCTGTAACCAACAGTGACGCCCTCCGCTATGTCTCCGGCCTACTGAGCGTCCACTACAAGGACCGCGACGACTGGCGCTGGGACGAGGATGAGATGGATGATGATTTGGATGGCGGCTGGGAATATTCCAACGCTCCGGACTTCGCCTTCGTGGACGACTGCTATGTCCACAAGTCCCTTCTGGAACAGCACCGCATCACCTCCGACTGCCACGTCCAAGCCGCCGCCGTCTACACCGGCCGCTCCAGATGGAAGGTCTACCGCATCGATAGGGTTGAAAGGAAGTGA
>CAVEYE010000028.1:0-23546 GCA_963619595.1 bacterium | reverse complement strand
AAGTTCAGTATCAACTCAGTATCAAACCATATATAGCAAATGCCCCAGAGCGAACTCTGGGGCATTTTGTCAGCGGTGCGGAAGGGACTCGAACCCTCGACCTCCGGCGTGACAGGCCGGCATTCTAACCAGCTGAACTACCGCACCCTGCGACTTTGCATCCGTTGTTTCCCGAATGCGGATGCAAAGATAGTCATTTTTGCATTACCTGCAAACTTTTTTACTTAATTTCTATGATTTTTTTAGCCTGAGGCACTTCCTGCTTGACCTGCTTAGGGATTTCGACCTTGAGCACTCCGTTGACTACGGTGGCACTAATCTTCTCTTTCTCAACATCCTCAGGGAGTACCATAGTCTGCTGGAACTTGGTGTAAGAGAACTCACGTCTCAGATAGCGTCCGTGCTTCTTTTCTTCGTTGTTCTCCTCTTTCTTCTCCATATTGATCACAAGGTCGCCGTTGTCGTCAAGGCTTACCTTGAAATCATCCTTGGTCATACCCGGAGCGGCAAGTTCGATCTCGTAGCCGGTCTCGTTTTCTAATACGTTGATCGCAGGAGCGGTCGTATTGGTTCTTGCCATCCAGTCGTTGTCAAATAAATCATCGAAAATGCTTGGTAACCAATTCTGATTGTACCTTCTTGTAATTGCTGACATAATTTAAATCTCCTATTTTTATTGTTATTTTATCTTTTTCTGCCCCGTTCACCCGAGCGGAACGACTAATGATAAGACAACAGGCGTGCCGATACCAGACCAGTACCGAAAAGTATCAAAAAGACGACAAAATGTCACATAATCGTGACAAATTGTCGTCAAAGAATGTCTTTTTGTCGTATTTTAAGAAAATCGCCAGCCAAAACGGCCGATGCCGGATCACTTGAAATCTTTGTAGCCCTTTGCCAGACCGCCGGCGCTGGTCTCCTTGTACAAAGAAGGCAGATCCTTGCCGGTCTGCTTCATCACCTCGACCACATGGTCGAACGAGACACGGTGCTTGCCGTCGGAGAAGGCCGCGTAGAGATTGGAGTCCAGAGCCCTGGTCGCGGCGAAGGCGTTCCTCTCGATGCAAGGAATCTGTACAAGACCGCAGATCGGATCGCAGGTCATTCCAAGATGGTGTTCCAGACCCATCTCGGCGGCATATTCAATCTGGGAAGGACTGCCTCCGAAAAGCTGGCAGGCCGCTCCGGATGCCATAGCGCAGGCCACACCCACCTCACCCTGGCAGCCGACCTCGGCCCCCGAGATGGAAGCGTTCTGCTTCACGACATTGCCGATCAGACCTGCAGTGGCGAGAGCATGGAGGATGCGGACATCCTTGAAGTTGTGGCCGTTGGCAAGATGGTAGAGTACTGCCGGAAGGACTCCGCTAGACCCGCAGGTCGGGGCTGTCACCACCACTCCGCCGGAAGCGTTCTCCTCGCTCACGGCAAGAGCGTAGGCGTACACAAGGCCGCGGGTCTGCAGCGTAGGCTTGTAGCCGGTGGCCTTGACATAGTAGGTCGGAGCCTTGCGTGGCAGATTCAGCGGGCCGGGCAAAACGCCCTCGTGGTCCAGTCCTCGTTCGACGGACGCTTTCATGGCCTCCCAGATCTCCTGGAGATAGTCCCAGATGGCCGGACCTTCGCACAGGTCGACATATTCCCAATAGCTGCGTCCCTTGTCCTCGCACCAGTTCTTGATCTCGGTGAGGCTGTTCATCCCATAGACTTCAGGCGAGGTGAAACGGCCCGCGCCGCCTTCCTCCTCCAACGCGCCGCCGCCAACGCTGAACACCGTCCATTCCTCGGTCTCGACTCCGCCGCCATCAAAGGAGCGGAAGCGCATCCCGTTGGGATGGTAAGGAAGGAATATGTCCGGCTGCCATTCGATTGTGACCGGGGCTATGGGCTCAAGGACCTCGGTGATGGCGACATCGGTCATATGTCCTTTGCCGGTGGCTGCGAGGCTTCCGTAAAGGGTCACCTCGAACCTGGCCGCGTCGGCGTGCCGTCCGGCGAATTCCTTCGCGGCCCTGTTAGGCCCCATCGTGTGGCTGCTTGACGGCCCTTTCCCTATTTTGTAAAGTTCTCGTAAAGATTTCATGACTTGACATTAATGCCTTACCCTTACCAGGAGCGGACCGCTTTGACGGCGCATTTCTGGCACAGACGGGCGTCGGAACGGGAAATGCTGTAGTCGGTGTCCCTGATAAGGTAGCCGTTGCCCTTCACGGACACGCCGAGAGTCGGCTTCAGCAAGGCCTCGAACCACACGCAGGCGGCTATGTAGCGGCCAAACTGGTACGACAGATGAAAGCCGTCGCGGGTCAGCTGGTAGACCTTGCAGGTCGCCGGCACCTCGGAGTCATTGTTGAGCCTCGTGCCGCGGGCGGCCTGGATGGCGTCGCCGCAAGGGATCACCACGCCGATGCCCAGTTCCGCGGTTATGCGCCTCACGCAGTCGACGATAGCATTGTACATCTTAGCCTGGTCCTTGTCATAGACCTTGAACATCCCGTGGACGGAATTGGCGGCGTAGGCCCAGGTCTCGTGCCAGACAATCGAGGCGCGCGGATTGGCGGACTCCCTGCGGATGATCTCAAAGAGTTTCGGAGCCCACTCGGCATAGTTTGAATATGTTCCTGAATAGCCCGAGGCCTCCTGCATCGTGATGATGTCCCACGGCTCGTCCTTGAGGCCGTCCACCAGAGAGGCCGACCTGCTGACGATCACCCACTTGTTGCCTGTGGACTTGTAGTAGGTGTACTGCTTAAGGCCTTTCTCATACTCCTCGCAGTGTCTCTGCAGCGAACACCCGCCGATGTAGAGCCTGGCGAGGATCACGTTATGGATTCCGGCGGCCTCAAGAAGTCCCGGAAGGTACTCCGTGCCGTCATCGGAAAAACTGTTGCCGACGGCCAGGATTCTGAGGGTGTCAGGCCTGGACGGCAGCGGATAGTTCTCGGAACGCCCCTGGGCGTCCAGTCCGGCCAGAGTCAGGAACACGGCCAGGACACAAGTTAAAAACCGCATGATGACTGAAAATCTTTAGCGTTCGCAGCCTGATGGCTGCCCTGTTATAAATGGCAAGCCCCCGGCCGTGTCGCCGGAGGCCCGCAACTTTGAATTAATCCTCAGGGGCGAACATCGGGTCCCAGGAAGGAAGAACTATAGGTTTCTGCTCAAGCAGCTTGAGAACGTCAGCAGGAACATACTTCTTCTCGACCACGAGACGGAACATGTAGTTGTCGAACCACTCGTCGGTCATAATGAAGTTGCCCTTGTAGCCGGAATCGGCTCCCCAGCTGTTCTCCACCAGCCACTTGACAGGCTTGCCTTCCTTCAGGTCGACGGCGATGAGGGTCATTCCGTGGGTCGAAGAGCTGGCGTGGGTCTGGATCCTCTGCTTCTTGTCCATCGGATAGGTCGTGCCGAAAAGTGACTCGTAGTCATAGTTGTTGATGTCAAGAGTACCCTTCTTGCTGTCGCTGAACTTGCCCACATCGCAGGAGAAGTACATCGCGGTGTTGTCCTTGATCGAAGCGATGGCGATCTCCTTGAGCTTCTCCATAGGGAGGTTGATGTAGAGCCAGTTCTGGCCGTCGTAGACGTGGCGGTCATATTCAATCTCATAGACCCTGTTAAGCTCGCGGCTCGGGTCGTTCATCACCATCATGTAGATGTTGTTCAGATTCGTGCCTACATATTCATTGAAGAAGGACATCGGGGTGTAGGTCTTGCGGCTGACGAGCACGCCCTTGGAGTTGTAGCGGCTCCACTCGAACTCTGCCGGCGGTTCGCCGAGGCAAAGAACCAGGAACCTGTAGACCTCCTTGAGCATCTGGACCTTGGCGGCCTGGCACTCCTTCGCCGGAGTCTCGCGGAGACGGAGTCCGAACTCGCGGAGCTTGGTGGCAAGACGGGTGCGCATCTGCGAGGTGTTGTTGGCGCAGTAGGTCTCAGGCATAGCCTCGGAAGGCACGAGACCGTACTTGGTCACGAGATTTGACACTCCCGTGAACTGGCCGCCGTCGCTGATAGGATGGCTGAAGAACCAGTCCACCTTGCGGTCGTCAGCTTTCAGGTCCTTCGTGTCTATGATGCTCTGGAGGAAGAGATTCGACTTCTCAAGCATGTCGTAGAAGAAGATGTAGTTCTGAGAGAAAGTGAACGAACCGAGGTCGTAGGTGTCGATCATCTTTGCCCTCAGCACGTTAAGACCGGCGAAGAGCCAGCAGCGACCGGAAGATTTCTGGTTCGTGCGGCCTTTTGTCTTCACTTCGTCCGAGAAATGCGTGTCGATCATGGCGATGTTCTCGGAGTTTGTCGCGAGGACATTGATGGATGCGCCGTTGAGGGCGTTGCGTACCGCCTTGTCAGCGGCCGTGCCTTCATAGCCGGTACGGATCTCCGTCAGCATCTCCTGCGAGATGCCGCCATTAGCGGTCTGTTTCTGAGCTGAAGCGCCGAATCCCGACAATGCCAGGAGAGCGGCTGTGAGCAAAAGTGACTTTTTCATAAATATTGAGTAATTTTGGGTAAATTTAACGAAAATTTCCCGGAAAAGCATCAGTACGGAAAGTTTTTCGTTCAACAAATACGGAACAAAAGATGACGGTAAAGTGTAAAACATTGACAGCGGCAGGTTTAGTCCTGATTCTCGCCGCGATCGACCTTCTGACTGGAGGGGCGGGCTTCGGCATCGCCGACACCACCGTCATCGCCAAGCTCCGTCTGCCCCGTATGCTGGCGGCCGTCATCGGAGGAGCCTCCCTCGCCGCGGCCGGTCTCCAGATGCAGAGCGTCTTCCGCAACCCCCTCGCCGACCCTCACATAATGGGAGTCAGCGCCGGAGCGGGGACAGGAGCGGCCATAGCCACCCTCGCGGCAGGAGCGTCGCTGCCGGCCGCTCTCGGAGGAGTCACGGTGGCCACGGCGGCCTTCCTCGGTGCGCTTCTGACCGCAGCCCTCGTAGTTGCGGTTGCCTCCAGGGTCGGCGACTCCGCCACCCTGCTCGTCTTCGGCGTGATGCTGGGATTCATCTTCTCCGCCGCGACCTCCATCCTCGAACACTCCGCCTCGGCCGAAAGCCTCAAGGTCTTCCACAGCTGGTCATCAGGCAGTTTCACGGGGGTCAGGCCGGGCGAAGTGGCGGTGATGGCCGCCGCGCTCCTGGCCGGAGTCATCCTGCTCTGCCTCAACGGCAAAGGACTCGACATCGCCCTCTTCGGTGATGAATATGCCCGGCTGGCGGGGACCGACATAGTCAAGGTAAGGAACACCGCGCTCGTCGGGAGTTGCCTGATGGCGGGGGCGGTGACAGCGTTCTGCGGCCCTCTCGGATTCGTGGGCATCGTCTCGCCGCACATCGCCAGAGCCTTCCTCGGCACTTCGGTCCACCTGCGGGTCATCCCTGCCACCCTGCTCACCGGAGCCGGAGTCTCGCTGGCGGCGGACATCCTCTCCCAGGCCTTCCGCTCCCCTCTCCCGGTGGGAAGCACGATGGCCATAATCGGAATCCCTGTCATCCTCACCATACTTCTGAAAAGGAGGCCGCTATGCTGAAACTTGACGGACTGACCGTGGGCTACAACGGAGCCGCGGCGGCGGGGCCGCTCTTTTATGAATATCCCGACGGAGCTTCGGTGATGCTGCGCGGCCGTAACGGCGGGGGCAAAAGCACATTGATGAAGACGGTGGCCGGCCTGCTGAAGCCTGTGGGCGGGAGTTTCTCGACAGGCGGCAAGGTCGTGATGGTCCCGACACGGATTCCGAAAGTCAAAGGGTTCACTGTCAGGGAGTTCATTCTTATGGGGATGCAAGGCCGTACAGGTCTCTTCGGAAAGGTCTCACAACAGGATAAGGAGGCGGTGGGGCAGGCGCTCGGCCGGTTGGGACTCGGCCCACTCGCTGACAAGGACATCTCCGGCATTTCGGACGGAGAGTTCCAGAAAGCCTGCATCGCCACGGCCCTGACCCGACGGGCGGACGTCATCCTGCTCGATGAGCCTACAGCGTTCCTGGACGTGGACAACAGGGTGGCCATCCTGAGGCTTCTCAGGGAAGTCGCCCGTTCCACAAGGGCGACGGTGATGTTCTCCACCCACGACATCCACGACGGAGCCCTTTTCGCCGACTTTGTCCTCAACCTTGATGAAACATTTCGCGACTCGGACTTGAAACACTGAAACATTTTCCCTATCTTTGTTTCATCGTCGGGCGGACGGACACGTCAGGATGACAAACGGATGACAAACGGATGACATAAAGCCCGGACGGGGAATAAGGTGTTTCGTGCATACGAAACTTAGATATTCACATTTATGCCTGGAAAGATATTCTTCATAGACGGTCACGCGCTGATCTTCAAGATGTACTACGCATTCTTCAGGAAGCCGATGGTCAACTCCAAAGGAGCGGACACGTCCATCCTTTACGGATTCACCAAATACATCCTCGAGCTTCTGGAAAGGGAGAAGCCGGACTATCTCGCCGTGGCCTTCGACCCGCCGGGAGGGACCTTCAGAAACCAGATGTACCCAGAGTACAAAGCCAACCGCAAAGAGACCCCCCAGCTCGTCATCGACGCCCTCGAACCGCTCACCGGCCTCTGCCGGCAGATGAACATCCCGGTCCTGATGCTGAAAGGCTTCGAGGCCGACGATGTGATCGGCACCATGGCGAAACGCTGCGCCCGTGAAGGGCTGGATGTCTACATGGTCACTCCCGACAAGGACTACGGCCAGCTGATCGAGGACCACATCTGGCAGTACAAACCGGGCAAGGCCGGCAACGACAACGAGGTAATCGGCGTCAAGGAGGTCACGGCGAAGTACGGGATCTCCACACCGGCTCAGGTCATCGACATGCTCGCCATCTGCGGCGACGCGGCCGACAACGTGCCGGGAGTCAGGGGTGTGGGAGAGAAAGGGGCCAGCAGACTGGTGGCCGAATATGGCTCTCTCAAAGGCATCTATGAGCATCTTGACGAACTCTCGCCGCGGCAGAAGGCCCAGTTCGAGGAGGCGGAGCCGCACATCTGGCTCAGCGACGAACTGGTCACCATCAAGACCGACCTGCAGGTCGACGTGACACTTGAGCAGATGAAGGTCGACAAGGCTTACGGACCCGGACTCGCCGACCTGTTCGAAAAATACGAGTTCAACTCGCTCTCAAAATACATCGGCCACATAGCCCCGGCAAAGGCGGATGAGGCTTCCGACGCTCCGGCGATCAGGAAAGTCAAGCCCGCCGAAGTCGTCAGAGAGGCCGTCAAGGCCGGGATCTGCGCGGTGATCGTCGAAGGAGCCGACCCTAGCATATTCACAAACACGGTGAGGGTGGTCGCCGCCGCCCGCTCCGGAGAGAAGGTTCTCTACGGGGAAGGGTCGCTCAAGGATTTCAGGCAGCTGCTTGAAAACCAGGATGTAGCGAAGTGCGGCGATGAACTGAAACGCCAAATCAACATCCTCGCGGCCGACGGGGTCACGCCCGGAGGGCGGCTGCGCGACATCTCCCTGATGCACTACCTTCTCGACCCGGAGAAAAGCCACAAACTCGAAGTCCTGGCGAAAAGTTATCTGAATATGTCGCTGGACGCTCCGCAGGGTGACGGCCTGCCGACCACCGGCTCGCTCTTCGACGAGGATCCGCACCAGGGACGTGACCGATCCAAAGAGGCCGCGGCCATCCTGCTCCTCCAGGAAAAACTGCACAAGGAGTTGGAGGACAACAACATCGCCGAACTGTACGACGAGATGGAAGAGCCTCTGCTCAGAGTTCTCGGCAAGATGGAGAGGAACGGGGTCAAGGTCGATGTCAGCTCCCTGAAGGAGTTCACCGCCCACCTGCGGGAGGATATGCTCGGGAGAGAGGCGAAGATCAGGAATATGGCCGGAGACAGCACCCTCAACGTGTCGTCCCCGAAACAGGTCGGAGTCCTGCTTTTCGAGAAACTGCATCTGGCCGACAAGCCGAAGAAGAACAACAACGGGACCTACTCCACGGACGAGGCCACCCTGCTAGACCTTGCGGACAAGCATCCGGTCATCGACGAGATCCTTGAGTACAGGGCCGTCCGCAAACTGCTCTCCACCTACATAGAGCCGTTCCCGGGCTACATAGAGCCTTACGACGGCAAGATCCACACGACCTTCAACCAGGCTCTGACGGCCACAGGCAGGCTGAGTTCCTCGAACCCTAACCTGCAGAACATCCCGATACGCACGGAAAGAGGCAAGGAGATCCGCAAGGCCTTCGTGCCTTCCTCCAGGGACGGGCTGATCCTCTCGGCCGACTATTCGCAGATCGAGCTTAGGATAATGGCCCACCTGAGCTGCGACCAGCATCTGGTCAACGCCTTCAAGCAGGGCATCGACGTGCACGCCGCCACAGCGGCCAAGATTTTCGGTGTCCCTCACGACCAGGTCACCCCGGACCAGAGACGGGTGGCGAAGACGGCCAACTTCGGGATAATGTACGGAATCTCCTCCTTCGGCCTCGCGCAGAGGCTGAGGATAGGCCGGAAAGAGGCCCAGAAGATCATCGATGACTACTTCGCGGGCTTCCCGTCCATCCTCTCGTTCATAGAGGACACGAAGGCGGCAGCCAGGGAGACCGGCTATGTGGAGACTCTCTTCGGCAGACGGCGCTACCTGCCCGACATCAACGCCAAGAACGGCACGATGAGGGCTCTGGCCGAGAGGAACGCTGTCAACGCCCCGATCCAGGGCACGTCGGCCGACATCATCAAGATGGCGATGATCAGCGTGGACGAGGCGATGCAGGCCGCCGGGATGAAAAGCCGGATGATACTCCAGATCCACGACGAACTTGTCTTCGACACCGTGACGGAAGAGGTAGAGGCTCTCAAGGCTCTGATCGTCGACAAGATGGAGAATGTCGTGAAACTTTCAGTACCGCTAACAGTCGAATGCAATTATGGAAAAAACTGGCTTGAAGCCCATTGACGACCTGATCGTCCAGGCGCAGGAAGGCAGCGGGGTGGCGTTCACCGCCCTGTGGGACCGCCACATAGAACTGCTAAGATCCTACATCAAGTCGAGGTTCAAGAACATCGACGGCTACGTGGCCGACGACATCTGCAGCCGCAGTTTCGAGAAGGCCTTCAGGCAGATCCGGAGTTACGACCAGGACAAGAGCCGTTTTCTGACCTGGCTCTGCACCATCGCCAGGAACACGGCGCTGGACAGCCTGGAGCAGGAGCGTAGGATCCATCCGAAGAACCAGATCGTGTACCTTGACGACGACAGCACGCCTTCCGGGGTAGAGGTCATCCCGGACCAATCGGAAGACGCGCTCAACTCGCTGATAAAGAGCGAGAACGAGGAAGAGAGAACCAAGTACATCGACCGCCTTCCGGATCTTTACCGGGAGGTGGCGAGGAAGCGGCTCATAGACGGGATGAAGTACAACGAGATCGCCGAGGACCTCGGCCTGGAGCTGAACACGGTGAAGACCCGTATCCGCAGGGCCAAGGCGATCATAGATGATTTGAGAAAAACAGAGGAGGAAGGAATATGATGACTTACGAGGCCTTCAAGGCCCTGCTGGAAAGCACGTTCCCGGACATCACGGAACAGATGGCCGGACAGTTCAGGATGATGGAGGCCGGCTACCGCGACTGGAACGCCAAGATCAACGTGATCTCGCGCAAGGACATAGACGGTCTCTACGACCACCACGTCCTGCATTCGCTGGCGATAGCCCGTTACCTTATGACAATGTGTCCGCAGACATATTCATTGATGAAAGACCCCGCCGGGGAGGAGGTGAAGGTCCTCGACCTCGGCACCGGAGGCGGCTTCCCCGGCATCCCGCTCGCGGTCCTGTTCCCGGAAGTGAAGTTCACCCTTTGCGACTCCGTAGGGAAGAAGACCATCGTGGCGAGAGAGATCTCCACCATGCTGGGACTCAAGAATGTGGAGATAGTGAACGCCAGGGCGGAAAGCCTAGGCGGCGGGTTCGACTTCATCGTCTCAAGGGCCGTCACCACCCTGCCGGAGTTCTACAACTGGGTGCGCAGGAAGTTCACCCGCTCGATCCTTTACCTCAAAGGGGGCGACATCAACGAGGAGATCTACAACCTGATGAGCAGGGAGCGGCTCCGCAAGGGTTCCGTCTCCACCTGGCAGGTGGACAGCTGGCTGAAAGACCCTTACTTCGAAGGAAAATTCGTGATCGACATCAAGGCCTGAAGCCGGGATTGACGCTGGAATATCAGAAAAAATCAATTTAAAGTATTCATAAACACTTAAATCACAAAATCAAATGAAAGCGATAGCTAAAATCGCGGCTTTGGCCGCTTTGGCCACGATCAGCGCATCGTGCGCCTCTCAGAAAATCGCCGTGACCGCCCACAGAGGATTCTGGAACTGTGAAGAGGCCGGCTATGCCGAAAACTCCATCAAAGCGCTCGAGGCCGCGCAGAAAGCCGGCCTCTGGGGCAGCGAATTCGATGTGCATCTGACTTCGGATCTCGTACTCCTTGTCCACCACGACCCGAACATCGACGGTGTCACCATCCAGGACCACAACTACGCCGACTTCAAGGATGCCAGGCTGAAGAACGGAGAGAAGATCCCTACCCTCGACGAGTACCTGACACAGGGCGAAAAGAGCAAGAAGACCGTGCTTGTGTTCGAGCTTAAAAAGCAGATCGACAAGCATCACGAGGACTATATGGTCGACCAGAGCGTGAAGGCTTTGAAGGAGCACGGCCTCTATGACCCTAAGAGAGTGATTTTCATCTCGTTCAGTATGAATATGTGCGAGAGGCTCGCTGCCCTCTGCCCGGGATTCACGGTGCAGTACCTGTCAGGCGACCTTTCTCCTGAAGAGCTTGAGGCCAAAGGCATCAATGGCCTCGACTATCATTACAAAGTCCTCAGGGAAAATCCGGAATGGGTGAAAGACGCCAAGAAGAGGAAGATGAGCGTCAACAGCTGGACCGCCAACAAGGAGAAGGACATCCAAGACATGATCGATCTCGGAGTGGACTGCATCACCACAAACGAGCCGCTTCTCGTCAGGGAAAAACTCGGCAAGAAAGAAAACGTCAAGTAAGGAGGTTATTTGACCTCAAGGAGTTCCGACCAGTCGGTCGTGAAGAGTCTGGAACGGTACTCGCTTCTGATGCCGTCAGCATAATGTCCTGGGCGCTGGGTAGCCAGCCTCAGGACATTTTTTCCTGAGGTGTTGACCAGGTCCATAACCTTGGAAAGGCGGTCGTCCTTGTCGCGCGCCTCCTGGTCGAAATCGAAGAGAGTGGCCTGCACCGCGTCGCCGTCCACGATGTCGGAGACGACCACGCCGGCCTTCTTGTACTGGTAGCCCTGGCGGTAGACCAGTCTCAACGCCTTCAGAGCCGCCCCGACGATCTCACGGGCGTTGCTCGCCGGCACGTCGAGCCTGATGCTCGCGTCACGGAAGTACTGCGGAAGGTCCTCGCGGAAAGGATTCGTGTAGATGAAAGTGCCGACAGTCCGAGCGGCAGTGCCTTCGGAACGGAGTTTCTCGGCGCATTTCCCGGCGAAATCCGAAACCCTCGACGACAGTTCGTCGAAATCGGACAGCAGCTTGTCGAAGGAACGGGAAGTGCAGATGGTCTTGCGCTTCTCCCTGCTTTCCTCCTCGACCATCCTCCGCCCCTGGAGTTCGGCCCAGGTCCTGACCCCGGATATTCCCATCATATTCCTGACCCACTCCGCAGGCCTCCCGACGAAGTCGAGCGCCGTTTTGACTCCCGCCGCCTCCAGTTTCGGAGCGCCGCGCCTCCCGACCCCCCACACATCCCCTATAGGGGTAAGGGCCAGAGCCTTGCGTATCTTTTCGTCCGAGTCGATGGTGCAGACACCGCGGTAGCCCTTGTACTTTTTGGCGAAGTGGTTGGCGACCTTGGCGAGGGTCTTGGTGTCGGCTATCCCGATGCTGACGGGGATGCCGGTGCAACGCCGCACCCGCACCACAAGGTCCGCGCACAGGGAAGGCAGGTTTTCTGGAGCCACACCGTCCATGTCCATATAAGCCTCGTCTATCGAGTAGATCTCCAGTTTGGGAGCGGCCTCGGACAGGATCGACATCACCCGCGAGGACAAGTCGCCGTAGAGGGTGTAGTTGGAAGAACGCACCACGAGCCTCCCCTGCTCCACGAGATAGCGTACCTTGAAGAAAGGAGTCCCCATCTTGATGCCCATCGCCTTGCTCTCGTTGCTCCGCGCCACCACGCAGCCGTCATTGTTGGACAGCACCACGACAGGACGGCCCTCCAGCTCCGGCTGGAAAGCCCTCTCACAGGACACGAAGAAATTATTGCAGTCGACTAGCGCGTACACACCTTCTTGATCACATAAGTCACCACACCCCAGACGGTGAAATCGTTGGCCTCCGTCACCTCGATAGGAGGATACTTCTCGTTGGCGGGAAGCAGCCACATCCTGCGGTGGCCGAGGATGTCGTAGGAGACTCCGGGGGCGGAGGCCTTCACGCCCCGGCCCGGATCCTTGAAAGAGATGAATTTCAAGGCGAACTCACCGTCGATGAAACAGACGGCCATGTCCCCTTCCCTCGGCTCCAGCGACTTGTCCACGACAAGCACGTCGCCCTCGTCCACGTCGGCGTCGACCATCGAGTCGCCCACCACCCTGGCGAAGAAAGTCGACGAAGGATGACGCACAAGTTCCTTGTTGAGGTCTATGAAAGAATTGACATAGTCCTGCGCCGGCGACGGAAAACCGGCGTGCACGCCGCTCTCCATCATCGGGGTCAAAGACTCCTGGCTCTCGAATTTGTTTTCCTCTGACATCTTGCCTGCTCTTCGATACGGACCGCGGGGGATGATTTTCCGGTTCACCGGGACATTCCTCCGGCCGACAGGCACAAAGATAAATAATCTTTCGCAGATTCCGGACCGCCTTTCATTTTAGTGGGTCAGCCACTGACAATTGACTAAAAATGGTTAAATTTGCGGGTTATTACGACACAACAGGATTAAACCTTAAAATTGAAAGATATGGTCAAAGTAAATCTGGGAGGATGCTCCTCCTTTGTCAAAGAAGAAGATTACAAAGAGTATGTAGCGAAGGCTCTCGCAGCCTTCGACACACTTGAGGCGGAGAACGGGGCCGGCAACGACTTCCTCGGATGGAAGCACCTGCCGACACAGACTCCCGAGTCCCTCATCGCTGAATGCGAGGCCGTCCGCGACAGCTGGAAGGCCAAGGGAGTGAACCTCGTCGTCGTCATCGGCATCGGAGGTTCCTACCTCGGAGCCCGCTGCGCCATCGAGGCCCTCTCCCACAATTTCGCAAAGCAGCTTTCCGGAGCCAAGGCCGCTCCCGAAGTCGTCTTCGCCGGCAACAACCTTTCCGAGGAATATCTCGCCGAGCTGATGGACCTCGTGGCTGAAAGGAACGTAGCCACCGTGGTGATCTCCAAGTCAGGCACCACCACCGAGCCTGCGGTCGCCTTCAGGATCGTCAAGGAACACATCGAGAAGAATTACTCCGACGCCGCCGAAAGGATCGTCGCCATCACCGACGCCCACAAGGGAGCCCTCAAGACCCTGTCCACACAGGAAGGCTACAAGACATTCGTCGTTCCTGACAATGTCGGAGGCCGTTTCTCAGTCCTCACTCCGGTAGGTCTTCTGCCTATCGTCCTCGCCGGATTCGACGTACGCGCGATGCTCGCCGGAGCCGCCGAGATGGAGAAGACTCTCGCCGTCAAGGGCGAGGACAACCCGGCCGTGCAGTACGCCGCCATGAGGAACCTCCTCTACGCCAAGCAGGGCAAGAAGATCGAGATCCTCGTGGCCTACAACCCTAAATTCCAGTACCTCGGCGAATGGTGGAAGCAGCTCTACGGCGAGTCCGAGGGCAAGGACCTCAAGGGCATATTCCCTGCGTCCGTCAACTTCACCACCGACCTCCACTCCATGGGCCAGTTCATCCAGGACGGCGACCGCTGCGTCTTCGAGACCGTGGTCAACATCGAGAAGAGCAACCGCGAGGTCGTCATCGGAAGCGACGAGCAGAACCTCGACCAGCTTAACTACCTCGCCGGCCAGCGCGTGGAGCACTGCAACGCCATGGCCCAGCTCGGAACGAAACTCGCCCACATCGACGGCGGCGTGCCTCAGCTCGAGGTCTCAATCGAGAAGATCGACGCCTTCAACCTCGGCGGCCTCTTCTACTTCTTTGAATATGCCTGCGGCGTCAGCGCCTATGTGCTCGGAGTGAATCCGTTCAACCAGCCTGGCGTGGAGGCCTACAAGAAGAACATGTTCGCCCTTCTGGGCAAACCGGGCTACGAGGAGCAGGGCAAGGCCCTCCAGTCAAGACTGTAATCCTTAATGCCTGAGCCTATGACCTGCGAAGAAAGATTCAGAGACACTTACAAAAGGGAACCGGAGGGGCTGTCATTCTGCCCCTACCGGGTCTGCCCTATCGGGGCGCATTCCGACCATCAGTTAGGAAAGGTGACCGGACTCGCCATCGACAAGGGTATCCACATCGCCTATGCTCCCAAGCAGAACGGAGTCATCGAGCTGAGTTCGCTCCAGTTCGACAAACGAGCCCAGTGGCACGTCAGTTCCGTCCCGGAGACCCGTCAGGGCGACTGGGCCGACTACCTGCGCGGGGCTACGGTCAAACTCGGGGCGATGTACCCGCTGCGCGTCGGAATGAGCGGCGTGATCGAGGGATCCCTCCCGATCGGAGGCCTGTCCTCTTCGGCGGCCGTGACCATAGCGTTTCTGAAAGCCCTCTGCCAGGTCAACGGCATACACCTCACTGACCTCGAACTGATCAAAACCGAGATGGCGGCCGAGAACGACTATGTCGGCGTGTCCTGCGGCAAGCTTGACCAGAGCTGCGAGGTCTACTCCAGGAAAGACCACCTCCTTTACCTCGACACGAAGGACGACACCTACGAACTCATCCCTGCCTCGCCGGCGATGAAACCCTACGAGATAGCGGTCTTCTTCAGCGGGGTCGAGCGTACGCTCGCCGGGAGCAAATTCAACATGAGGGTCGACGAATGCCGCAGCGCGGCCTATGCCCTGAAAGCCTACGCCGGGATGGAGTACGGGAAGTTCAAGGAGACCAACCTGCGGGATGTGCCGGTGGAAGTGTACCACAGATTCGCCGACCGCCTGCCGGAAAACTGGCGGCGCAGGGCCGAACACTGGTTCACTGAATATGACCGTGTCTGCCGCGGGGCGGAGGCCTGGAGGAACGGCGACATAGAGGAATATGGAAGGCTCAGTTTCGAGAGCGGACGCTCGTCGATCGTGAACTGGGAGACCGGCTCGCCGGAACTCAAGAAGATCTACGAGATCATGACCCGGACCGACGGCATCTACGGAGGACGCTTCAGCGGGGCCGGCTTCAAAGGCTGCTGCATGGCCATCATCGACCCGGCCTTACGCGAGTCCATATTCAGTAAAATCGAGAAAGAGTACCTCGCCGAGTTCCCTTCGCTGAAGGGTCATTACTCGGCCTACGTATGTCACAGCGCCGACGGCGTGAAAATCTGATAGCAGCGATGAAATGTCTGATTCTGGCCGCCGGCTACGCGACGCGGCTCTACCCCCTCACGGAGAACTTCCCGAAGCCTCTGCTGAAAATCAAAGAGAAGACGATACTCGACTGGCTTGTCGACGACATCAAGACCTCTGAGGCCATCGATGAATATGTCGTCATCTCCAACCACAAGTTCGCCGGCCACTTCACGGAATGGGCAGCCGGCAGGCCTGGCGACAAGATCACCGTCGTCGACGACGGCACCTCGACCAACGAGACAAGGCTCGGGGCCGTCCGCGACATCAAATTCGCCGTCGACTCGCTCGGGCTGGACGACGACCTGCTCGTGATCGCCGGAGACAACGTGCTGGATTTCAGCCTCGTCAGCCTCATCGACTACTTCAAGGCCAAAGGCACGACCTGCATAATGCGGTTCTACGAGCCGTCCGAAGAGCGTCTCCGCAAATGCGGAGTCGTGCAGGTGGACGGACAGGACAGGATCCTGGACATGACCGAGAAGCCTGCCGAGCCTAAATCGCATTGGTGCTGCCCGCCGTTCTACGTGTACACCAGACAGGACGCCAGCCTGATCCCCGAGGCCATAGCCTCAGGCTGCGGAGTGGACGCTCCAGGAAGTTTCATCGCCTGGCTCGCCGCCAGAGTCCCCGTGCACGCCATGGAGATGCCTGGCCGGCGCTACGACATCGGCAACCTTGAGAGTTACAAGGAAGTGCAGGCCACCTACAACGGGATCGAGGCGCGGCAGGACGGCCGCCGCTCAGGAATTGCAAGAAATCATTAAAATGAGTAAATTCGCACACTATTGTACGTTCAGAGGAGTTTCTGACACGAGATAGCGCGTAACAAACATTTTTAACATAAACAAAAAATGGAAAAAGGACCTATTTCACAGTTTATCACCCACAACTACCGCCATTTCAACTCGGCCTGTGTAGTTGACGCCGCGAAGGCCTACTGCGACCTTCTCGACAAGGGAGGAAAGATGTTCCTTGCTATGGCTGGCGCGATGAGTACAGCCGAGATCGGACTTTCGCTCGCGGAGATGATCCGCCAGGACAAGTTCTCATTCGTATGCTGCTCCGCCAACAACCTTGAAGAGGACATCATGAACCTCGTCGCCCACTCACACTACTACAGAGTGCCGGGCTACAGGAACCTCACCGCCGAGCAGGAGCAGGAACTCCTCGACAACCACTACAACCGTGTCACCGACACCTGCATCCCTGAGGAAGAGGCTTTCCGCCGTCTCGAGGGCGCTCTCGTCGATGTCTGGACAAAGGCCAAGAACGAAGGCAAGAGGTACTTCCCTTATGAATATCTCTACCAGATCCTCCGCAGCGGCGTTCTCGAGCAGTACTACGAGATCGACCCTAAGGACAGCTGGGTCATGGCGGCCTGCGAGAAGAACATTCCTATCATCTGCCCTGCCTGGGAAGACTGCACGACCGGCAACATATTCACAGCACACTGCATCCGCGGTGAATTCCCTACCGATCTCGTCAAGACCGGCGTCGAGGTGATGATGTTCCTCGTCGACTGGTACAAGGCCAACGCCACGGGAGCCG
Organism: bacterium; assembly: GCA_963619595.1. Classification (GTDB taxonomy): domain Bacteria; phylum Bacteroidota; class Bacteroidia; order Bacteroidales; family UBA932; genus Cryptobacteroides. Next base: position 6,436 of record CAVEYE010000028.1, on the reverse strand, counting down.
GAGTAGGCTTCTTCCAGATCGGCGGCGGCACAGCCGGTGACTTCCCTATCTGCGTCGTTCCAATGATGGAGCAGGACCTCGGATGGAAGGGTACACCGCTTTGGGCATATTTCTGCCAGATCTCCGACAGCACGACTTCCTACGGATCATATTCAGGAGCCGTTCCTAACGAGAAGATCACCTGGGGCAAGCTCTCCCCTACCACTCCGCGCTTCATCGTGGAGAGTGACGCCACCATCGTGGCTCCGCTCATCTTCGCCTACGTGCTGGGCTGGTAAAACAGTCTGAAACCACAAAAGAGATGGCTAAAGAAATTTAGCCATCTCTTTTTGTTATAGCCACAAACCACCGATAACACACCAAATTGATGACCACATATGAAAAGACACACAGCACGCCTGTCACTGATCGACAGGATAACCGACAAGATCAGACGCATAAAGGACAAGCGGGAGAAACCGAAACGGATCAGCAGGATCCTTGAGAAGACTGGAGACCGGTTCGAGGCCTGGGTCAAGGCCGGAAGACACCTTGAGCAGCACGGTTCTCTTGACGAAATCATAGAGGAACTTGACATCACCGGCGAGGAACTTTCACTCTACAGCAAGATGGTCCTTAAAAAGAAGTTCAGGACCTGGCTGAAAGAGATCCGGCTCGAGGAAGCGAAAAAACTCCTGCTCAGCCGGCCGGACGTACCCGCCTACCAGATCGGCTACGAAGTCGGGATAACCGACAAATCGAATTTCCGCAAAGAATTCAAGGAGTTCACCGGCCTTACCCCTAAAGAATGGAGGGACCGGGCTTCCGGGGCCGGGAAATAGACCCGCAGATGGTTCCGCTTTACAAACTAAAAAGGGGCTGACTTCTTAGTCAGCCCCTTTTTAGTTTGCGGCTTGTGGCCTTAGTTCATCACAGGCCTGATCACGAACGTGAATTCACGCTCCTGCGCATGGATAAGATAAGGCTCGAGAGGAATCTCTCCCCAGGAATGCACACCGCCCACGCCCATCTGCACAAGGTCGAGATTGACGTAGGTCGTGCCGTTGGCGCGGTCGTTCTCGTGGGCCTTGGCCTTGAGGTTGAGCGAATGTCTCGGAGCGCCGGTCTGGGTGTTGGTCTTGTTGGCGCGCTCAGGAGTGCCGTCCAGCATACAGTCAAGATCGCTCATTGAGAACGGAAGAACCGAGCCGGAGAACCTTGTGTCAGCGGTCACCTCGAAGCCGTCCCCATTAGGGTCAAGGACACGCAGGAACCTCAGACAGGTCTTCGTGCCGGACTCCTGCGAACGGACATAACCATAGTGGTACTGCTCATTTACGCTCTGGACGTAATGGCCTACGGTGGCAGAGGAGTTCCTGTCGGAGTAGTTCTCCCAAGGGCCCTTGCCGTAGAAATCGACGGTGGAGTAACGGCCCGGCATCGCGAGCTTCATTCCGAAACGGAGCATTGCAGGAGACTTGTCGAGACCGCCGGCATCCTTCATCGCCTCGGTGACCTTCAAAGAGCCGTCGGCGAAGATCCTGTAGGTCATCACGACCTTGGCCGCGCCGTCCACGATAGGTTCGTACTCCACGGTCACGACAGCAGAATCCCCACCGGCCTCCGAAGAGAATTCCTTGACCTTGTAGACAGGATTCTTCCAGGCGGCGATCATTCTCTTGATCGAGCTGGCGCCCATGTCGTTCTCGATCGGAGCCCTGACGAACTCCGGAGTCAAAGGCTCGGAGAGCATCTCCTTTCCGTTGACCTTGTAGCTTGAGAGGAAGCCCGTGGTCTTGTCGAATTCAGCCGACCAGTCGGCGACACGGTCACCGGTTGTGCCGGCATAGGAGAACTGACCGCAGAATCTGCCGCCGTCGGCAGTCAGGGAATGACCCGGAAGAGCGGCTGAACCGGCCTCGAAAGCCTTGGCCTCACCCTCACGGAGAGCGAGCTGGTCATAGGCGACCTCAGTGCCGAGAGGAAGAACCCCGTCCGGAGTCTTCAGCACATAGGACACATTAAGGAATATGTCGGTTCCGTCCTTCGGAAGAGTTCCTATGCCGAGATCGAGCGTGACTGTCTGCTGAGGGGCCACCGAAAGGTTCTCCACGACACCCGATTTGACAGCCTCGCCGTCCACGGTCACGTTCCACAAAAGCCTGTACTGGCTCAAGTCCTTGAAGAAGTGTTCGTTGTAGATGCTGACCTTACCCTCGCCGGCAAGGGTGGTGAGGATGTTCCTCTGCTGGTAGCGGATCTCATAGGCGTGAGGATGGAGGGTTCTGTCAGCGGCGATCACACCGTTGCTGTTGAACGAGCCGTCAGAAGGGTCATATTCATTGAAATCACCGCCGAAGGCGAAGATGTGGTCCGTGCCGCCCTCGCTGGAAGGCCAACGGAGAGCCTGGTCCACGAAGTCCCAGATGAAACCGCCCTGGAAGGTAGGATACTTGCGGATGAGGTCCCAATATTCCTTGAAATTGCCGACCGAGTTGCCCATCGCGTGGGCATATTCACACTGGATCAACGGCTTGCCTTCCTTGCGCAGGCAGATCGCCTCGCACTCGGCCGGAGAGACGTACATCGGGCAGTGGATGTCCGTGTTGGCACCGCCGCGCGCCCTTTCGTACTGGACCGGTCTGGTGCCGTCGTTGGCCTTCATCCACTGGTAGCAGGCCGTGAAGTTGTCGCCGTCGCCGGCCTCGTTGCCGAGACTCCAGGTGATGACGGAAGGATGGTTGAAGTCGCGGCGCAGCATCCTCTGGTTACGGGCCAGATGGGCGGCCTTGAAATCAGCTCTGTGGGCAAGCGATTCCTCACCGTAGCCCATTCCGTGTGACTCGACGTTCGCCTCGTCCACCACATAAAGACCATACTTGTCGCAGAGGGCGTACCACCTCGGGTCATCCGGATAGTGGCAGGTACGCACCGCGTTCATATTCAATCCCTTCATTATGAGGATATCCTTGACCATGTCCGCCTCGGACACCACATAGGCCTTGTAAGGGTTCATCTCGTGGCGGTCGACGCCCTTGATGAGGATAGGCTGGCCGTTGACAAGGAGCTGGCTGTTACGGATCTCGACAGTCCTGAAGCCGAAGTCGATGGAAGTGCTTTCGACAGTTCCCTTCGACGTGGCAGCGCTGACCTTGAGGGTATAGAGGTTAGGGATTTCGGCGGACCAGAGGGCCGGAGACTCCACTGTCCCTGTCAGTTTAGCCTGCCCTTTCACCGGAGCGGCCTCGACGGAAGCGACCTGCTTGCCATCCTTGTCGAATATGCCAGCGGTCACCTTCTTGATTCCCTTGGTCACCTTGGCGTCGACGCTGAAGGTTCCGTCCATCCCGGCGACGATGTTGACATCCTCGATGCGGTCGTTCTCACGGGTGTAGACGTACACCCCGCGGGCGATGCCGGTGAGTTTCCAGAAATCCTGGTCCTCAAGGTAGGAGCCGTCGCACCAGCGGAAGATCTCGAGGGCGATGAGATTCTCCCCAGCCTTGACGAACTTCGTGATGTCGAAACGGGCCTCGAGCTTGCTGTCCTCGCTGTAGCCGACAGGCTTTCCGTTCACCCAGACGCGGACGTTGGACGTGGCCGAGCCGATGCAGAGGCAGATCTGTCTGCCGATCCAGGACGGATCCACGTTGAAAGTCCGGCGGTACTGGCCGACATAGTTATGCTCGGTCGGAGGATAAGGAGGATTGTTCTTGTAGTGGCCCCTCCAGACATAGCCGATGTTCAGGTAGACAGGATCGTGGTAGCCGTACAGCTCCCATATTCCCGGAACAGGAATCGTCCCCCAGGCCTCGTCATCGAAGTCCGCCGCCTGGAAACCCACGGTGCGACCCTCGATGGTCTCGTTCCACTTGAACTTCCAGGTCCCGTTGAGAGACAAGGTCTTCTGCTGGTCGGTGACGAAGGTGGCGGCCATCGGCATACGGTTCTCCTCGAACACGTTCGGGTCCTGCCAAGGCTCCATCTTCGTCTTTTTCTCCGCAAAAAGCGGAGCGACGGCCAAAGCGGCCGCCAAAATCAGTAGTATCTTTTTCATATTCATAAATATTGTTGTATTCTTCATAATTACGGCCAGAACATGCGTTCGGCCGGATCCGTGTCACATCATCTGCGGAGAAGGGCAACCGTTCCATCCATCGTCGATGCAAGGATGTATGTCTCCCCCCTGTCGGTCCAGACTTCCATCGGGTTCACGAGTGCAATGGAAATCTTGTGCGCCCAAAGACGGGACCCATCCACAGAACTGAAACCGACGATGTTTCCCTTGTCGGTAGGCATAATGACCTCATCACCGGTGCAGGCAATGGAGGTCGGGGAAATGTCATAGCCGGTTCCGGTCTCGGCACACCAGTCCAGGGCAAGGCTTTCGGCATCTACTGAAGTGATTGTGTGCCACATGGACTTGCAATAGACTTTCCTTCCGTCCGGAGAGATCCCCACCGACTCCCGCGCCGACCTGTCCCAATGTCCAAGTTCCTTACCGGTTGCCGCATCCAAAGCGTAAAGCCTTCTGTCAGGAACGGCTATGAATATCTTTCCGCACGATTTGACCGGCCACACCGCCGCAGGCGAGTACATTCTTGAAGGTTTCCCGCATTTCCATTCCCACTGAAGCGCGCCTGTCTGCGGATCCAGCGAATAAAGTCTGTTCCCCCAAGTACCGAACACAACCTGATCCTTGTCCACAAAGGCCCGGCACTCGACGAAACCTTGAAGTTCCGAATATGTCCACACAGCCTTTCCTGTCTTCAAATCCAAAGCCCTGAAGCATCCGTCGGAAGCGCCCACATAAACTTTTCCATCGAATATCACGGGACTTCCGAGAACAGACTTGCGTGCTGCATACTTCCAGATTGTCTTTCCATTCCTGGAGTTCACTGCGTAAATGTTGCCGTCCGTGCAGCCGAAAACCAGGTACTTGCCTTGAACGGCAGGAGTGGATAACAGCTTGCCGGGAAATTTCTTCGACCATATCCGGGAACCATCATTCAGGCTTATGCAGCGCACGTTGCCGGATGCGGCGGTGTACCATGCCTTACCGCCATCCTTGGCGAAACCCGCCACTATGTTGCTGTCATCCTTGAGCTTCCAGACTTCCTTGACAGGGTTGTTTCTGTTGACATCGTAGCGCATCCAAGGATAGCTTGCCGGAATGCCGTCAGCATCATAGGTCACCGTGTCCTTCACCTCGATGATTTTTTTCGAGTACCAAGGCTCGAACTGAACGGTTGTGGAGCCATAAAGTCTTCTCTCGGAAACGGAAACGCTATCCTCGAAAACAGTGATGACGTTGTAGCCGGGCTGTTTCCCGGCAGTCAGTGTGGAACGGCCCAGGATTCCGGGAAGGCCGTCATAGTCCAGTGCCACGTTGGTGTGCCAATGGCCACCGATTCCGAACCGTGTCCCTATCCTCTTAAGTTCGCGGGTGACATCGAAGTAATTCAGCACAGATGTGTCCTGCGGATAATGGTTGACAAAAACGGTCTTCTTTCCAGGCCGGAGTTCTTTAAGCCATACGATGCTTTCCCGGGGAATCAGAGCCGGTGACATCCTCATGTCCGGTCCGCTGTTGCATCCGATGAACCGCCAACCCTTGCACTCAAATTCGAAACGCTCGTAACCGAACACCTTCAGAAACGTGTCGCACCCGCTTTCGGACCATTTCGCGTCATGGTTGCCAGCAACGACATAGTACTTGTACCGGAGCGAATCGAGCATCTGCTTTACCGCAGCAATCTCTTCATCAGTGCCGAAGTCTGTAAGGTCTCCCCCGATCAGGACGAAATCAAGTCCATCCAAAGTGTTGACATCCTTTACACAACGGCTGATGTCACTCACAGCGCCGCTTCCTGCGGAGTAGTGAAGGTCAGTCAAGAACGCAAACTTCACAGGAGTCTCCTGAGCCATGGTCGCCACAACAGTCACGCACAAAGCCACATAGACAGACAGTATTCTTTTGATCTTCATTTACGCATTATTAATCATATTCCTTTCCCTCCAAAGCCAGCACTGTGTTCCTGATTCCGGTTGTGTTTCCGGCATGAGTCGATTACAAATATACTGTATTTTACAGAAATTTCCTCCCGGAATAGATCAGATATCCTACCTTTTCGTGGCCGGTTCAGAAAACTGATTATCCGCAACGATCCCTAATATGAGTAGTATCGAGCAAGCTCTACCTTCGGTCGGCTGCTTGATTAACTAAGATTGAACAGGTTCCGGTTTAAAAAAGTGATATTATTGCAGAGAATATGGACGGAGATGAAGGACGGATGAACACGGGTTGCGCCTGACTGAGGACAATCAGTAAAAGAAATATTTGCAGATAAAAGAAAAAGCATTATCTTTGCACTCCACAAACAACGGTGCTTTGGCCGAGCGGTTAGGCACAGGTCTGCAAAACCTGCTACAGCGGTTCGATTCCGCTAGGCACCTC
>CAVEYE010000027.1:0-3684 GCA_963619595.1 bacterium | reverse complement strand
ACGGACGTATCCAGAAGTTCTACAAAGAGCAGACTCTCGAGGAGCAGGATTTCGTCCAGTCTGACGAGAAGGTTTCAGTGGCCAACTACATCAAGTCAATCGACGCCGATGCCAAGGTCGTAGCCTTCAAGAGATTCTCTCTCAGCGACTAATCAGACAGTCCAAGATAAAAAGAGGTTGATGGGATCCCGTTCCACCAACCTCTTTTTTGTGTATCTTCGCGGTATGGAGAACAACAAACGATTTCTGGAGTGCTGCTGCACGGATGCCGGAGAGGCTGTCGAGGCCCAGGCCGGCGGGGCCGGGCGGATCGAACTCTGCGAGGATCTTGAGTGCGGCGGAGTCACTCCCTGTAAAGAGAACATTGAACGGACGCTCAGCAGCGTGACGATCCCCGTCAACGTGCTGGTCCGGGCCAGAGGAGGGGATTTCGTCTATGATGAGGATGAGATTCTTGAAATGCTGCGTTCTGTCCGGATGTGCAGGGAACTCGGCGTGAACGGAGTCGTGGTCGGGGCCTTGAGAAAGGACGGCGGTGTCGACACGCAGGCCGTGCGGCGGCTGATGGCCGAGGCCGGCGGACTGGAGGTGACCTTCCACAGGGCTTTCGACGAGTGCGCCGACCCGTTCAAGGCGCTCGAGGATGTCATCGGCCTCGGGTGCGGAAGGCTTCTCACGGCCGGTCATGCGGCCAATGTGGACGAAGGCGAGGCCGTGCTGAAAGAACTGGCCGGAAGGGCGGGGGAGAGAATCGTCATCCTCGCCGGGTCGGGAGTCAGACCGGGCAACATCGCCAGACTTGAGGCCGTCACGGGGGTCAAGGAGTTCCATTCTTCGTCCCACGGGCCTGACGGCCGGACCTCAAGAGAGGTTGTCGCGGCGATGGTCGGAACGGAAGCCGCTCCGAAGTGTTGACTAGTCGATTTTAATTCGTATATTTATCGGTTGTATCGCAGGCTGTGACGCAGCTGGTGACATCGGGCTTGTAACATTAAATACATCGGATATGAGAAAAATCTTCAGTATCATCGTCCTCGCCCTCGCGGTGGCGGTCGGCTCTCTCGGAGCCAAGGACCAGCAGATGAGAGCGATAAATGTAATCCCTTATCCTCAGAACGTCGAGGTTGGGAATGGCTTTTTCAAAGGAGCCGGAGCCGGCTTCAACTGCGACCAGTCCATCGATGCCGGAAGCCAGCAGGCCATCAGGGAACTTGCAGACAGGATGACCCTCATCAGCGGCAGGACAAGCACCTTCGCCGCCCCGGTGGGTCTCACCAAGGAATATTCAAAGATGAAAGGCTTCATATTCATCAATGACAGCTCGCTCGGCGAGGAGGAATATTCCATCGAGGTCGGGAAGAGGAACTGCGTGGTCAAGGCTTCATCGAGATACGGCTTCCTCTATGCGCTGCAGACTCTGCGGCAGCTGACAAGCCCGAGCATATTCGGACAAGAGCCTGACGCCGCGGAGAAGTTCCTGTTCCCTTGCGTGAAGATCCAGGACAAGCCACGCTTCGGCTACAGAGGTATGCACCTCGACTGCTCGAGGCATTTCTTCTCCGTCGAAGAGGTCAAGAGGTACATCGACGTGATGGCGATGTACAAGCTGAACCGCCTGCACTGGCATCTGACCGACGACCAGGGCTGGAGGGCCGAGATCAAGAAATACCCTCGTCTCACGCAGGTCGGGGCCTACCGCAGCGGCACGGTCATCAAGAAAGACTGGGGCAGCGACGACGGAGTCCGCTACGGTGGCTACTACACCCAGGAGCAGATGAAGGATGTGGTCGCCTACGCTGATTCGAAGGGCATCACCGTCATCCCGGAGATCGACCTTCCGGGGCATATGCTGGGCGCTCTGGCCGCCTACCCTGAACTGGGCTGCACCGGCGGACCTTACGAAGTCTGGAAGAGATGGGGAGTCTCCGACCAGGTGCTTTGCCCCGGCAAGGAGGCGATGTTCACCTTCCTCGAGGACGTGTTCACGGAGCTGATGGGCATTTTCCCTTCTGAATATATCCACATCGGCGGAGACGAGTGTCCTAAGTCCGAGTGGGAGAAATGCCCTGCCTGCCAGGCCCGGATCAAGGAACTCGGCATCAAGGGCGACGAACACCACAGCGCGGAGCAGTACCTCCAGAACTACGTGACCTCAAGGATGCAGAAATTCCTCGGCGACCGCGGCCGCAGGATCATCGGCTGGGACGAGATCCTCGAAGGCGATCTCTCCGAAGGCGCGACCGTGATGTCGTGGAGAGGCACGGAGGGCGGCATCAAGGCTTCCGCGATGGGCTTCGATGTCATAATGACCCCTAACAGCTACTGCTACTTAGACTACTACCAGTCCGAGGACAGGGACAGCGAGCCTTTCGGCATCGGAGGTTTCCTCCCGCTCGAGAAAGTCTACTCCTATGAGCCTCTGGAGGGTCTCGACGAGGGTCAGCGCAAGCACATCCTCGGTGTGCAGGCCAACCTGTGGACTGAATACATAGCCACTCCGGAGCATCTTGAGTACATGCTCCTGCCTCGTATGACGGCGCTCAGCGAGGTGCAGTGGTGCGACCCGCAGGACAAGGACTTCACCCGCTTCACCAACGCCCTCAAGGCGGAATCCTTCAAGGCCTTTGACATCCTCGGCTACAACTACAGAAAGTTCTGATTTTATGAATATCCGGACGGGTTTTATGAATATCCGGACGGAACCTTAGGAACGCATATTAAAAATTAATAAAGTTATGAAGAAGATTTTATTCTCATTTTTAGCCTGTGCCGTTCTTGCGGCCATGGCCGCAGGTTGCGGTAACGGTGCGAAAAAGGCGGCTGAAGCGGCCGCCGAGCAGGCCCGCGCCGACTCGGTAGCCGCGGCGGAGCAGGCAGCTAAAGAAAAAACAGCTATGGACATCATCGCTACAATGCCGGAAGAACCGGTTTTCGACATCGTGACGAATCTCGGCACGATCAGGGTCAAACTCTACAGCAAGACTCCTAAACATCGCCAGAACTTCGCTAAACTGGCTTTGACGGGCTACTACGACAGTCTCCTGTTCCACAGGGTCATCAACGGATTCATGATCCAGGGCGGAGACCCGCTGACCCGCGACACCTCGGCCGCCGCGGTCTCAAGGTACGGCCAGGGCGGACCTGACTACACGATTCCTGCCGAGTTCGTCCCTGAATATACCCACAAGAAGGGCGCTTTGGCTGCCGCGCGCAGGGGTGACGTGGCGAATCCGATGAAAGAATCTTCCGGATCCCAGTTCTACATCGTGCAGGACGCGGGAGCCTGCGCGCAGCTTGACGGCTCCTACACTGTCTTCGGTGAGACGGTAAAAGGTCTCGATGTGGTTGACAGAATCGCCCAGGTGGCTGTGGACCAGAGAGATAGACCGCTGATGGACGTGCGTATTAAAACTATTAAACTTGTTGACGAAGGTACTAAAACTTCCGGTGCGGAAAATGCTTCTTCCGAGGCTGCCGACAAGAAGTAAAAAGTGCGTCTCAGTTGCTTCAGAGGTGGATTTTGATCAAATTTGGTTCATATTCAAAAGTACAACGCAAACTTTTGGGACAATTTTAGGGAAATTTTGACCAAATTTATTTCTTAATCGCTTGTGTGGTTAATTAAAAAAATCTACCTTTGCAACGAATAGTTTTTTCATAGGTTAAGTTTTAGGTTAGAATTGC
>CAVEYE010000026.1:0-13642 GCA_963619595.1 bacterium | reverse complement strand
CGTCAACAGAGACAGTCACGTCTGAGGAATATGAATTGCCTTCGATCGTGCTCACCACCGGGGTTCCGGTCGAAAGGTCTACGTTGACAGTACCGGTGACCTTGTCGCCGACAGAGTTGATGGAAACGACCTTGACAGGGGCCGCGGCATCCGCCGCCACCTTGAACCTCAACACGGCTGTGACGTTCTTAAGTTTCACATACCTGTCCTGGGCCACGGCGCAGGCGATGTTGGCGCTGCCGAAAGTTCCGTTCTGCACATTAGGTATGTTCACGCTGATCTTGCCGTCCTCGGCGATGCCCGCCACAGCGGAAACCGGATAAACGACGTAGATCTTGCCTTCAAGAGCCGTGGAGAACTCGAAATATCTCTGTCCGGCGTACTTGGAGTCAACCGTAAGGGTGTCAGCCTCGGTTCCGTTGGACACATAGATCTTGTCACCTTCAGCCCAGACGGTCTTACCTTGTTTCGTGATTTCAGTCCTTGTCTGGGCATCCTCGTCGAAAGAGCAGGTGAATGTCCTGACTTCCTTGCCGGTCTGCTCGTTCTCGAAGATTTCTTCACGGGCGCAGGATGCCGATGCCATCGCAAGGGCAGCCGCGAAAAGAATGTATAATGATTTTTTCATCTTAAACGCTCATTTAGGATTACTTGTTCCAGTTCCAACCCGGTTTGTCATAGTCCTCTGTGCCGGAGGAGTTGTCAGGCTGGGTAGGTTCTTCGTTCTTCTTGACCTCGACCTTGAGGATCTGCCAGGTGCCGGCGCTCTTGCTTTCGTCGCTGATGTACTTGAAAGCGAACTGCACGGTCGAGCCTACATATTCATCAAGTTTGATTTCCTCCGAGGTCATTTCCTCAGAGCCAAGCTCGTCAGGATAGGAGAAGGTGATGGCGACAGGGGTCCAATCGCCGCCGTTCTTGCTGATGTAGAGAGCGGTCTGCTCCTTCGCCGCATCGATGGTCGCGAAATCGCGGACGATGTGGGTGAACACAAGGACAGGCTTCTCCGCGCCAGCGAGGTTGACTTTCTCAGTGTAGAGAGTCGTCTCGGTGGTGTAGTTGCCGTTCTTGTAGCCCGAGGCGCGCCAGCCGGTGGAGGCGGACCAGGTCCAGAGCGCGTCGAAAGCGTAAGGGAACACCTGGTTGTTGATGACCACTCCGTTCTCGGCGGCCTTGTAGTCGGCGGTGTAAGGGAATGACTTCGTCGCGGCCGTGCCAGGGTCAGGCTCTGAATATGCTGTCACACTTTCGAGGAAAGCGTACTTGAGCTGAGCCTTGCCGTCAACTGCCACACGGTAGCCGACAACGGTGACGGTGTAACGTTCCTTCACGTTTTCAAGAGCGCCGCCTTCGGTGCCGTAGGCCTGCTCTGAAGAGTTGAGGCCGGCGACAATGATCGAACCGGTCCCGTCGACGAGGGTGAAAGAGCCATCGCTCTTGAGATTCTTGACGGTGCCTGAGAGCCTGTACCTCTGGTAGGTGTAGGCGTTCTGGGCGTTGGAGACTTCCTTCGCCGTCGAAGCTACGATTTCAGGAATATACTCCTTCTGCTTCACGGTCAGCTTCGCTGAAAGCGTGGCGTCCTCGGATTTGAATGTGACAGTGCCTTCGCGGCTGACATTGTCGTTGGCCTTGACTGTGATCTTCACTGTCTGGACTTCCTTCGCGGCTTCGCCCTGCAATGGTTCCACGGTGATCCAGGAATCAGAGCTGGAGGCCGTCCAATTGACGGTGGCCGTAAGGCTGGCATTCTGCGTGCCTCCTTCCGAACCGAAACTCAATTCGCTTGGACTGACCTTCACTACAGGGTCTCCGAAATCGGGTCCCTTTTCTCCGCAAGCGGAAAATGCGGTAACCGCAAGCGCCGCAGCGGCCAGATTGGTTAATAAGCGTAATTTCATTGTTTATAAAATTAAAGTGATTAGGAATTAATTTCTTTTGAAGTACATCCCGGCTGCAGAATTCGAGTCGTAGTTGGCCTGGTAGATTACATCGTAATTGCTGCCGGTGTTCAGTGTGGAAGCATCCGTTGACGTGGCCTTTACGCAAGAGATGCCGCAGATGTAGTAGCCTCCCTTGCTGGTCTTCTGCCCCTTGCCGTAATAGACGTAGCTGAAAGTGTTCAGATCATCTGAGGCTTTGAACCAGAGCCATTCGTAGTCGTTGTCCGAGAATGATTTGGCTCCCGGCGCGAAGACATAGCTTCCCCAATAGGCGTTCGTGCACAGTTCCGGAAGGAAGGCTACGTATTTGCCGGTAGAGGCTTCCTGGGCTTTCCTTCTGTCGAGGAACACTCCGAAAGTGACAGTCTGGTTGGCGTAGTCCACGTTGACTGTGGCATCCATCACTGCGGCAAGGTAAAGTCCCTTGATGCCGATGTTGTTGGTGTGGCTGTTTCCGCTCGCGTCTTTGAGGGTCTCTCCCTTGAGAGGAGTCCCGAAAGATACGGATGCGGCGCAGGCGTTGATGTTGCCTTTGCCTATTGTCTTGTTCGGGTCGAAGAGTTTCGAGTAGAGACTCCAGCTTCCCTTGAAATCATCCGCATTCAACTGGGTGACGGTGTACAAAGAACCGTCCGGCAGTGTGAGCGAAGCCGTGCGCGGTTTGCCGGTAGTGTTTGCCGTCCAGGAGATTTTGCCGGTGGAGTAACTGAGCCATCCGTTCGAGTTCGTTCCGCTTCCGCCTGACAGAGTCTGGCTTCCGGCATTGTCATTTGTCCAGAGTTTGCCGTCGGTGGACCCTATCCTGAATTCTTTGGTCAGAGTGTTGCTGGAAGCGTCCCAGGAGTCATAAGCCACAAGCGTAAGTTCATAGCCTCCCTTTTCGAGACTGCCGAGGCTGTACGACCATTCCTTCTTCATGTCAGAAGTCTTGGAATGCTTGTAGAAGTCGGAGAGCACCTTCTTTGTGAAGAGTGTCGTTCCGCTCTTCTTCAGCGTCAGCACATAGTGGTGGACGAACTCGTCATCCTTGCCGGCGGCCCAGGTGGCTGTCGCGGCTGATTCCTCAACCTTGACATCAAGGGTCGAAAGCGACGGAGCTCCGTTGGCCAGACTGCGGGTCGTGTGGTTGAACTGCGTGAGGTTGGCCTTGGCGGCGTTCGGATAACGGCTGACAAGAGGGTCCCCGATGACATCCTTATTGTAGAAGTCCATCCTGAGAACCCGCATGTTCCCGCTGGCGTCGAACTGAAGCAGGTTGCCCTGCGAGAATTCGTTGCAGTCCTTCATCGTGGTGGCCGAGGCCATCTCCTCGTAACCGCCGTTCTCAAGGGCCATATAACGGACTGAAGCGCAGCCGAAGACGGTGAAGTCTCCCTGCCATACGCTGCGAGGGTCGTTCAGAGGGAAGTGCAGATGGCCGCCGAACACAATAGCCTGAGGGTACTTCTTCAGCACCGGAGTCAGAGCGTCCGTCGCCCAATAGTGAGGCAGGGATGAACTCCAGATGCCGTCGGCCTCGCCGAGAAGACTTCCGTAGATCGTGTTGTAGATCATAGGATGGGTCAGCACGATGACATACCTCTCCGGATCCTCCTCGGTGATAGCCTTCAACTGGCTGTCCAGCCAGGAGACTGCCGTGTCGTCGTACCTGATAGGCGAGTCGCCGTTCGGAGAGATCGTCAGTATGTGGTAGTCACCGATGACGCAGTGACGGGCCTCGTACTTGGTACGCATATCGTTGTCCTTGTCCGCCTGGAAGTAACTGTCTCCGAACATGTCGCGGATGTACTTGACATCGGACACCATAGTGGATGCCCAGGCGTAGTTAGGCACGTCGTGGTTGCCGATGGTGTAGACCATCGGGGTCTTCGTGACATCGATCTCGGACTCGAGAGTGCTCTTGAACACGCTCAGCTGGCTTGTGCTTGGCTGGTCGATCAGGTCACCTACGACAAGGATTCCGGCCATTCCGTTCTGGTCTGACTCCGAGGCCTTGGCCTTGAGCTGCTGCAGAGCGGACTTCCACTTGTTGGTGTGGGCCGAAGAGCCGTTGATGTGCACGTCGCTGACGACTCCGAGAGAAAGGACGATGTTCTTCGTGTCGAACGTGGTCGTCTTCTCCGACGGTCTTGTGATGACGAAATCAGGGGCGGTGTAGACCTTGCCGCCCTCGACGGTCAGCGAAGAGGAGGTCTTGGCGGAGCCGATGACCTTGCCGGCGGCGTTGTAGGCGGTGAGAGTGTAACCCTTGCTGAGTTTCAGTCCGGGATACAGCCCGAAGTAGCAGGTCTGGGCCGGCTTCACGGATTTCCGCAGAGACTCGGCGGAAGTGAAGGCCGGAGTCGAGTTGCCGTTGACATTGAAATTGCTGAAGGAAACGAGCATGTTCTTGCTGACCTTCTCGCCGTTGTTGCCGGTCAGGACGACCGAGGCGACAGCCGCCTCGTCCACCTTGAACGACAGCAGGGAGAATGTGTTCCTGAACTCGAGAGCGGTGGATCCGCCTGTGCAGGCGGCCACGGTCACTGTAGGTCTGGCGACCGCGTCGCCGTCAAGGTCGGCGGTCGACCAGTTTGTCTTCTGGTAACCTGCCACGCCCGTACCCGGAATCATCGCATAGTAACCGGAGGCTCCTCCCGGCAAGGCCACGGCGGCGAATTTCGCCGTGCGGCCGTCCGCAGAAATCCCGGAAGCCGTAAGGGTTTCGGTGACATATTCATCATTCACTAGACAGGCGACCTCGATGACATCACCTTCACTCCAGGTTGACTTGAACTCAGGAGTTTTGGTGTCGGCGAAGGAAGCGGTGAAGACAGGCGGTTCCTTTTCAGGCTGGATCTCTCCGGCCGTGAGGACCTTGCCCGCCTCGAGGGTGACCTTGTCTGAATATTCAGACTTGCCCAGAGCCTTTCCGGCGGCATCGTAGGCGGTGAGGGTGTAGCCCTTCCCGAAGACGATGCCCGGCACAAGGTTGATGAAGCAGACACCGGCCTCGGTGACGGCGGCCTTGACGCTCTTGCCGTCTGCGGAAACGGTCATGTCGCCGCGGGAAGCCCCTGCGGTCACTGAATAGTCAGCCGCGGAAACCGTGGCGGCATAGTTCAGCGTCTCGCCGTTGTTGCCTTCCAGCACGATGGACTTTGTCGCCGCATCGGTGACATTGACCTTGATGAATGAATATATGTTCTTAAAACTCAGAGACGCGGCACCTTTCGAGGCCTTCGCCACGGTCACGGTGCGCGTCTCGGAAGGAGTGGAGGCGACTTTCCAGCCGGCAGCCGTGTCGAATCCCGTCACACCTGTTCCGGAGACATAGGCGTAGTACTCGTCGCAGTCGGCTTTGACAGTGCCTTTGGAAGTGATGACGGCGCTGGCGGAAGAGATCGACGAAACGGTCATGGTCTCCTCCACGGTCTTGCCGTCCTTCACGCCCACGAGCTGCACGGCGTCGCCTTCAGACCAGACGGTCTTGAACGGATCGCCAGCGGAAGCGTCAAGGGCGACCGTGAAAGAGGCCGCCTTGACTTCCGGTTCCGGGTCAGGCTGCGGTTCCTGCTTCTCTTTGCAGGAAGATGCAGTGGTGAGAAGCACGAGAGCAGCCAGGAATATTGATTGGTATAATCTCATTGCTCAATAAAATTTAATCAGCCAGCGAAGGGACGTAGCCGTAAGGGATGAGTTCCCAGAGGTCGATGAAGCCGTCCGCGTTGTTCCAGGAATCCTTGAACACGATGGCGAGGTACTGTCCGCTCGCACCCTGTGTGGCGGCCACGGAACTCATTGATTCCGAAGTACCCAGCTGTGTGCTGAGGAACGGAATGCCGTAGTTGTTCAGATAGTCGGCGTCATCAGGGTTGTAGTTTGAGTCGCCCACATAGATGGACAGGTCCTTCACGTACCTGAGAGAAGAAGCCTCAGGGTTCAGGCAGAAGACGAACCTTGTGAAGGAATATTCTTCACCGGCAGAGGTCAGGGTGTTGATTGACAGGATCTTCGGGAAGACGTTCTTCTTGTCGTTATCCTTGGAACTGTGCCAGCTGTACGCCGACCTGTTGTACTTGCCGTCAAGAATCTTGTCGGCGGTGTTGATGCCGAAGTACTGGCCGCTGGTGACGGAGACATTCCATCTCGAACCGTCAAGCTTGTAGGAGATGCCGTCGACAGACTTCTGCCAGTTGCTCCAGACCGTGTCCTTGCCGTTGGCCGGGCAATAAGCGGATGAATATTCAAATCTCTTGCCTTTCATGGCGTTAGGGAAGACGACTGTGTCCCTGCCCGGGACCAGGACCGTCTCGCAGTCGACCCACTCTTCGTTGCGGTCCTTGAAGCGGAAACGGGTGGCGATCATCTCGTCAGTGGCCTTGGAAAGGATGATGGTGGCGGCTTTGCCGTCCTCATCCATCAAAGCGGACTTGATGGTACGCTGTGAACGGGAGACCATCCAGCTGTCGCCGTAAGGTGAGACCGTGATCTCGGATGCGAGCGACTGGTTCTGCGAGTCGTCGTAGTTGACGATGTCGAAGGTGTAGGAACGGTCTTCAAGGTCAACCACATTGACCGAGACCTTGCCGTCCGGATAGTTGGCGTAGTCGATGTTCTCGGACTTGGCGTAGTTGTCCCAGAAAATCGTGGCCGTGCGGACAGCCGGGTCCATAGGCTTCTCCCAGGACACGGTGACATTCTTGTAGCCGGAAACCGAGGTCAGATTGATCGGCTTGGCCGGGTAGTCATAGCCGCCTTTCTTGACCCACTGCTTGTAGATGTCGTCCTGGCTGGTGCAGGAAGCGGCCGCCGCCACGCAGGCGGCTATCAGGATAAGATTCGTTATCTTTTTCATATTCATAATCTTCGGAAAGGTTATTCAACAACTCGTCCGTAAAGGGTTACCTCTCCGAGCTGGACGGCTGAAGTGGACGCGTCAGGCATGGACCAGGCCGCGAACGAAGTCATCACGATCCTCAGATAGCGGAAATGGTCATAGGCGTGAGGGTACTGGCTGTCATCCAACTCGAAATCGTTGCCGGAGTTGAAGGCTTCCTGGTCTTCCTGGGTGATAGTTCCGGCAGAGCCGTCGGCCTCGTAGCCAGAAGGTTTGGTCTGGATGAACTTGCCGAGACAGAACCAGGTGTCATCAAAGCCGTGTTCTCCCTTTCCTGCCTCGCCGGTAGGGTTCATACTGCCCCAGAACTCGAAGTTGCGGATGTGGCCGTCACCGAAAATCTGAGGGTAGGCGATACGAGGAAGTGTGGCGATACGGCTGCACTCGACGACGCAGCCGACATCGATGGTCACCCAGCAAGGGATCGGGACCTTGTCGACAGCGAGGAAATTGTAGGTCGCGGAGGCTCCGGATCCGTTCCAGAGACCCTTTACAGGGTACGCAGCCCTTTCACTCTCATAAGTGTAGAGGTTGTCGTCCTTCGCATAGGTGGCTTCTCCTGAATAAGAGAACCCGCTCTTCGGGATCATCACTTCCGGCAGAGGGGTGAGGACAGCCATGGTGGTGTCGGAGATGTTTCCCCAGTGGTCGCGGATGTACACTCCGAACAAAGCTTCCTCGGCCTCGATGCCGCGGCGGGTCAGGGTGATGTCATCGCTGGCCGTGAACAGGGTCGTCACTTCCTTCCAGCGGATCTCGCTGACAGGCTTGCTGATGTTGGACGCATCCTCGTTGCGCAGAAGGCAGACCGCAAGGTCGGACTTGCCTTCGTTGCCCTCGATCTTGACCTTGACTCCACCGGCGGTGGCCACCATCGTAGGTATCACGGTCTGGATGGCAGGAGCCAGCGGTGTGAACTTCACGGAGACAGGTTCCGACCTGTCCTCGTTGACATTGAACGAGCAGATGTCAACGGAGTGTTCCTGCGTGTCGGCGAAGCCTTCTACTCTCAGGCTGTCCACGTAACGGGAAATCTTGGAGTTGACGGTTTCTCCCTTGCGGGTGTAAGTGGCGACGACACCTTTGATGTTCTTGTCGTCAGGAATCTTGACCCAGATCGTGGCGCCCCCGGCGGTCGAAGTGATTTTGGTCACCTCGACTTTCTGCGGAGCGGAAAGAGTTTCGTCCTTCTGGTCGATCCTGCCGTGGTTATCTTCCGCACAGCAGACAAACAGCAGGGCGGAAGCGGCGAAAGCAGCGGATTTTATGAATATATTCCTTTTCATTTCAATCAATTAAAAGTTTTGCATTACCAACCGATGTTCTGCACAAGGTTAGGGTTGACCTCGATGTAGGATGTCGGGATAGGCCAGAGGTAGTCCTTCAGGCCGAAAGTCTGCTCGTAGATGAAGGTCTTGGTGTAGTAGTCCTCAGGTTTCGAGGAGGTGACATCAAATCCGTAGATACCTTTCTGGTACTCGGTGGCGGCTTCCTTCCATCTGCGGAGGTCCCAGAATCTCTGGCCTTCGAAAGCCAGTTCGTTCAGGCGTTCCTTGTGGATGATGGAGCGCATTCCGACCTTGGTGCTGTAGTAGCCAGGGCTGTTGCTGTACTCGTCCCAGGCTGTCTTGACATCAGGAATCTTCGCACGCTCGCGGACGGCGTTGAGGTACTTGAACAGATCTTCGCTGTGGGCTCCGTCAGGGCCTTCCGCCTCGTTGATGGCCTCGGCGTAGTAGAGATAGAGTCCTGACAGACGGATCATAGGCCAAGGATACCAGGTGGTGGAAACTCCTGTGAAGGAGTTGTTTCCTGTCCATGTGGCCTGGATCGGGAAGTGCTTCTTAGGGAAGAAACCGGTCACAGGGCCGGTCTGGTTGCCGGTCTTGGCATGACGGCCTCCCATACGGCAGGCCACGTAGTAGACCTCCTCAGGCTGCAGGTCGTTGTAGTTGCCGAGCTGGCCGAGCCAGGTGCCGCCGTCGAAACCGAGGGACGCATAGTAGCGAGGCTCGCGGTCGAAGTTCAGCTTGATGGTGGTGTAGCCCTGGCAGATGTAGTAGGCGTGCTGCTCGTCACCGATACGCAGGTCCATAGGGTTGATGTTGCTCCACTCGGCATCGTTGGAGATAGGAAGACCGTGGACAGTGTAGAACTGCTCGGCGATCTTGAGCGGAACTCCGATAAACTTGTAGCCACCGAGCATGTCGGTGTAGTCGCTGAAGATAGGCATGCAGAGCCTGTGGTACATGTTCATCGTGGAGGACGGAGACTGGGTGTTGCCCCAGATCACCTCGCTGTTCCACCTCTTGTTGAAGGAGTTGCGCAGAGTGAGGGTCGTCTTGAGGGAGTCGGTCATACGGTAGGTGATGTCATCGCCGTTGTAAAGGGTGATGTTGGCCTCCTCGCAGACATCGATGGCTTCCTTGCAGGCGTTCATCGCGGCTGTCCAGCGGGCGAGCTTCTCCTCATCGGTCTTGTCAGGGAAGAGTCTTGTCGTGCCGTCTACATCGACGAGGGCTGACTCTTCGGAGTTGCCGTTGAACAGAGGGCTGGCGGCGTAGACCGCCACCATAGCCTTGAGCGAAGCGCAGACCGCACGGTTCGCACGGCCATATTCATCGACTGAAGGGTTGACCACAGGAAGGTCAGGCATCGCCTGGTCCAGGAGTTCGAGGATGAAGTCGTAGCACTCGTCGATCGGGGCGCGGTGAACCCTCACCTCCTCGACTGAAGAGTCGATAGGAAGGCTTTCGCGGATGATCGGCACAGGTCCCCATTTGCGGACGAGGTTGAAGTGGTAGTAGGCCTTGAGGAAGGTCACCTCGGCGATCCACTGCTTCTTCTCGTCCTCCTCCATGTCAGGGACTCTGTCGATGTTCTCCACGAGGATGTCGCAGCAGCGGATTCCCTCGTACATCGAGGCCCAGTCATTGGCGTAGACCGTGTTGGCTGTCATGTTGCCTCTGGCGATGTTGAACATCGTGGCGGACACGCGGCCGGAGGTGTTGGTGGTGGTACGTCCGTAGAGGTCCCAGAGCTCGTCGCTTCCCAGCAGGGCCGGGTCGCTGGCCATCGCTCCGTTGAGCGTCATGTAGGAGTAGCAGGTGCCAAGGTATCTGATCGCGGATGAGCGGAGGTTGAACGCTGTCTCCACGGAAGGTAGACCGTCGTTCGGCACCACGTTGAGGAATTTGTTGCATCCGGCCGAGGCCAGCAGAAGTGCGGCCGCGGCGGCTGAAGCTATTGTCTTGAATATATTGATGTGCTTGTCCATAGTCAAAGATTATTTGAAGGTAATATTGACTCCAAGGTTGAAGGTCCTCTGGATCGGGTAGTTGAAGCCCTCTCCGGCAAGCTCCGGATCCCAAAGCTTGAACTTGCTCCAGCATAGGAGGTTGTTGCCCTGGAAGTAGAAGCGGAGGTTGTCGATGTGAAGCTTGTTGGTGAGCTTCTGAGGCAGGGTATAACCGAATTCAAGCTGCTTGAGACGCAGGAACGAGCCGTCCCTCATCCACCAGGTGCTGACCTGGGTGTTGTTGTAGTTCTCGTAAGAACTGTAACGAGGGTAGAGGGCGTAGATATCGCGGTTGTCCTCGCTCCAGTGGCTGTCAGCATAGGCCTGCAGAAGCTGGCCGTTGTTCACGAACGGAGCTGTTCCGTACTTGTTGGAGGAAGTGTTGTAGGCGCTTGAGACATCGATCCAGAAGGACTCGCGGCCGAGGCCCTGGAAGAACATCGAGAAATCGAAGCCTTTGTAGCCGACTGACACACCGAAACCGTAGATGATCTCAGGAGATGTAGGGTATCCGATAGGCACGCGGTCGGCAGTGGTGATCACTCCGTCGCCGTTGACATCGGTGTACTTGATGTCACCGCCGCCGTACTGGCTACCGAAAGCGGCCTGCGAAGGGCTGTTGGCGGCATCCTCGTCATCGATGAAGAGCCGCTCGGCGATGTAGCCCCAGGTCTGCTTGATGGAGTAGCCGGCGTGCTGACGGTAAGACTCAGGGTAGGTCGGCTCCTCGTACACGTCGTACTTGCCTGTCGAGTAGGTGAAGTTGGCTCTCGCGGAAGCCCAGAGGCCGCTCGCCCAAGCCTGCTTGTAATCAGCCTGGATGTCGACACCCTTGGACCTCGCCTCGCCGATGTTGCCGTAGACGGAAGCCTGGAGACCCATCGTGTTAGGGATGTCGGCGCGCTGCATGAAGATGTCGGTACGATGCTCGGTGAAGTACTCGGCGATGATGTCGAGTTTCTTGAAGAGGCCGAGTTCGACGGCGTAGTTGGACTTGTAGGATTTCTCCCAGGTGATGGCCTCGTTGGCGTAGCGCAGCACATCGATGCCGGAATAGGACACGTTGCGGGTCTCACCGAAGTATGAGGTCCTGCTGCCGCTGTTCATGTTCATCTCGGAGAGATAGTAGAAGCGGTTGGAGCTGGAACCGATGTTGTCGTTGCCGACAAGACCGTAGGAGTAACGCAGCTTGAGGTTGCTGATGACCTTGTTCGCAGGTTTGAACCAAGGCTCGTTGGACACCATCCACGCCACACCGGCTGACGGGAAGAATCCCCAGCGGTGGGATTTGTGGAAACGCTCGGAACCGTTGTAACCGAAGTTATATTCAAGGAAATACCTCTTGTCGAAGCCGTAGGTGAAACGGCCTGAAAGGCCGGCGTTGCGGGACGGCAGGGAAAGCTGGAGCGAACCGGCGTTGGCGGTCAGAGACTCGCTGGCGGTCAGAACCAGAAGGCCGGTCACATCGTGCTTGCCGAAGGAGCGGTTGTAGTTGAGACGGCTCTCGGAGTACATCGTGTTCTTGACCGTCTTGGCTCCCTCGCTGTACTGGAGGTAGTCCGTACCGTTGTCGTTGATTCGTCTGATGTGGTACTCGCCGGTGTAGGAGTCATAGCTGTCGAGCGTGTACCAGTAAGGGCTGAACGAACGCGTGACGGTATATTCAGAAAGCCTCGTCAGGTTGAACAAGGTCATGAAACTCAGTCCCTTGGTGATGAAGTCGAGTTTCTGGTCGAGCTCGACGGCGGCGATCATCTGTGAACGCTGGTAGTCCTTGTAACCGCGCACGAGGTTGGCGTACGGGTTGATGTAGGAGCCTTCGTCGTAGTTACCGAACATGATGTGCTGGATGCCGACGTGTTCATCGTCCGCCGGGTAATAAGCCGGGAAGAGGACAGGGTCGGAGTGCATCACCTGACGGTAGACGTCGCTACCTCCGTTGAGCGGGCCCTGGTAGTCGCGGAAGTTACCGGTCAGACGCACGGCCAGCTTCGTGGTCGGAGTGATGTTGATGTCCACGTTGGAACGCAGGGTGTAGTTCTTGTCGTCGATGTTGTTGTTGAAGCTGTTGCGCTTGTCGACTTTCAGGATACCAGTGTCCTCGGTGTAGGCTCCGGACACATAGTAGGTGGCCACCTTGCCGCCGCCTCGCGCGGAGACGTTGGCGCGGTAGCTCGTGGCGTAGTCCTTGAACAGCATGTTGTACCAGTCGTTGGCAGGATAGATGAGACGGTTGGCGTCAGCCTTGCCTGTCTGCTCGATCTTGTCGTAGGAGTACATCAGCTCTCCGAGAGGGTCACGGGTCGTGATGGCCTCGTTGTAGGACTTCATGTAGGTCACAGGATCGGCGAGTTCCACCATGTCGGTCGGCATCGAAACCGAGGTCTCGACACGGGCGAAGATCTTCGCCGGGCCTTCCTGGCCGCGCTTCGTGGTCACGAAGATGACACCGTTGGCTCCGCGGGCTCCGTAGAGGGCGGTCGCCGTGGCGTCCTTCATGATCGAGAAGCTCTCGATGTCGTCAGGCTGCAGACGGGCGAGGTCGGTGGAGGTAAGCTCGATGTTGTCGATAAGGATCAGCGGGCTCGTGTTCGCTCCGAAGGTCGTGATGCCTCGTACGAAGAAGTCGGCGTTGTCCTGGCCAGGCTCACCCGTTCTCTGATAGGCGATGACACCGGCTACGTTACCTGCGAGAGCGGTGGTAAGGTTGGAGGAAGGGACTTTCAGCGTCTTGACATCGATCGAGGAGATGGATCCGATGACGCTTTCCTTCTTCTGCTTACCGAAGGCGACCACGGTCACCTCGTCCAGCTCGTTGGCGGCGTTCTTAAGTTTAACGATGAAATTGGTCATAGTGCCGACCTCGATGACCTGGGTCTCCTTGCCCAGACACTCGAACTTGAGTTTGTCGGTCGGCTTCACGCCGGTAAGTTCAAAAGAACCGTCAAGGTCGGTCATCACACCTCGGGTCGAACCCTCGACGGAGACGGTGGCTCCCGGCATAGGCTCGCCGGTCTCTTCCTCGTAGATCACACCTTTGACGGTCTTGGTCTGGGCGACCGCCAGAAGTGAAGCGAGGATGAAAACAAGCGACAATGCAATCTTTTTGAATGACATAAATCTAACAGTTTTGTCTAAAAGTGTTATCCAATACGTTCTAATATAATATAATATGCTGTTTGTAATCTTTTACTCTTCAATTCCATAGCTGCGGGTCCACCCCCCCCTGTAAAAGCTTTTAAGCGGGTTTGCCCACAAGCTACGAATTGACAAAGTTAAAAACTTTTCTCATAAGTCAGCAATTAATTTCGTACATTTGAGGTATGAAATCTAAATGGTTAAACGCAGGTTTTTCCCTGCTCATCTGCGCCGCCCTGTCCGCGCAGCAGCCTACCGGCAAGACAAGTTACGTTGATCCTTTCATCGGCACCGACGGGATGGGCCACACCTTCCCTGGGGCATGCGTTCCTTTCGGCGGAGTCCAGCTCAGCCCTGACACGGACACGATCCCCCACAATGTGG
>CAVEYE010000025.1:0-7699 GCA_963619595.1 bacterium | reverse complement strand
CCCGCAGCGGTCCTGACATCCCCCGTCGTGGTGATGGAATATGGCATCGAATCCTGCTTCGACAGCACCCTTGCTAGGATCAACCGCGGCCACGATTTCGAGACGGCCCGCAAAGCGGTCGAAATGACGGCTGCCCGAGGTATCGACGTCTGCGCCCACTTCATCCTCGGCCTCCCCGGCGAAACGAGGCAGATGCTTCTGGACCAATGCGATGCGATTTCTTCGATGCCGCTGCGCTCGGTGAAATTCCACCAGCTTCAGATCGTAAAAGGCACAAGGATGGAGAAGGAATATTCAGCCTCGCCTTCGGATTTCCTCCGTCTGGGTCTTGACGACTACATCGACCTCGTGGTCGACATCCTTGAGCGTCTCCGTCCCGACCTCTCCATCGAACGCGTGGCCGGAGAAGTGCCTCCCCGGTTCGTCGCCGAAACCCCATGGGGGCTTGTCCGCAACCTCGACATCCTCCGCCTCCTGGACACCCGGCTGGAGGCCCGCGGTACCTTCCAGGGCCGCCTCTACCGCCCGTGATCCGTAGGGAGCTGTGTCCCGTGCCGATGGCCTCGTGTCGCCGCCTCGGGCATCCGCATCAAACACGGCGTAGTCGGACGTCATCTTTTTCGTCCTAATTAGTCAAAACATCTTCCTAAAATGTGTATATTTGCCAAATTTATATTAACACAAGGGTTTTATCACAATGGCTAAGTTCGTAAACCGAGAGATTTCCGAAGGACTCACCTTCGATGACGTGTTGCTCGTTCCGGCACACTCCGACGTACTCCCACGTGACGTGGATGTCACCACTAATTTCACAGCGGACATCAAGCTGCACACTCCTGTCGTGTCGGCCGCGATGGACACCGTGACAGAGGCCGACCTCGCCATAGCAATGGCTCGCTCAGGCGGTATCGGCGTGATTCACAAGAACATGACCATCGAGCAGCAGTGCGAGCAGGTACGCCGCGTCAAGAGGGCCGAGAACGGAATGATCTACGATCCTGTGACCATAGGACCTGAGGCGAGCGTGGGCGACGCCCTCGCGATGATGAAGAAGCACCACGTCGGCGGCATCCCTGTGGTCGATGCCAACGGCTATCTCATCGGCATCGTCACCAACCGTGACCTGAGGTTCCTTGAGAACATGAAGCAGCCTATCTCCGAGATTATGACCCGCGAGAATCTAGTGACCGCCCCTAAGGGCATCACTCTCGCCGAAGCCACCAAGATACTCCAGCACAGCAAGGTCGAGAAGCTCCCTGTCATCGACAATGACGGCAAGCTCGTCGGCCTGATCACCTACAAGGACCTGATGAAGATCAAGGACAACCCTATCGCCTCCAAGGACAGCAAGGGCCGTCTTCTGGTCGCCGCAGCTGCCGGCATCAAGTCCGACACCATCGACAGGATCGGTCTTCTGATCGACGCCGGGGCCGACGCGGTCGTCCTCGACACCGCCCACGGTCATTCCGAGGGCGTTCTCAAGATGATCAAGAAGGCTTGCGATGCATTCAAGGACTACCAGATCGTCGCCGGTAACGTGGCCACGGCCGAAGGTGCGAAAGCCCTCGTCGAGGCCGGCGTGAAGGCCGTCAAGGTGGGCATCGGACCTGGCTCCATCTGCACCACCAGGATCATCGCCGGCATCGGTGTGCCTCAGCTCACAGCCGTCCTTTCGGCGGCCGACGCCCTTAAAGGCACTGGCATCCCTGTCATCGCCGATGGCGGCATCAGGTACTCCGGCGACATCGTCAAAGCTCTCGCCGCAGGCGCCAGCACCATCATGGCCGGCTCTCTGCTCGCAGGTACGGAGGAGTCTCCGGGCGAGACCATCATCATGAACGGCCGCCGTTTCAAGGCTTACCGCGGAATGGGTTCTCTCGAGGCTATGGAGCAGGGCTCCAAGGACAGGTACTTCCAGGACATGGAGTCCGACGTCAAGAAACTCGTTCCTGAAGGAATCGTGGCCCAGGTGCCTTACAAGGGGACAGTCGCCGAGGTTGTCTACCAGCTCGTCGGCGGTCTGCGTTCCGGTATGGGTTACTGCGGTGCCCACAAGATCGAGGACCTGCGCTCCGCCAAGTTCGTGCGCATCACCAACGCCGGCTTCCTGGAGAGCCATCCTCACGACGTGACCATCACGAAGGAAGCCCCTAACTATTCAAGATAGAATTAGATGCGGGGCGGAAAGTTCCATATCTTCCTGTTATGCGCCTTGCTCGCCGGTCTGCCGGCCTGCAAGGCCATCTCATCCCTTGTCCACGATGGCGAGGTGGTGGCCAGACTGGGAAGCCACAAACTCTACCGCTCCGAACTGGACGGCGTGATCCCGAAGGGTTCGTCACCTGAGGACAGCGCCAACCTCGCCGGACTCTACATAAATTCCTGGGTCAGGGACAAGGCCTTCGATGACATCGCGCAGAAGTGCCTTTCCAAGGAGGAGAAGGATGTCTCCAAGGAACTCGAGGCCTACCGGCAGTCGCTTCTCCGCTACCGCTATGAGCAGCGCTACGTCAACGAGAGGCTCGACACGACCGTCACCGACAAAATGATCGAGGAATATTACGAGTCCCACAAGGAGTTGTTCAAGCTTGAGCGGCCCGTCCTCAAGGCCAGGTTCATGCTCATCGCCAAGGATTCTCCCAACCTTCAGAAAATCAAGAAGCTGATGTCTTCATCGAAGGTTGAGGACGTCGTGGCGGCCGACAGCCTCGCCTTCAATTCCACCCAGCGCTGGCGCGACTGGTCCGACAAGTGGACCGACGCGGCCAAACTGGCCTCGGAGTTCGGCGTGGACTATGTCCAGATGCTCTCAAGACGCTCCGGGAACTTCATCGAGATAACTGACGGAGACAATCTTTCCCTGGCCTACATCGTGGATTTCGTCAAGACGGGCGACCTCGCTCCGGTGGAATACTGCGAGGACAGGATCCGCGACGCCATCATCGGTTTGAGAAAACACGAGCTTCTCGTCGGTTTGGAACGGGACTTGATAGAAGACGCCAAGGTTAAGGAAGATTTTGAAATTTATTCGAAATGATAAAGAAAGCAGCACTCACACTCTTCGCCTTCGCAGCGGTCTGCGCGATGGCTTCAGCACAGAAATATTCCTACATCGACAAGACTGTCGCGGTCGTCGGCAACGAGGCGATACTGATCTCCGACCTCGAAAGCGCCGTCAAGGACAGAACCGCGCAGGGAATGTCCTCGGACAAGAACGTCCGTTGCGAGGTGCTGGAGTCGATCCTTGAATCGAAGATATTCCTGATGCAGGCGAGGGTCGACTCGCTCACCGTCAACCAGGATATGGTCGACGGAAGCCTTTCCCAGCAGGCGGACAGGATGCTCACCTACCTCGGCGGCGAGGACAAGGTCGAGGAATATTTCGGGAAGTCCCTGATCCGGCTCCGTCAGGAATGGCGCAAGCAGTTCGAGGACATGAGCCTCACCCAGCAGGAGCAGCAGCAGATAATGAGCAAGATCCCCGAGATGACACCTTACGATGTCCAGGAATATCTTGACACGGTCGACGCCAAGAATCTGCCGATCGTCCCGATCAAGTACCAGTTAAGCCAGATCTGCCGCTATCCGGACCGCGACGCCGCCAACCTCGCTGTGAGGGAGAAACTGCTGGAACTCCGTGAAAGGATCATCAACGGCGAGAAGTTCTCGACGCTCGCGAGGATATATTCGGAAGACCCGGGCAGCGCCCGCAAGGGTGGCGAACTCGGAATGGCCTCGAAGTCCATCTTCTGGCCGGTCTTCTCGGACGCGGCCATGGCCTTGAAGCCGGGCGTGATCTCCCAGATAGTCGAGACTCCGGACGGATTCCACATCATAGAAGTCATTGAGAAGAAGGGCGATATGTTCAACGCCCGCCACATCCTGATGAAGCCTAAGTACACCGATGAGGACAGGGAGAAGGCGTTCAAGACTCTGGACAGCCTCCGTACCGAGATCAACAACGGTGCAGTGACCTTCCAGCTGGCCGCCAGTTTCTACTCACAGGATCCGGCCACCAGGACCAACGGAGGTCAGATGTCCGACCCGGACACAGGCTCCGCCTACTTCGAGATCGACCAGCTCAAGCCTGAGGATTACAGGGCCATCAAGGATCTGAAGGAAGGCGAGATCTCCGAGCCGATAGAGTCCACGGACAACGACGGCCGTCAGGACCAGGTCAAGGACTATGTGGTCGGCAAGACCCTCTACAAGATCATCCGTGTGGACAAGATCATCCCGGCGCACACCGCCTCCTTCAAGGATGATTTCAGCCAGCTCCAGGAGCAGGTCCGCCAGGAGAAACAGCTGAAGGCCATCGACGATTTCCTTGCGCAGAAGATCAAGGAGACCCACATAGTGATCGATCCGATGTTCAAGGACTGTGATTTCCACCGCTCTGGCTGGGCGGAGAAATTCGCCGAAGACTGATGCGTCTGCTCCGCCTTGCATATTCATTGATTTTCCTGCTTTTGACTGCAGGCCTTTCCGCCCAGAACACGGAGCGGAAAGACAGTCTTGTGCGTCTGCTCGGCTGTGACGAACTCCAGCAGGTCGAGGAGTACGGGACAAGCTACCGCAAGGCGCTCGGCCACGCCCGCTTCGAGCATAACTCCACGATGCTCATCTGCGACACCGCCCTGTGGAACGTCAACCTGAACGTGATCAACGCGTTCGGCAACGTCAAGATCATCCAGAACAACACGGTGTTGAGCAGTGAAAGTCTTGACTACTACATAGATGACAACCTCGCAGAGTTCCGGGGTACCCTGGTCCAGCTGCAGGACAAGGACCGCAACACTCTGAGGACCAACAATCTGGACTACAACACTAAGGACAGTGTGGCCCTGTTCAGGGGAGGAGCCTCCCTGAGGGACAAGGACGGCCAGATCATCGAGAGCGACCAGGGCAGTTACGACTCCAAGATCAGAACCTTCACGTTCTCCGACAACGTGAACATGTACACAGACTCGATCTTCGTCAAGACCGATGACCTGACCTACAACACGGGGACCGCCATCGCTCTCTTCGGCACGCGCACGAACGCCTGGAAGGACGACAACATGCTCTCCTCGATGGCCGGAAAGTACGAGAGGAACATCGAGAAGTTCACCTTCACCCGCAATGTCCACCTGCTGACCGAAGATCAGGAGGCCTGGGCTGACACCCTCGTCTATTTCAGGCTGTCCAACGACACCGAGATGTCCGGCAATGTGGAACTGCTCGACACCACGAGGAACGTCGCCGCTGTGGCCGGCTACATTCAATATGTGGATTCCATCTCCTGTGTCCGCCTGACCCGCGATCCTGCTGTGATCGCCATCAGCGAGGAAGGGGAGAAGAGGGACACCGTCTACATCGGGGCTGACACGCTGGTCCTGAGGTCGATACCTCGCTGTGACGTGGATTCCATCGAGGTTGTCAATTCTGCCGCCCGCATGAAGGAACTGAACGCGGACGCTGTCACTGAATATCGCCGCAAAGCCGCTGAGGCAGCGAAGGCCGCCGCCGAGGCCGCCAAGAAGAAACTTGCGGAGGAAGATCCGAACGCGGCCGGCACCAAGGACAAGGGCGCGGCCGCGGCGAAGGAAGCTTCGGCCGCCAGGACCTCCGCCGGAGGTGGGAAGGATCATAAGTCGAAAGCGGGGAAAGCCTCCGCAGACAAATCCGGCGCAGCCGCGTCGGTCTCGATGAAATCCAGCGCCCCGCCGCTCTCAAAAGCCGGACCGCGTCTGCCCGCCCCTTACGATGATTTTGATGAATATGTCCTCCCGGTCTGGTCGGCCGCCCCTCAGGACACCTTGAAGAAAACAGCAGTCTCTTCTACCGGGAATCCGCAGGACACTTTGAAGAAGACAGCGGTCTCTTCTACCGGGAATCCGCAGGACACTCTTTCCAGAGGGAAGTCCCGTCCCGGCTCACCGGATTTCAAGCCGGATACGTTGCCCCTTCAGGATTCCCTGACGGTTGACACGCCCGATTCACTTGGAGTCGAGGGAGCGGATTCCCTGGCGGTCGCCGACAGCCTCACCTCGGCCCCGAAAGACACGACGAAAATCAGTTTCATCTACGGTCTGCGCAACGTAAGGGTGTACAGAAGCGACATGCAGGTCGTTTGCGACTCTCTGGCCTACAACGACCTTGACTCTCTGGTCAGGCTTTACAAGAGTCCTGTTGTCTGGAACGAGATCAAGCGTCAGTACACGGCGGACAGCATAACCATCATCGTCAAGAACCAGGCTCTCGACCGTGCGAGCCTGATGTCCAACGCCTTCATCGTGGTGCAGGAGGACTCTCTGTGCTATGACCAGATCAGGGGTACTGAGATGATGGCCTATTTCGACAGCACAGGGACTCTGAAGCGGTTCGACGCCCTCGGCGGTGCTTCCGGCCTTTTCTTCATCGAGGAAAACGGTTCGCTCGCCACTGTCAACAAGTTTGAATCCAAGATGCTGACCGCTACCCTTTCAGGTGGCGAGATCCAGGATCTCAACTATTTCGAGTCCGTCAAGAGCGACGCCTATCCTGTCGTCCAGATGACCAAGGACGAAAAGATCCTCAAGGGTTTCGAGTGGCAGCCGGACAAGCGGCCTAAGGGACCGGAGGACATCACGGCCTACAAGCCGAGAAAGTCCGAACGCCAGCGCTACGAGGATGTTCCCCGTGCCGGCTTCCAGCACACCGACACCTATTTCCCGGGCTATATGGACGGGGTCTACAGGATGATCGAGGTGAGGGATTCCATCAAGCTTGTCCGCAGGGCCGAACGAGAACGCCTCGAGGAAGAGCGCAAGGCCCGTGAGGCCCGTCTTGCCGACAGCCTCAAGCTGGCCGCTTCGGCTGACAGTCTTGCCGCAGTCAGGGATTCGATTGCCCGGAAGGCCGCCGCTGACAGCATCGCCGCCTTCAAGGCCGACTCTCTCGACAAGGCTGCTTCCGTTCCTGCCGTCAAGGATTCTTTGACAATGGCCAGGGACAGCATAGCGGCCGCGAGGGCTGATTCGCTTTCCCGTGACCCGGAGTACATCAAGAAACTGAACAAGGAGAAGAAGGCGGCCGAGAAAGCTCGTAAGAAGACTGCCCGCGAACAGGCACGCAAGGACAGGATAGCGGCCAAGGAGGCCCGCTGGGCCGAGTTGGACGCCCGCGACGCAGCCAAGTCAAAAGCCAAGGAGGAGAAAGCATTGAAGAAGAAGCGCAAGAAGACGCTGAAGACTTTGCGTGCGATGGAGGAGCGCCGTAAGAAGGAGGAACGCCTTATCGACGGCTACAAGTCCCGCTTCGAGAAGCGCAAGGCCCGCCGCTCCGGCACCGCCCCGGCCACCAAGACCGAGACTCCTGTAAAAGTCCAGACCGATGTCCCGGCGAAAGTCCAGACCGATGCCAAGACCGATGTCCTGGCCGACATTCAGACCGAAGCGTAGTCCCAATCCTCTAAACACCTGCGTAGCGGTGGCGGATAACTATCTGAAAGTGGACATAAAAACGATGTCCTGGTACGGGAAATCCGACCAGGACATTGTTTTTTTTGCTTGATAGTCAATTTGTTGTCTGCCGCAGACTACCTCTTACAGCAGCTTCTTCTTCAGAGCCTCGATCATGTCGACTGTCATCGTCTCGAGATCGTAGGACGGAGTCCAGCCCCACTCCTCGCGGGCGCAGGAATCATCCATCTTGTCCGGCCACGAATCAGCGATGGCCT
>CAVEYE010000024.1:0-20111 GCA_963619595.1 bacterium | reverse complement strand
CCTTCACATAAGGATTACCGAGCTTGATCTGCCCTTCGGAGTCAACCAGCAGCACCTTGTCGAATTCCACTGAAGAATCCTTGGCGGCGGCGAGGCGGTTCACGAAAATCTCTTTTCCGGCCTCGACCTTGAACTGCTGTCCTGCAATGTCTACAATTGCGTACATAAAAAAACAAAACTTATTAAGTTTCAGCCGCAAGCGCCCGTAACCTCACGGGACTTCTGGAGCTCCACGACCATAAAACGGACTGCAAAAATAGGCATTTTCCCAAAATCCGCAAAATATTTTCGCGCAGCGCCGCCCGAAGTTGCACAGAATCAGGCCGGATCACTTGGACTCAAGCATATTCACAAAGGTCTCCATCCCCTTGGTGGCCACTTCGCGGATGTGAGTGATGCGCGGGTCGCTGACGGCGACATCCTCGGGGTCTATCAGGTAGACCGGGACTCCGTTGGAGACGTAGCGGTACAGACCCGCGGCGGGATAGACATTGAGGGAGGTGCCGACGATCAGCATCACGTCAGCCGCGGCCACGATGCCTATGGCCTTCTCGATGTTCGGCACGCCCTCGCCGAAAAAGACGATGTGCGGACGGAGCTGGCTGCCGTTCGGAGCCTTGTCACCCAGATGGACCTCCCCGTAGCCGATGTCGATGACCTCCCTCTCCGAATATGTCCTGTCATATTCACCGGCTTCCGGACGCACCTTCGTCGCTTCGCCGTGGAGGTGGAGGACCCTCGTCGACCCCGCCCTTTCGTGCAGGTTGTCGACGTTCTGCGTGATGACCGTCACTGAATATTCCTTCTCAAGTTCCGCCATCGCATAGTGCGCCGCGTTCGGTCTGGCCTCGCCCAGCCTCTTGCGGAAATCATTGTAGAAATCCAGCACAAGGCCGGGGTCGCGCCGCCAGCCCTGGATAGAAGCGACTTCCTCAGGGTCATACTTGCCCCAGAGTCCGTTGTTGCCCCTGAATGTGCTGAGGCCGCTTTCGGCGCTCACTCCCGCGCCGGTCAGAATCGCTATCTTCTTCTTTTCCATATTCTTGTCTATCCTTGTGTTAAACGTCCGAGGCGGAGGCTACTGCTTTTTCTTGAAATAGTAGTTTCTGAGCCAATATTCAAAGAGAGGGTCGAGGATGACCGGACGGCCTTCCTCCCCCACGAAGGTGAGGATCTCTTTTTTCATCAGAGCGTCCTTGAGACGGCGCACGTTGGCCGACGAGCTCAAGGCGTACTTCCTGATCACCTCGGCAGTGCTGAATTTGGTGTAGCCGTCGATTACGGCCCTCAGCAGGCTGACCTGGAAGGTCGTGAGGTCGTTCATCGCCGAGATGAAGCGGCCGCGGTTGACGGCCAGCACGGTGGCGAGCGCCTCCAGCAGCACGGGTTCCATTATGTAGCCCTTGGAGAGAGAGTCACAGACGGAGGTGAAATGATTGATGTAGAACAAGTTGCATTTAAAGAGGCGGCAAGCCCCGCTGAGAAGGTCGCGGTCGATCACCTTGCCCGTGGCGAGGAAGCCCTTGATGATGTGCTCGACGATTTCCCTCTCGTCGACCTTGCCCAGGGCGAGCCTCGTCACCCTGCGGTAGAAGAAATGTCGCTTCTGGAATATGTCCGCCATCGCGTTGACCCGGGAGCCTATGAATATGTAGGAGAACATCTTCGTCCCGGAGGCTCTGGACTCGTCGATGACCGACTCCATCAGCTTGAAGATCTTTTCTCCGTCGTCGGCCAGGTCGATGTTCTGGAACTCGTCTATGACGAAGTAGGTTTTCTCTCCTTTCTCGGCCGAAAGGACGTAGGGCAGTCTGAGGACAGCCTTGAAATCGTTGTCGTCCAGGTCCCAGTTCGTGGAAAGGATCGTGTCGCGGTCGGAAAACGCCTTCCTGTCGAAGACGAGATGGGTCCCGTCAAGATGTTTTTTGACAATCGCCTCGTAACCGTCCGGAGTCGAGGCGAACATCCTGATCACGGCGGCCCCCAGCCTTTTGACGAAGGCTTCGCCGGTGCGGATGTCCAGAGCCGTGGTCTCCCCCACCGCATACCTCTGGCCTGAGACTTTCATTCTGGTGAAAACCTGATGCACAAGGGATTTCTTGCCAGTGCCGACCGGCTCCCAGATGACGACATTCTCGCTCTGGGCCAGCAGGTTGCCAAGAATCGTGCAATCCTCCTTCCGGCCTATGAAATGCTGGCCGGTGACATAACGGTTGTACAAAAAAGGGCTGTCCATTTCCTCTCGCTGATTTGTCCGCTACCGGAGGACATTCTCCCCGGCCGGCTGACTAACATTTTTGTTCACAAAAATAATAAATTTCGGGAAATTGACAATGTCCGTCACCCGTAAGGACGGACCTCAAGCGTCCGGAACGCCCCCCGGTGGCCCCATGGGGGCTGTCACGCAGTGACTGGGGGTTAAATAAGAGAAGGTGTAGAAATAAGAGAAACAAAAAAATCGAAGCTCTCGGAGCGAAGCGACACAGGGGGTCTGGGGGATGCGGCCCCCGGTGGCCCCATGGGGGCTGTCACGCAGTGACTGGGGGTTAAATAAGCCAAAGTGTGGCTGACTAAAAGTCAGCCACACTTTGTGCGGGTGAAGGGACTCGAACCCATACGCTTGCGCACCAGATCCTAAGTCTGGCTTGTCTACCAATTTCAACACACCCGCAAAACCTTTCGGCAAAGGAATCTAGATGATGAGGGATTCCACAAGCGGTTTCGGCGATTGGAAGCTGCCTACGCCACAGGTCCGAAAGGAATGCAAAGTTAGGGAGAAAATACTTAATATTCAAAAATATCTTGACGGAGCCGCCGGTCCGCTATCGGGTCATCGGCACAAAGGGGCTGGATTCAGAGTGGGTCTCCGGTCTTCTTCGTTTCCGAGACATCTCCGGACTTGTCCGTCTCAGCTGCGGATTCCAGAGCCTTGATGGTCCTCTTCTCCTCGCTCGAGAGGTCCTCCGTCAGGGCCGCGGAGTAGTCAAGCTCGTTCTTTTTGGCTTCGATGGCCTTCTGCGACATCTCGTTCTGCTTCAGAGCCTGCTCCACACCCTTCTCGAAGATCTTGTGGATGGCGTCGGTCAGATTGACCCTCAGACCCTCGACCTGCGTGTCGAACAGCGGGACGTTCTGGCTCTTGTACTTGCTTCGGCCGAGCCTCCAGCTCCAGTTGTC
Organism: bacterium; assembly: GCA_963619595.1. Lineage (GTDB taxonomy): Bacteria > Bacteroidota > Bacteroidia > Bacteroidales > UBA932 > Cryptobacteroides. The sequence goes on along the minus strand of CAVEYE010000024.1, from coordinate 16,934 downwards.
GAAGGTGCCGTTCAGATTGATACCGAATTTGAAAGGAATCGGTGACTTGAGCGCCGAGAGATGGTACTTGAACTTCTGGTCGAACCTCTGGAGTCCGCTGGCCGCCACCGAATAGCGGTCGACGTTGAGGACGAACGGGAAGATCTCCAGCTGGTTGTCCTTGATGATGCCCCTGATGGAAAGCGACTCGATGTGGCTGGAGTCCTTGTCCTTGAACATCAGCGTCCTGCGGAGTTTGTCAAGCTCCTCGCTCTCCACGAGGGAAAGGTCCTTGCCGTCTATCTTCACTATTCCGCTCAAGGTCGGAAGCAGGATATTCATAGATGTGTCGATGGCCGTCGTGGCCGCCACCTCGCAGTCCAGCATTCCCTTGAAAGCCTTGAGCATAGGTACGATGCTGTCCACCGCAGGGAAGAGTTCGATCACCTTCTCCGCCGTGATCCCCGCGAGCGTGAGGTCGAAGCCAGCCTTCAGGTCCTTCTTGGTGCGGGTGGAGTAGAAGCCTTCCAGATAGACGTCGCCCATGTTCGTGGTGGCCAGGGTGTTGGTCGCCTGGAGACAGCGCTCCTTCATCACGATGTCCGAACACATCCACGAGGTCTCCAGTTTTGAATATCTGATCTTGTCGGCCTCGATGGAGACCTTGGCGTCGAGGTTGGCCGGCACCACGAACAGGGTCTGGAGGCTTGTCGTGTCCGAGGCCGAGGCCTCCTTGACGGATTCGAGGTAGTCGGAGTCATCCACCCCCTCCAGAGCCGCCTTCCGGTCGGTCGGAACATAGTTCCCGCCGGAATTCAGGGCGACCAGGATCTCGTTCACGTCGATCTGTTTCGAGGTTATCCCGAGGTCGAGGTCCAGCATCCCCTTTCCTGAAACGAGAATCCTCCGCAGACCTGTCAGCCGGCCGCTGGCGTTGATGTCCGACGACCCGGAGGTCAGGGAGAGTTTCTTCAGTTCTATGGAGTTGTTGGAGAAAGTCCCGCTGAATCCGGCGATCCTGTTGTCGAGCGGATAGTAAGGGGTGATGACAAGGCCTTCGGCCAGGCTCACGCTACCGTCTATGTCCCAGTTCCTGATGTAGTTGGAAATGGATTCTCCGAGCTGTATCCTGATGTCGTTCTTCTCGAAATCTTTCTCGGAGAGGTAGTCCGGCAGCGAATCCACCGGCATTCTCCTGAAGGCTTTGCGCAGCAGCGAATCCCGTTTCACTCCCGGGTAGACTTTCTGGAGCGAGTCCAGAAGATGTTTCTTGCGGGCCTGCCTTTCGACGGAGTTCGGATGCGCGGCGACGCTGAGACGGGCGTCCGCCACGGAGAACCTGTTGACTCCGTCACGGACGGTCACATCCTTGTTGCTGCTCGTAAGGCTTATGTAAGGGACGGTCTGTCTGCCTACTGTCTTCCGGCTCAGCTTGAAGGTGTTGGCCGAACCCAGCGCTCCGACGAAGCAGGAGTCGATGTCCATCATTCCGATGGAGCCGATGTCGAGATGCCCGTGGACAGGATGCTTGTCCGGCCGGCCTTCGATCAGGTCTTCGGAGTTGTGCGCCGAGACGTTTATCCCCGTACCCCGGATAAAGGTCGAGGCGCCATATTCAGCGAACAGACTGTCGACGGTGATGGAAAGTCCCGTGTGGCTGTGGCCTTCCCCGCCGTGTCCTTCGTGGTCTTCCTCATCGTGCGAGAAGGAGCCGAGGCTGATGTCCGTGTGTCCAAGATAGGCGAAGAGGGTGTCCTTCGGGATGCTGACCGTGATGTTGTTGCTTTCCACAAGTCCTTCGAGGCCGATCTCCGAGAAATTGAAAAGATCGAGCTGTGACAGCCTGAAGCCACCTTCGATGATGCCCTCAAGGTCGCCGTGGGCCGAAAGGCCGAGGCTGTCCGGGAGGTATCTGGTCAAGGAGTCGATGACGATGTGGATGTCGCTGCTCAACTGGATTTCCGGGTCTTCTCCGAGGACATCGTCCACCGAGCCGCTGAGCGAGACCTTCATTCCGTTGACGTTGAAGCAGAAATCCGGAATCTCGGCGACCAGCCTGCCGTCGACGCTGCTCGCTGTGGCGTCAAGGTCGAGACGGCCTTTTTCGGCGAAGCCTTCCCAGCCGACCTGCGAATCAGGGATCTGAACCCGGACGGAAAGCGGCGGAAGACTGCCGGTGGCGCTGTCATAGAAGCCGTCGCAGGTGGCGTCCAGCGAGATGACCGCATCGGTGTGAAGGTTTTTAAGGACGGGGAAGTTGTCCCCGAAACAGTCGACCAGCCCGCTTATCGACGCGTCCTTGATGCCGGCCTTCGCCTTTATGAGGGTCTTGTCGCCTGAGAAATCCACATTTCCCGAAGCCTGGAGGCCGATTGTGGCCACCTTGGCCTGCAGATCCTCCACGGCGACGCTTCTGCCTTTCAGGTCAGGGGTCACCTTGCCCTTGACCTCAACCGGGATGCTCATCCTTCCGGAAGACTTGAGGCCGAGGAACACATTGGAAGCCAGATCGATGTCGAACCTGTCGCCCTTCTCCTTCACCCTGAGGCGGTCAAGCCTGAAAGCGACCGTGTCTGCCGGAAGCCGTCCGGCGGCGAAAAGCGAGTCAAGCGAAAGCGACACCCTCTCGATCCGGCCTTTTCCGGCGCGGTAGCGGCCCTTGGCGGAAAGGTTTTTCATGAATATGCAGCCTGCCACCGTGTCCTGCGGGTCGGTGTACACGGCGAACGGCCCGCCCTCGAGACTGACCTTCTTAATCGTGAGGTCCGGCAGGCTGAAGCCCGCGGAAGAAGTGTCATCATCCGTCTTGCCGCCGGTCTTGAAGATGTCCCAGTTAGCCCTGCCTCCACCGTACCGATGAGCGAATATCCTCGGCCGGTCAAGGACCGCATGCCTTACCTTGATCCTGCCGGTCAAGGCGGCGAGATAGTTCACCGAGAGGGAAAGTCCATCGAAATGGACGAGGGTGTCGGCGGCAGGGTTCCTGCCGGCTCCGGCCAGGTATGAACCCGGGGTCCGGGCAGCGTCGGAAGCGGCGTACCTGCCGTGGGGATAGGTGATGGAGAAGTCGTCGACGGTGACGTTGAGGTTCGGGAAGCTCCTGAACATCGAAGCTTTGATCTTTGAATATTCCACTTCGCCGTCGACATATTCATCGGCGAAGGTGTCCGCGATTTTCCCGAGTACGGTGGAATTGAGGACGACCTGGAGCGCTATGACCACCACGGCCCACAGCGCCAGCACCGTCCAGAATCCTATCTTGAGGCATTTTTTCGTCTTGTCGTTCAGCATATTCCCTTCATTGGAACGCAGGAGACAAAGGTAAGAAAAATTGTGGTTCCCGAGGCTGGATATTCAGAGATTTCCTTGAGTCCCGGGTCAGATTTCCTGCTGCCTGCGCCTCCAGTTGAGGATAGGGAGGAGGCAGGAGACCACCGCCGAGCCGAGCCAGAACCAGCTCGCGTAGCTGTAGTCGTGTCTTGTCACGGTCTCGCCGAGACGGTTCACAGCCTCGAAGGTGTTGTTGTCGAGGAGGAAGCCCGTGATGATGTTCTGGATTCCAGCAGCGGCGTAGGACGCCATTCCGACGATGCCGAGAGCGGCTCCCGTGGCCTTTCTCGGCACAAGGTCGATCGCCATCAGTCCGCCGAGGAACGAGATGAGCACTCCGATCGCGACTCCGAAGAGGACCATCGAGAGGATGAGGGTGAAGTGGCTGCCGCCGCCGAAAAGGAAGAGGGCGAGCGCTATGGACTCAAGCAGGCCGGCCGCGAAGGCAGGGTACTTCCTGTCGCCCTTGAACACCTTGTCCGAAAGCCAGCCCGAGAACACCGTGCCTATCACCCCGAAGATCGGGTTGATGCCGATTATGGACGCGGCCTCCATCAGGTCGTAGTCATAGTTCTCCTGGAGGAAGATCGTGCCCCATTCGTTGATGGCGTAGCGGCTCATGTACATGAACGCGCTTGAGGCCGCCAGAACCCACACGCCAGGGTTGCGGAGGACGGCCGCCTGGATCCTGCGGGTCTCCTTCGCGTCGTCTCCGGTCTTTTCCGGAGCTTTCTCGCCGGAAAGTTCCTCGATGCTAGGAAGTCCCTTGCTTTCAGGCGTGTCGTGCACCCACAGGAGGATGACCAGCACTCCGAGCAGGCCGGCGCAGGCCGCTCCGAAGAAGCCCCATTTCCAGCCGAAGGCGGCGACTATGGATCCCACGAATATGAAGGACAGGCCTTCGCCGATGTTGTGGGAGGCGCTGAAGAAACCGTAGTACGTGCCGCGGACCTTGAGAGGGAACCACCTCGAAAGTCCGACGATGGAGGAAGGCGCTCCTATGGACTGCACCCAGCCGTTGACCGCCCACATCACCGCGAACCCTATGAAGATGACGGCGCTGCCCAGTCCCGCGGACGAGGCGCTTGCCCCGATCACTCCCATTATGAGGTTCGCCGCCGCCGAGACGAGAAGACCTGTGGCCATGAACCTTTTGATGTTCGCTGTGTCCACGAGGAAGCCGTTGACGAGTTTGCCGGCCGCATAGGTCCAGTACAGGCACGCTCCGATGATGCCCAGCTGGGTGGCGTCCAGAAGTCCGGCCTCGATCAGCGGCTGCTTCATCACACCCATCGACATCCTGCACACATAGTAAAGCGCGTAGCCGAGGGTCACCGCGATGAAAGTCTGGAAACGTTTGCGTTTCCAGACTTTCTGTATCTGCCCGTCAGGAATTTTCGACTCCGACGGGACGCTCATCTTGTAGAAATCCATATCTTTAATCGCATCTTTTTTTCAGCCGTCCGCGAATTTACTAAACATATTCAAGATTTTTTACTTACCTTTGCAGCCGCAAAAGAAAAAGGAGGTGGTAAAGACATCATGATCATAGTTCCAATCAAGGAAGGCGACAACATCGAAAAGGCTCTGAAGAGATTCAAGAGAAAGTTCGAGAAGACCGGTGCTATCCGTGAGCTTCGCGCCCGCAAGAACTTCGAGAAGCCTTCTGTAAAGAGAAGAGCCGCGAAGATGAAAGCGATCTATGTGCAGCATCTCCAGTTGCAGGAAGAGCAATAAAACACTAATAAAAAAGGTTGGCTTTCCGCCGACCTTTTTTTTATTATTTAAGTTTCGCACATGCGAAACCTAAATAAATATTCATTAAATTTGCTCTTCACATCTAAAATCAGATTTGCGATGAAAAGAGCGTTTCTTGTTGTTTTGTCAATGGTTCTGGCAGGGCTTACAGTCCTGGCCGGAAACAATACGTGGAACGATGGCAGGCTGCTGGACAAGACCCTGAGGGTAGACTACATCTTCTCAGGCTCGGACAAGGACTGCGACATAGCGGTCGCCGAACTGCTGAGCCTTGACGGCTGGTACGGGCGTAGGGTGAACATGAAGGACGTCCCTCTGAGAGGCAACGGCCAGCTGATGATGACGGACAAGGCCACCGGCGACACCCTCTACAGGATGTCCTTCTGCACACTTTTCCAGGAATGGCAGGCGACGGAAGAAGCCACTAGAGTCCGCAAAAGTTTCGAGAATGTTTTCCTTGTCCCTATGCCGGCGGCTCCGGCAGAGATCACGGTGAAACTCTTTGACTTCCACGAGAATGTGGCCGCGAGCCTCACACATCCTGTTGACCCGGCTGACATCCTCGTCCGTCCGGTGGACAGCGCTCCGCGGACCAGGATGCTGCTTGACAGCGGAGACCCGAAAGAGAAGATAGACGTCGCCATCCTTGCCGAGGGCTACACGGAAGGCGAGATGGACATATTCTTCAAAGACGCTGAAAGCGCCGTCGAGAACCTTCTGAAGCACGAACCCTTCAAATCGATGAAGGACAGGTTCAACATCGTGGCCGTCGCCGCGCCTTCCGCCGACAGCGGAGTCAGCGTGCCGCGCGAAGGGCTGTGGAAAAGGACGGCTGTGGACTCGCATTTCGACACCTTCTACTCTGACCGCTACCTTACGACCCTGCATCTCTTCAAGATGCACGACGCACTGGCCGGCGTGCCTTATGAACACATCATAATTCTCGCAAACACAGACACTTACGGAGGAGGAGGCATCTACAATTCCTACACCTTGACGACCGCCCACCACGCCCTCTTCGGGCCTGTCGTCGTCCATGAGTTCGGCCACAGCTTCGGAGGACTGACCGATGAATATGCCTACGACGACCAGTATGTAGAGTACTACTACCCGGGCATCGAGCCGTGGGAGCAGAACATCACCACAAAGGTTGATTTCGAGAGCAAGTGGAAAGATCTCTACGACCAGGGCATCGTGGGTCTGGTCGAAGGCGGCGGCTACCAGACCAAAGGTGTGTGGAGGCCTTGCGAAGACTGCCGTATGCGCACCAACACCGCCCCGGCCTTCTGTCCCGTCTGCCGCCGCGCCCTCGAACGCATCATAAACTTCTACACCGAATAACGACAAAAAAGGTTGGCCGGACACGGTCAACCTTTTTTCAAAACCAGAGAACAGCCTGTCGGGCTTAATCCCTGCCGGAGTCCGAGACCATCGACCTGATGCGGACGGTCAGATCCTTGCGGGAGATGAGCTGCTCAAGAGTCAGGTGCATCCTCCAGCGCCAGTAGTGGCGAGGATTGGCCGGGATGTTGATCCGCTCATCCTCAGGCGCGCCCTGATAACGGACCTCGCCGTCAATCGACAGCCAGTCCTGAAGCGGAAGGACACAAAGCATCGAAGGCGACGCAAGATGCTGCTTCACAATCATTTCGCACACCCACGGCTCACAATCGTACGGAGCCTGCCCCTCGCAGTGGAGAACCTCGTGGTAGAACCTCTCGGTCATCGGCCTGTCCTCCATCCACCAACCTCTCAGTGTGGAGGTGTCGTGCGTCCCGGTCGCGCAGACCGACAGATAAGGGTATGACGCAGGATCATCGAAAATTCTGTCCGGCGACTTCGGCATCCTCTGGATCTCCAGTGAAAGGATCCGCAGATCCTTCATCACCTCAGGCACGCAAGCCGGGATCATTCCGAGATCCTCCCCACAGGCCAGCATACCCGTAGAATCAAGCAGTTCAGGCAGTTTCCTCATCGCCCGCTCCTTCCAGAAAGCGTTGTGCCGACGGTAGAAGAAGTCGTTGTAGAGGTCGTTGTAGGCATTTTTACGCCAGTCCTCCAAAGCCAGGAAATCCCCCGTTTCCTGCGCGGAGATACGGGGATGGAACCAGCCTTCCCTATGCGGATCCGGCACGAACAACCGGCTGCGAGGGTCGAAGCCCATCTCCCTGATCTCATTCTCTGAATATGGCAGAGCGGGGTTGAAGTGACCCTGCAACCCGGACTTGATCCCAAGCGGAATCTCCCAGATCCTGAAGAATCCAAGAATATGGTCGATGCGGAACGCGTCGAAATATTCACTCATCTTTCCAAGACGAGCCTTCCACCAGGCGTAGCCGTCCTTTGCCATCTCTTCCCAGTTGTAAGTCGGGAAACCCCAGTTCTGGCCGTCTACCGAAAAAGCGTCAGGCGGCGCTCCTGCCTGTGAATCAAGGTTGAACAGATGCGGGAACTGCCAGGCGTCGACGCTGGTGCGGCTGATTCCGATAGGCAGGTCACCCTTGATGACCACCCCCCTCGAATGAGCGTAATCCACAGCCTCCCTCAGCTGAGCGTCGAGGCAGAACTGCACATAGCAGTAAAAATCAACTTCATCCCGGTGACCGCGGCAGAAGACCTTGACCTTGTTCTCTGAATATTTGGAAAGAGTCTTCCATTTTCCGGATTCGGAAGTCCCGTAGATGCCGGTCAGCACACGGAACGCCGCATAAGGGACCAGCCAGGACTTGTTGGCGGCGAAGAAGGACCGGTAGGCTGCCCCGGACATCACTTCCTTTCCGACCTCGGCGAAGGCTTCCTTCAACAAGCGGGTCTTCTCGCCGTTGACCCTTTCATAGTCGACCGCCGGAAGGCCGTTAAGCTCCTTGCGCAGAGCCTTGTACTTCCTGTCCACCTTGACCCCTGCCGCCGGCAGATGGATGAACTGCGGATGAAGGGCGAAGGTAGAGTTGGCGTTGTAGGGATAGGAATCCGTCCAGGTGCCGGTCATAGTCGTGTCGTTGACCGGGAGCAGCTGGATGACCCTCTGGCCGGTGGCCGCGGCCCAATCCGCCAGTTTCTTCAGGTCGTTGAACTCACCGACACCGAAACTGTCCTCGCTCCGCAGCGAGAACACGGGCACGGCCGTACCTGCCCCCTTCCAGCGTCGGGTCTCGAAAACCGGGGCCACATCCCTCACCTCAAGAAAATCCCCTTCGGCCGGGACAGCGGCGAAACGATGGTTGTCACCATCCTCCCAAATCTTTGGCTTTCCACTCGCTGCGTCAAGGACAACAACCTTGTAGTCAAAAGGTTCCGTCACATCAAGGTCGACACGCCAGAGACCGTCGCCCTCGTTGGAGAACGGGATGAACCAGCCCCAGTCCTCCTCGAACAGGCTGCCCGAACCCGCGAGAGCCAGCACCTCGTCACCTCTTACCTGCGCATCCGGCACGACCAGAGAGACATTGAACCTTTCGCTCTGGTAGGCATAGGCTATACGGCTCTTGAATATGACATTCTGGAACGCGTCTGTCCAGAACGGTGAATCCTCAGGGCGGTCCTGCCAGCGGTCGCGGACAAGATATTCATTGATAGAGACTTCAGCACCGCGTTTTCCGGCCGGAGCGACAGGAAAAGCCACCGTCCTGCCCCGCCATTCCTTGCGGACGGTCTTCCCGCCGCGGCGGACTTCAAATGAATATGCAAGGGCGGCCGTTCCTTCAGGCACTTCGCAAGAGGCTTCCCAACGGCCTGCGGAGACATATTCCATAGACGATTCCTCTCCGTCACGGAAGATGATGTAAAGGTTCTCACCAGGTACGGTGAAATATTCAAGGGTTATTTTAAGTCGCATAATGCGGTCAGGGCGGAACTTATCCGCACATCGGTGCAATGTTAGCGAAAATATTTCATATCCGGTCGTTTTCTGATTTGGGAATGGTGAATTATTAGGCTAATTTTGCCGAGGATTGCGGAATTGACACTATGGATAAGAGAGAACTTGAGATAATGGCTCCGGCAGGCAATTTCGAGTGCCTGCACGCGGCTATCCAGGGCGGAGCCGACTCCGTCTACTTCGGGGTGGGCAACCTCAACATGCGCTCGCACTCGGCCAACAACTTCACGCCTGAAGACCTGCCGGAGATCGTGCGGATCTGCCGGGAGTACGGAGTGAAGACCTACATGACCCTGAACATCGTCCTCTACGGCGAGGACCTGGCCTCGATGCGAGAGGCTCTGGATGCCGCGAAGGCGGCAGGGGTGGATGCCGTCATCGCATCGGATATGGCAGCGATAACCTATTGCAGGTCAATAGGTCTGGAGGTCCACATCTCCACACAGCTCAATGTCTCCAACATCGAGGCGCTCAAATTCTACTCACAGTTCGCCGACGTGATCGTGCTGGCCAGGGAACTCAACCTGCACCAGGTCAAGGAAATCCACGAGGCCATCCTGCGGGACGGAGTCAAAGGGCCTTCCGGCAATCTTGTCCGGATCGAGATGTTCGCCCACGGTGCGCTCTGCATGGCCATCTCGGGGAAATGCTACCTCAGCCTCCAGACCTACGGGGCGTCGGCCAACAGAGGAGCCTGCTACCAACTCTGCCGCAGGGGCTACGAGGTCACCGACCTTGAGACCGGGACGAAACTGAACATAGACAACAAGTACATAATGTCGCCGAAAGACCTGTGCACCATAGAATTCATGGACAAGATCATAGACGCCGGGGTCAAGGTCTTCAAGATCGAAGGCAGGGCGAGGAGCGCTGAATATGTCAAGAAGACCGCCAGCTGCTACCGCCGGGCCGCCGACGCTGTCTGCGAGGGGCGTTACACTCCGCAGCTGGTAGCCGGCCTGAAGGCCGAACTTTCCGAAGTCTTCAACAGAGGCTTCTGGGACGGTTACTACCAGGGAGCGAGACTCGGACAATGGAGCGAGGTCTACGGCAGCCACGCCACCCGCAGGAAAATCTACTGCGGCAAGATCACCAACTGGTTCGACAGGATCTCCGTGGCGGAAGTGCTGGTCGAGTCCGAAAGTCTCCGCAAAGGTGACGACATCCTCATCATCGGAGAGACGACAGGGGTCGTCGAAGAGACAGTCTGCGAGATCCGTGTGGACCTCAAGCCGGCGGATGAAGCGGCTAAAGGCACTCTCTGCTCGATCCCGGTGGTGTTCAAGGACGAAATACGCGACCCGGGCGGAAAGAAGATCCGCAGAGGCGACAAGGTCTACATCTGGAGAGAAGCCTGAGAAACCAGGCGAAGCCTAACGCTGTTTCTCCGGCTGGTGGGAGAAATGGCGCGGGCCTTCGACCGAACGCCAGTAGTCCGAATCGAACTCAGGGTAGCGGTAAGGGCCGTCGTGGTCGATCACAAAGCTGAGGTAGGTTATCTTGTAGCCTTGCGACATGAACATCCTCTCGTAGAAGGTCCGGACTTCGAACAAGGCCTCGACCGCCGATTCTCCTGCTACCGAGGACAGGGCGCAGCCTGAAAGGTCCTGCCTGCCAGTCCCGTAAAGGTCATCCGTGGCGGCAAGAATCCTCAACCCGTTCTGCTCCGCGACAGCTTTTGAATATTCATAAAGAAAACGGCTATCCGTCTTGAGGTGGACTATTCCGCCCTTTTTCAGGAAGTTGCGGTAACGCTCCAGAAACAGCGGGCTGGTCAGGCGGCAGTTCTCGCTCTTCATCTGAGGGTCGGAGAAAGTCAGCCAGATCTCGGAGACCTCCTCCGGAGCGAAGAAAGCCTCTATGAACTCGATCCTTGAGCGGAGGAAGGCCACGTTGGGCAGATTGTTCTGAGTGGCGAACTTGGCCCCCTTCCAGAGACGGGCACCCTTGATGTCCATCCCTATGTAGTTCAGCGAAGGCTCTCTGCGGGAGAGGTCGATCGTGTACTCCCCTTTCCCGCAGCCGAGTTCAAGCACGATAGGCTGGTCGGCCGCGAACATCGTTTCATTCCAATGCCCCTTGACCGGATGGTCCTTGAGACGCAGGCCCTCGCCGCCGGACTTGTCCAGCACCGAGGAGGCCTCTGGCTGAAGAAGGCAGGAGAAAGTCTCGTTCTCCGCGAATTTTCTGAGTTTATCGTGTCCCATTTTCTTTCCTTGTAAAAATCACACCGAGACCTCTGATCGCCTCGACATCGCCGAGAACCTTGGCCCGTAGTCTCCATCTGCCGTGTTCCGGGAGGTCGAGAGGATCCTTGTAGCTGACTATGAAGTCCCTGGAATAGTAGGAAGAGTCGACCGGCGCGCAGACTGGGATGAAAGTGGTGTCAGAGAGGAAGACCGAATCCGACGGGGAGATCCACCTCAGGTCAAGCGACACGCTGTCGGCGGAGAACTCCCCGAAGGCGCCGCGCTCGAGCCTTGTGAAGAAATCAAGGCCATAGGAGACCGTCGTGTCAGACAGGTCAAGCGTGAATATGTAAGTGTCACCATATTCGGCGTTTTCCCGCGGCACGAAAGGCTCGTAGGAAGCAGGCCGCGAGCAGGAAGCCACGGCCAGGGCAGCCAGAATCAATGACAACAAAAGGTTACGCATCCGTCTTTGGTTTCGCTTCCGGTTTCGTCTCCGGTCTTCTGTCAGGTCTTCTGTCCTGTTTCGCGTCAGGCCTTCTGTCAGGTCTTCTGCCGCCGCGCTGACGCTGCGGTCTGCCGCCCTGTCTTTCAGGTCTGCCGGCATTGTCGCCCGCACCGGCGCCGCCATTCCCTTCGGTGCCGCCGGCATTGCCGCCATCCGAGTTGCCGCCGCGCTGACGGACATCTCCTTCGCCGGAGGCTTTAGGAGAAGCCGGCCTGCCCTTCCCGCGGCCGCGGTTCTTGCTCTTCTTAGGCTTGTCGAACCTTGTGATGCTGTCGTCACCAACAGCGGAGACGAACTGAGGTCCTACCGGCTCCGGCTCGCTCCTGAGCGACTCCGGCTTCTCACCTTCCCGGTTCATCTTGATGATCTGGCAGACCTCGGAGGCGGAAAGCGGATAGAGATTGGCGAGAGACCCCTTCTCGTAAGAGAAATACATTATCTCCTGAAGGATGTCGGTCTTGACCAGATAGGCCAGACCGTCCTCGAACTCAAGCGGTTCCGTGACCTTAGGGATTCTCGACTGGGCATCGAGGTAGTTGGACACCTCGTAGTTGAGGCAGCATTTCAGCTTGCCGCACTGACCGGCCAGTTTCTGGGGATTGAGCGACAAGTCCTGCGTGCGGGCAGCCGAAGTGGAGATCGACTGGAAATTCGTTATGAAATTGGCACAGCAGAGTTCCCGGCCGCATATTCCCAGACCGCCGATCAGGCCGGCCTCCTGGCGCGCCCCGATCTGCTTCATCTCGATCCTGATGCGGAACTCCTCTGCGTAGACCTTGATCAGCTGGCGGAAATCCACCCTGCCGTCGGCTATGTAGTAGAAGACGGCCTTGGTGCCGTCACCCTGGAACTCGACGTCTCCGATCTTCATGTCAAGGCCGAGTTCCGCGGCGATCCTTCTGGCCTGGATCATCGTCTCGGTCTCTCTCGCTATGGCCTCCTGCCACTTGGCGATGTCGAAAGGCTTGGCCTTGCGGTAAATCTTCTTCAGCTGGGTGGTCTGCGGATCGATACCCTTGCACTTCATCTGGCGGCCCACAATCGGGCCTTCAAGGGTCACGATGCCGAGATCGTGGCCGGTCGCCGCTTCGACTATGACCAGGTCGCCTGTCTTGACTCCCTGTCCGGAGGCGTTGACATAGATGCCCTTCCTCGTGTTCTTGAACCGTACCTCGAAGAGGTCGTTGAACTGTTCCTGCTTGATGCCGGAGAGCCAGTCGTAGGATTTCAACTTGCAGCAACCCTGGCGGTAGTTGCAGTCGTAATCCCCTGTCTCCTTGTCCTGCGTGATTGTGCACCCGCGGTTACAGTCGAACTTTATAGTCTCATTATCAATATTGTCCATATATAGTTATCGTAATATGATCAAATACAATCTTCCGACAAGGTCGGTGAACAGGATTTTCTGGTTCACGTTCCTGTCTATCAGTGTCCTGGCCCTGTCAAAGCACGAAAGCGCCAGCCTCGGGAAAGTCTTGCCGCAACGGGCGGCGAGGGATGCGAAATATCCGGTCTCCTCCGCCGACATGGCGGCGATGCCCGTCAGGCGCTGCTGGGTCAGGAAAAGCTTGCGGAGGCACTCTCCCGCGAACTCGCAGAAAGCCTTCTGGCTCTCGCGCGAAGGAAGGGCCGCCATAGCGTCAGCGAACCCGAGAGCCACCGTAAGGTCCTTGGCCACAAGGGCTTCACAAAGTCCCTTGAAAATCTCCATCTGCCTGTCGTAGTCATCCGAACCGGAAAGATACCTCAACGCCGCGCCCACGCTGCCACCTGCTACCAGCGCGGCCCGTTCCGCCTCTTCCAGGCTTTTCCCGAACTGCTGCGTCAGCACCTGCGCGATCTCGTTCTTTGAATATGGAAGGACACGTATCGCCTGGCATCTAGACGAGATGGTCTGCATCACTTTCTCCGGAGCGTGGGTGACCATCACGAAGACGGTCTTCGCCGGCGGCTCCTCGACGGCCTTGAGCAGCCTGTTGGCAGCGGCGGCGTTCATCTTCTCCGGCAGATAGACCACCACGGCCTTCCATCCGCCTTCCACTGGAGTAAGCCACACTGTCTCAAGAATTTCCTTAGCCTCGGCGTTGTTGATTCCGGCCTGTTTGCCCTCGATGCCGAAAGCAGAGTTCACCTCGCTCTCAAGGGCGTAAGGATTGGCGGTGACAAGCCCCCGCCAGTACTCCAGGAACAGCCCGGCCCGGAGGTTCTCCACCTTCTCGGTCACTTTCGAGCCGTTGGCCACAGGGTAGACATAATGCACGTCAGGATGGATGAGGCCGCCGACCCTGCGGCTGTCCCCCATCACACGGCCGAGGAAAGCCAGGGCCAAAGCCAGAGCCCCGCAGCCATCGTTCTCGTAGAGCATTATGGCGTGAGGGATGCGTCCGCTGTCGACCATTCCTTCCAATGCCCTGACGGCATCGTGATTCCCTATGATCCGGTCGAATGTCATTTGTCCCTGTAGGCGGTGAAGCCGGCTATCCCGGCGAGATAGTCTCTTTCCGCCGACGGCGGCAGAGCTGAAAGCGCCTCGACAGCGCCGGCTACATATTCATTAAGCGCTTTGACAGCATAGGCGACTCCGCGCTTCTCGTTGACGAAGGTCCGGATCTCCGACTCGTACTCCGGATGGTCTTCGATGAGGGTCACCTTCTCCCGGACGGCCGCTTCCTCCCTGCTTGACGCGTTCTTGAACGCCCCGAGCAGAGGCAGGGTGATCTTCCTTTCCTGCAGGTCGATGCCCACAGGCTTGCCAAGTCCCTGTCCGTCAGTGTAGTCGAAGATGTCATCCTTGATCTGAAAAGCCATTCCGAGGCTCACCGCATAGCCGCGCACCGCTTCGACGCACGCCTGTGAAGCGTTCACGGAAATCGCCGCCGACACAGCCGTGGACTCGAACAAGGAGGCCGTCTTGTTGTAGATGATCCGCTTGTAGTCCTCTATGTCGGTGTCGCCGCCCTCCGCCTTCTGGAGCTGGAGCATCTCCCCCTCCGCGAGGCAGCTTAAGGTCCTGGCGAAGATTCTGATGACCTGCGGGCCGTGAGCCGACGAGGCCAGGATGTTCTCCATAGCCTTGACCAGCCAGAAATCGCCGATCAGGACGGACGCAGGGCCTCCGAGAATGGACATCACGGTCGGAGCGCCTCTCCTTTCGGTGCTGCTGTCCGCCACGTCGTCGTGCAGAAGCGTGGCATTGTGGAGCAGTTCCGAGGCGGCGGCATAGCGCACGCTGTCCTCATTGGCCTTTCCTCCGCCGCAGGCCCTGGCGACAAGAAGCGAGACAAGAGGACGGAGCTGCTTCCCGCTGTGGGAAAGGATCGCCTCGTTCGTCTTGTCCAGCAGGTGGATGTCGCTTTTCAAGGACGAGCGGATCAGCGCGTCGGTGTCCGTCCAGTCCTTGCCCAGGAAAGCCTTTATCTCTTGAAGGGTCATCGGTGGTCAGTTCAAATGTCCTATGAGTTCCTCGACCGTGTCAGGGAACTCGATCAGATTCCTGTCTCTTTCAGCAAGCATCTCAGTGACCACATAATGGTCAAGGAGCGCCTTCAGAGGCTCGTAGAAGCCGTCAAGGTTGAGCGCGTAGACCTTGCCGGAATACTTGCCCAGCTTGGCCAGCGTCAATGTGCCTATCAGTTCGTCCAGAGTCCCGATTCCGCCAGGCAAGGCGATGGCCGCGCAGGTGCCCTCGCGCATCTGTTCCTTGCGGTCGGCCATAGTCTCTGTCCAGACGGTCTTGTCCAGACCCGGGAACTTGTACTGTTCCATAAAGCGCGGCAGCACGCCTATGTGGCGGCCTCCGCACCTTACGACCTCGTCGGCCACAGCCCCCATGGTGCCCTTTATGGCACCGCCGGAGACGATGGTGTAACCAAGAGAACAAGCCGCGCGGACAACTTCCCGCGCAGCCTGGTTGTACTTCTGGTCGATGTCGTAGCTTGCCGAACAGTAAATAACGATCTTCCGTCCTTCTTCCATTCTTCCGTCAGATGCTTAAAAGAACAGACTAGAAGAAGAAGGCGGCTGAGACCATCACACCGTTGAAGTTGTTGCCGTTGTTCACGGCATCCTTGACAGCGTTCTTGACGGTGTCGCCGATGGCGTCCACTTTACCGTCCTCGTCGCAGATGTCGCCGAAGTTCCAGAAATACTTGACGGAGACCTGAAGTTTCCAGACCTCGAGGCCGGCTCCGACACTGAGGCCGTACTCGAATTTCTTCAGGCTGTCCTTAAGTTTTTCAGCCACGGTGCCTTCTGTACTCTGGCCGAGGCGGTAGCCCACGAAAGGCTCGGCGAACACATAAGGGCGGAAAGCCAGAAGATCCGGTCCCCACTGCACCTGCACAGGGATCTCGAGATAGCCGACCTTGGTCTCGAAAGAGTCCAGGGTCTCGGCGAGGGAATAGTCACCGAGCTTGTCGGCTGAAAGGCCTTTCACCTGATAAAGCAGGGCCGGCTGGATGGCCAGACCTCCGCCGAGAGGGAATTCGGCCGCCAGACCGATGTGGTAGAGCGAAACCGATTTCGATTCCATATTCTTGACAGATGTCGAGGAGGACGTGAAACCTCCGGTGATCCCCCATCTCGTGGAAAGGTACTGCTGGGCTGAGGAATCCACGCAGAATGCGCAAAGAGCGGCAGCGGCCGCCAACAAAAACTTTCTCATGGCAAAAGATTTCAGACAAGTTCGTCAAGTTTGGCGGTGATGTCGCCCTTAGGGACGTTGCCGACAAGTCTCGCCACCACTTCCCCGCCTTTGAAGAAGAGGATGGTAGGGATGTTCCTGATGCCGTACTTCTCGGCCACATCCTCGCAGTCGTCCACATTGCATTTGGCGACCACGGCTTTGCCTTCATATTCAGCGGCGACGGCCTCGACCGTTGGAGCGAGGGCACGGCAAGGACCGCACCAGGTAGCCCAGAAGTCGACCAGCACCGGCTTGTCACCGGCGATGAGTCCGGCGAAATTCTCATTTGTGACTGTTGTTTCCATATCTGTGTAAAATTAAAAATGTCCGGAACAAAGACACCGCTTTGTTCCAGACACAAAGATAACAAATTAGATGGATATTTCTACAACACCTGCTCGATGTTCCAGACAAAGGCGCGCAGTCCGAGTTTCTCGAAGGACTTGTCCTTTTCACGCAGCGCGTCCATTATCGGAGCGACCTTTCCGTCAGGGACTATCACCAGACTGGCGTAGTTCTGCTCCGGCCAGGCGTGGTCTCCGTAATGCGGGGTGCCGTCCTCGCCGCCCCTGCCCTGGATGTCCTGCCACTGGGTGAACCCGCGCTGGC
>CAVEYE010000023.1:0-19053 GCA_963619595.1 bacterium | reverse complement strand
GTCGCTCTACGATTCCGGAGCGGTCTACGCCTCTATGTCCGGCTCCGGCTCAGCCCTCTTCGCCATCTACAAAAAGTAGCGCGGTTTCCATCCGCGCTACTTTCCGCAAAGTGCCGTACGTCACGGCTTTCCAAAGAGTCCGCAGACCTTCGGTCCTATGACCAAGGGTCGGCCTCCTTTGGCTTACGCACATCGGTAAGGATCGACATCCGATACACAAACCACTGTCCCGTGCTCGCTTTCTTTCTGAGCGTGATAGGACGCGGAGTGTCGGCGCCCGACGAGCGGACGAACAGTTTCACATAACCTTTTTCAGCGCGAGAGCTGCTGTTTTCGCTTATCTCCACGACATAAGGTGTGGATGGAGTGTAGTTGTTGTCAGGTGTCGCTCCCTTGAGATACGAACGGATGATGTAGCTACGTCCTTCCAGACGTTCGCTGATGAACCGCTGGTCAGTTTTGTCAAGCGGCTCAGGCCCGCGCAGAAAATCCATCATACGGAAGGTCTCGTCCTGGTCGTTCTCGTAGTTGCACAGCACTGCGACGGCAAGCGCCGCCACGGTATACTCGTCGGTGAGATCGGCTCCGGGCATAGCCTGGAGTTCCTCGAGATTGGCAGGAAGCGATTCCAGGGTCACTTTCTTGCCGATTTTGCCCAC
The DNA here is from genome assembly GCA_963619595.1 of bacterium. Taxonomy (GTDB): domain Bacteria; phylum Bacteroidota; class Bacteroidia; order Bacteroidales; family UBA932; genus Cryptobacteroides. The sequence goes on along the minus strand of CAVEYE010000023.1, from coordinate 18,394 downwards.
GGCGCTGGAGATGCTTTTTGTAGCCTTTACGCCTTTCTTCACCACCGATCCCCAGTTCTGCGCCAAACAAGGAGCGCCCAGAAGGAGACCAAGAACTAGAACAAGGACAAGGCATGGAATGTACTTCATCGTTTGTTATTTATTTAAGTTACAATAATGTTCTTTCATACGTGTTGACTGCGGAATCCGCAAGCGGCAAAACTATGGATGCAGATTCTTTATGGTCACGTTCTGCATAGTGATGTTGTTCAATGGACCAATGTCCCCGTTGTGTTCGATGGTGCAGTCCGTCATCGTGACAGGGGATGTGATATTGAACAGCGTTCCCTGGTTGTCGTAAATCTTGCAGTTGCTGAATGTGACATCATCGCAGCCATCTATGTTGATCTGTTCGAATTGCCTGTTGTCATGGAATTCGCAATAGTCGAAATGTACATCGGTACACTCGTTCAGATGCATAATGTGGTATGAACAGTCGCGGATGACAGAACCCATCACCCAGAGGACATTGCAGTTGGTGGCGATGATGCCTTCAGTGCCGCAGCCGAACAGATCGCAGTGGTCCACGGTCACATCCGTACATTCGACCAGACCGAGAACTCCGTCCTCGCAGTACCCTTCGTCTGTGTGTCCGAGCGTAATTTGCTCCAGACTTATGTTCTCGCAGTACAAGAACTTCAGAACATCGGAATATCTTGGCCTTGAATATATCGCGGCGCCTTTTTCCTGATTTTTGGCACGTATCGTAAGATTCTCCACTCCGACGATGCCCAGAGCAAGACCGTCGTAGTTGTCATAGCAGACGATTCCCTCAGGAAGAACCCTGTAATCAGACATATCGATTTTGTCCAATTCTCCTTTGTCATACAGTTTCTTCACGGCATCAGTGATGATGATGGGGGCCGTCGGGACAATTTCTATGATGCGGTCACTTCCGATAGCGGCAAGGAACTCATCCGCGGTGGAGACTTTATAGACTTTCCGCCTACTTTCCGGCTGAGCCGAGACCGTAGTTCCGATGATGACCATCAAGGCCAACGATAACAATGCGATTTTTGTTTTCATCTTTCTGTTTTTTGGTGAATACTAAAAAAATAACTTGGTTTGCATTTTACTGTGCGATCATAGTTCCGCGACAGGTCGGATCTGGAATCCGTAGTAGCGGCCGTTATCCACGTTGCGTTCGCCTTGCTCCGAAGAAAAGACATAGGCGAACGCGCTGATACCGTAGAAATGGATTGTTCTTGACCATACGTTGACTTCGTTCCTTTCTTCACAATCAGGGCGATATCCTGTCTCATCATAAAAGCCGCCTAAAGGGAAATATATGAAATTGCCATTTCTGCGACTTGTCACTTTATATAATTGAACCTCAACCCCGGATGGAGAAGTGATGGTAGTACAGTTCACAATGCAGTTTTTCTCATCGCCAAGCTCTTCAAGTTCATCGATGTCGGGCATGCGGCAAGAGTGGCCCCAGTTGACATATGCGGCGTCATCTTCCTTATCGAGCGAATATATATCGTCCTTCATCGGATTATATTTTGTTGACTTGCCGCTTTCAGCGTTGCCAAACTTGTAGGAATCCCAAGTGTACGACTTTTTTTGCTTCATCCCGGTCTCGCCCCAGGCGAAGTAGATGCCTGCATCGGTTGGAGAATCCGCTCCGATGTTGGTCTCAGCCCAAAGCAGTTTGCTCGGCAAGTCGAGGTCGACGAACCTGTGGCCGTCGATGATTCTGAAACACGGTGCGGCTTTAAGTGTCTTTGCCTGGCTCAACTCTTTTTGATTGATGACAGGGCGGACAGGTAGGCCGTTATAACGGACAGGACACCAGTTTTGGTTATGGTCTTCGCCGTCGAAGCTGATAGTTTGCGCATAGTCACAATCTCCATCTTCATCGATGAAAACCGTGCTGGTCCAGAATTCCCCTTGCAGTCCATAACCGTCGATGATTCCATCGAACGGAAAACCGCAAGCGTTGAGGAAAATCGAATTGCCGTTCTTTTTGCTGGTGACTACATAACCACTCGGATTATAGGACCACGTCCAAGTACAGTATTCGGGATCGGCAAGTTCTTCAACCTCAGCACGGGTAGGCATACGGCAAGGTTCGCCCCAGTTGACAAAGGCTGCGTCATCTTCCTTTTCAAGCGTGGTTTTCTTGTCTGTCTTGTTGTACTTTGTAAGTCCTGCATACTCTCCGTCCGCATCAAAAGAAGCATATTCATAGTACTTGATGTCGAAGAAATCTTCTTTTTCTGTCATACTGGTCTCGCCCCAGGCAAAGCGGACACCATCCTCATAAGCGTTCTCAGCCCCGATGTTGAACGAGGCCCAAAGCAGTCCGCTGGGCAGGCCGAGATCCACAAACATATGGCCGTTCACAATCACGCTTTTGTCCTCGGACGCCTCTTCGGCCTCAGAGGAAGCCGTCACGCCGGCATCTACGGACACTTCGACAGAATCCGGAGAGAGCGCCGCGTCATCGGCGGCGGATGCATTTTTCGGTTTGTTGGAGCCGCAGCCGACAAGGACTGCCGACAGGAATGCGGACAGCGCGAAACTTAAATCAGGTTTCATATTATCAGTGGTTTGTATTCTTTCAGTGTCCGGAGAAAGCCCCTCCGGCAAGGTTTAATAAATTAAACCAAGGCAAAGTCATCTTTGCACCACACTCCAAAGATAATTATTAATTTTGAAAAAAGTCAACTTTGGACAGAACTATTCCCCAAGGGCAAGGAATCAGCGCCTGGAGAATTCGCAGCCGCAGAAGGTCTGGTTATACATCTCCCATTCCCGGATCAGGGCGCACCGGCGTTCCTGAAGGCCGCCCCGCCGCCAGTTCTGCCCCCACCAGAGAACCTCGGAACGGACAACGCCGGCATCCACAGCCGCGGCGCCGTTCACCTGGCCGCAGGCCCAGCGGCCGGCCTCATCGACCTGTCCCAGATCCTTCCAGCGGGAAGAGGCCAAAGTGGTTGTCAGGAGTCTGTACCCGTGCGCCGCGGCGAAATCCGCCGCACGCAGAAGTCTGAATTTGAAGCACTCAAGGCAGCGCGGCCCGCGTTCCGGCATATCCGCCACCCTGACCGGCGGCACGTCCTCTCCGCCGGCGCCGACCGCCTCATCTCCGGACTGCTCCAACCGGCGGACATAGGCCAGCCACGCAGCGTGGTCATATTCATCATCGAAGGTTTCAAGCCCGTGGGCGGCCGCATAGCGGCGCAGCTCCTCGCGTCGGAGGGCATATTCATCGAAAGGAACGATGTTGGAGTTGCTGAAGAAGATGCCGGGACGCAGCCCCTGCCCGACCATCCACTCGATGATGGCGGTGGAGCAGGGCGCGCAGCAGCAGTGCAGCAGGATGCGGTCCTGCGACAGGTCGCTCCCCTGCGGCGGCTCTGGGACGAACCCCTTTTTATGAATATCTTTGTTAGGCATCGCGGTGACAAACTTAACCATTTTCCGGAAAATTAATGTTATATTAGCCGAAGTTCGGGCAAAAGAACTCCGAAGTCCCGGCAATAAGGGCGGCTAAGGTCCGGACAAAAGACCTGGAAAGATGATCGAGAAAGACGAGAGATTCATTTTGGCGGAGAGATATGTGGAAGAGACCGGAATCTCCGTGTTCCTGACCGGCAAGGCCGGAACAGGCAAAACAACATTCCTGAAAGAAATCGTAAGGCAGACTTCCAAACGGTTCGCCGTCGTGGCTCCGACCGGAGTGGCCGCCATCAACGCCGGAGGAGTGACCATCCACTCCTTCTTCCAGCTGCCTCTCTGCCCCTTTCTCCCTGATGTCAAAGAACTTGTGACCGAGTACCAGATGCCTGAACGGATGAGGTCGCTGCGCAAGGACAGGGTGAAGATCCTGCGGACTCTCGACCTGCTGGTCATCGACGAGATCTCTATGGTCAGAGCCGACATCCTTGATGCCGTGGACGACAGTCTGAGGCGCTACCGCCGCAGCGACAAGCCTTTCGGCGGAGTCCAACTTCTGATGATCGGCGACATCCAGCAGCTTCCGCCGGTGGTAAAGGATGCCGAGAAGCCCTTTATGGAACAGGTCTACCCCTCCCCTTTCTTCTTCAATTCCAAGGCGTTGCGCCGTCTGCCCTACGTGACGGTCGAGCTTGAGAAGGTCCACAGGCAGAGCGACAAGGAGTTTCTGGACATCCTCAACGAAGTGCGTTCCGGAAGGCCCGGCGACGAGGCGCTCAAGAAACTGAACACAAGACTGGATCCGGGCTTCATCCCGCCAGACAACGAAAGGTGGATCCGTCTGACCACCCACAACGCCCAGGCTGACTCGGTCAACAATGCCAAGATGGAAGCGCTGAAAGGCAAGGCCTGTGTGTTCAAGGCCACCATCGACGGCATATTCCCGGAAAACGCCTATCCCGCCGAGACGGATCTGCGGCTGAAGGAGGGGGCGCAGGTGATGTTCATCCGCAACGACACTTCGGGGCAGGCGCGCTACTACAACGGCAAGATCGCGACAGTCGAGAAGGTGAAGCCGCAGCTGGTCGTGCGGGACGAGGGCGGCGACAGCATAGTGGTGGACCCTGAAAAATGGGAGAACATCCGCTACGGCCTCAACGAAGAGAGCGGGGAGATCGAGGGAATCGTGGAAGGAACTTTCGAGCAGATGCCGCTCCGCCCGGCGTGGGCTGTGACCATCCACAAAAGCCAGGGTCTCACCTTCGACAATGTCATCATCGACGCGGGGGCGGCCTTCTCGTTCGGGCAGGTCTATGTCGCGCTTTCCCGCTGCCGCACCCTCGAGGGCATCGTCCTGACCACTCCGATCACCCGCCGCTGCACCTTCACCAGCGAGGAAGTCACCTCCTTTGAAAACAGCCAGGAGTCAGCGGAGGGAGTGAAGGCGAAGCTCCCGGCGATGGCCAACGAGCATTACATCTCCTCCTTGTGCGAAGCCTTTGACCTTCAGATGCTCCGGTACTTCTACAACAGGGTCAACAGGGTCTATCAGGTCAATCTTTCCAACACCCATTCCGCTTCGGCGGAGAAGTTCAACCTGGTCGGAAAGGGCTACAACGGCGACCTGCTCGGCAGCGAAGGCGAACCATTCACGGGCATCCGGGCGCTCAGCGACACGGCGCGCACCTTCCAGGGCCAGATCCGCCGCATAGCCGCCTCGGCCGGCCTCACCCCTCCGGAAGCCCTTCCTCTCCTGAAGGAAAGGGTCGCCAAGGCCTGTGAATATTTCAGGAGAGAACTTGGGGTTCTGGCTTCGTTCGCAGCCCCGCTGACGCTCATCGAAATAGGGAACAAAGAGGTGGGCAAGGCTTTCAGGCAGGCCGCCGAGGATTTCCTCGCCGAACTGAAATTCCGTCTCACGCTTTACAGATCAGTGATGGACAACGGCTTCGATGTGAAATCGTACCACAGGATGAAGACGGACAAGGAACTGGCCGGAAGCCGGTCGCTGAAGGCCTTGGCGGAATCACTCGGCGAACTCGCATCCTAACTTATTCAGTTTCAATAAGTCTTAACGAGACACCAGTGTCAGACGAACGGAAGGCCGGTGTCGAAATCGCCAATAACCCCTTACTCGGTGAACGGGTCGGGTTCTGGAGCGTTCTTGTCGTAGGACAGGATCCCGACACGGCCGGCAAGGATCTCGTAGCCCTGCTCGGCGAGACTCTGAAGTTCGAACTCTCCAGGATAAGCTTCGACAGGAGCGATGAAGCTGACCCGCTTGCGGATTGCCTCTACAATCTCCCGGCCATAAGCCCCGCCGCCGGTCAGGATGACCACATCCACCTTGCCGTCGACATCGGCGGCCTCAGAAGCGATGTACTTGGCGATGTTGAGGGCGAAAGCGTCCAGCCAGACCTTGGCCCGGATGTCACCTGCCTCCCTCATCTTGACTATCTCCTTCAGGCTGTTCGTGCCGAAGAACGCCATCGCACCGCCGCCGCCCATCAGTTTCTTCTTGACCTGCTCCTTGGTGTACTTGCCGCTGAAGCACATGTCGACCAGCTGATAGCCGGGGCAGGAGCCGACTCTTTCCGGCGAGAAAGGCCCGTCGCCGCCGACTCCGTTGTTGGTGTCGATGACCTTCCCGTCACGATGCAGGGTGACGGTGATACCTCCGCCGATGTGGGCCACGATGGCGGTGATGTCATTGACCTCGTGGCCGTGGTCACGAAGATAACGCCTCACCACAGCCCTGGAGTTGAGGGCGTGGAAGAAAGCCTTGCGCTGGAACTCAGGCAGACCGCCCACACGGCATTCCGGCAGCATCTCATCGGCCATAGGCGGGTCGACCACATAGGCCGAACAAGCCCCGAAAGGCATAGCGACCCCTCTCGCGAGGTTCTTCTCGGTCACCTCCTTCGCCAGGTCATCGGCTATGATCGCGCTCAGATTGCAGGCATGCCGGCCGTACTTGCAGCTCCGCAGCACCTCACGCATATCCTCGTTCACGGCGTAGATTCCGGTCACAACCGGGTAGAAAAGGCCGCCGCGGGCCATTATGATGTCCACATCTTTGGCGTGGATCCCTTTGCTTCTCATGAACTCCCTCACGCTGTCCCTACGCAGAGCATCCTGGGCCATCACATCCTTGAAGGCCGCGAGATCCTCGGCAGACAGCACGAGGTTGTTTTCAAAAACCATCTGACCATCAACGAAATAGCCGAGTTTTGTCGAAGTCGACCCCGTGTCGATGGCCAGTATTCTTCCCTTTGGATTCTGTTCCATAACAGTCAATTTTCTATGCGAATGGTTCTGCGAAGATATAAACTTCCCGCTGATTTCTTCACCGACAGCACGAAATATCTGCAAACTATTAATAAATTTGTCAGACAAGATTTTCATAAAATATGAGAAAAATCCTTCTCGCCACCCTGGTGGCACTTTGCGGCTGCGGCACCGCCCTCCGCGCACAGATAAACTTCCCGCCGGTGGAGTACTACGAAATAAGCCAGAGCGACATCGACCGCGCGCGGCAGCTTCTGGACACCCCTTTGAAGAAACCGCTGGAGTACCCGAACCCCGCGAAAGGGGCGCAGTGGTATCCTGAGGCGAGTCTCGGACTGTTCATGCACTGGGGCATCCACAGCATGATCGGAGCGCAGCCGTCCTGGGCGATGATCAACCACTACCGCTACAACGGAGGCTACAAATCAAAGGAACTCTACTACGGCCAGGCGGAGAAATTCAACCCTGAATTCAACGCCGACAAGTACCTTGAAGCCGCGAAGGAAGCCGGTTTCAACTACGCCGTCCTCACGACCCGTCACCACGACGGCTACTGCCTCTGGCCATCCAGGTACGGCATCGGCACGAAGCAGTTCCTCGGCGGACGTGACCTTGTCAAGGAATATGTCGAAGCCTGCCGCAGAGCCGGTCTCAAGGTGGGATTCTACTACTCGCCGCGCGACTGGCTGTACCCCGGCACCTACGATGACAGGTTCTTCGACAACGAGACCCGCGGCCAGATGACAGCCATCAGCGACCCGGTGGAAAGGGAGAAGGAGTACACGAAAATGCTCGGCTACGTGATGGCCCAGATCGAGGAGCTGCTCACGAACTACGGCAAGATCGACATCCTCTGGCTGGACGGAATGTGGATGATGGGCGTGACCGACCACCACAACGACCAGGTCTATGCCTGGATCCGATCCATCCAGCCGGACATCGTCATCAACGACCGCTGGTCGAACATCGTGAACCCTGACAACCCCGACGGGACGAGCGTGCGGGTCGGCGACTTCACCACTCCTTTCGAGTGCATCAAACCCACCTACGCACCTTCACAGTGGTGGGAGCATTGCCACATCTGGACCTGCGGCGGCGGTGGCTGGGGCTATGACAAGACCGGCACTTTCCGGCCTATGAGCTGGTTCTTCGATGAATATGTCACCACAAGATCTCTGGGAGGCAATTTCCTGCCTAACGCAAGTCCTGACGGCAACGGAGACATGCACCCGAATTTCTACAGACAGGTCGATTCGCTGAAAACCTGGATGGCGCACAGCAGGGAGTCCCTCGACGGGGCCGGCCCGACACCCGGCGCCCGCCTCGCCAACGTGCCTCTCACGACCCGCGGCAAGGACATCTGGTACGCCCACCTTCTCCCTCAGTTCAAGGGTCAGGCGAGCATACTCACGGGAAAGAAGCCGAAGTCCGTCACCCTTCTGCGCACCGGCGAAAACGTTGATTATGAATATGTCTGCGGAGCCGTCATCTTCAAACTTCCGGAAGCGTCACGCACCAAGACCGACGATGTGGTTAAAATCAGCCTTTAGGTAAGTCTTTCAGGGAAGACAGGAATGAGTCCATATTCAGTGATAGCGACGGTCGCCGCCTATTTCGCGGTGATGTTCGCGGTGTCGTGGGTCTCTTCCCGGGGGGCTGACAACGCCGGCTTTTTCAACGGCGGCCGCAAAGCCCCGTGGTGGGTGGTGGCCATCGCGATGATCGGCGCTCCGATGTCGGGGGTGACCTACGTCTCCGTGCCCGGGATGGTCGGAGTCGGCGGCGCGGCGATGGGCTATATGCAGATGGTGGCGGGCTTCTTCGTGGGCTACCTCCTCATCGCCTTCGTGCTGACACCAGTCTTCTTCAAGATGAAGATGGTGTCGATCTATGAATATCTTGACTCCCGTTTCGGAGTCTCCTCCCACAAGACCGGAGCCTGGTTCTTTTTCATCTCCAAGATGCTCGGAGCGGCAGTGAGACTCTTCCTGGTCTGCGTCACCCTGCAGCTGATGGTCTACGAGCCTCTCGGACTGCCGTTCATCCTCAACGTGGCGGTGGCCGTGGGCATCGTCCTGGTCTACACCTACAGAGGCGGAGTCGGATCGGTGATCTGGACCGACACCCTGAAGACCGTCTGCATGGTCGTGTCCATAGTGCTGACCATGGTGTTCATAGCCAAGGACATGGGACTGAGTTTCTCCGGAGTGGCGGCCGCCATGAAGGGCAGCCGGTACTCCCGAATCCTGTTTCTTGACGACGTGAACCATCCGCAATTCTTCTGGAAACAGTTCCTCGCCGGCATATTCACGGTGGTTGCGATGACCGGGCTGGACCAGGACATGATGCAGCGGACGCTCAGCAGCCGGAACTCGAAGGATTCACAGAAGAACCTCATCGTCAGCGGATTGCTGCAGGTCCCCGTGATCTTTCTCTTCTTGTGCCTCGGAGCGCTCATGTACATATTCGCAGAACAGAAAGGCATCGCCGAGGTGGGTGACACCCTTTTCCCGGCCGTCGCCACTGGCGGCTGTCTGCCTGCGGTGGTGGGAGTCCTGTTCGTGCTGGGGCTTGTCTCCTGTGCCTTCGCCGCCGGAGGGTCCGCCCTGACGGCGCTGACGACCTCGTTCACCGTCGACATAGTCGGGGTCAAAGGCAGGAGCGAGGAACAGGTCACCCGATTAAGAAAGAAAGTGCATCTGCTGATGGCCGCGCTGATGGCCGCGGCGATCGTCGTCTTCCACCTGCTGGACACTAAATCCACGATCTCGGCCGTGTACTCCCTCGCAAGCTACACCTACGGACCGATCCTGGGGATGTTCCTCTTCGGGATATTCACAAAAAAGCAGGTCCGCGACAAGTGGGTGCCGCTGGTGGCTGTCGCAGCGCCCATCCTCTGCTTCATCCTCCAGAGCAACTCCGAGCGCTGGTTCGGGGGCTACAGATTCAGCTACGAACTGCTTCTGGTCAACGCTTTTTTCACGATTTTGGGGCTTTGCGCGATAATCAGGAGAAAAAAATTGAATTAATTTTTGTCAATTCAGCAGAAATCTCTATTTTTGCAGTCCAGTTGCGAAGGTCGCAGCGACATCATTGAGATATGGTGTAATGGTAGCACTACAGATTCTGGCTCTGTCAGTGAGGGTTCGAATCCTTCTATCTCAACAAATTCCGGCTTTGGCCGGTTTTTGCTTTTTGGCTCTTGCCAGGAATGGCGGGGTAGCTCAGCTGGTTAGAGCGTCGGATTCATAATCCGGAGGTCGTGGGATCATGCCCCACTCCCGCTACATTAAAAGATACTTAATTAAGACGATAATGGCGAACGCATTTCACTATTCCATCGGAAGGAAGTTCATCCAGGCTGTCAGCGGAGCATTTCTCATAATCTTCCTGCTGCTTCACGTTACCATTAATCTGTTTTCTGTCATTGATTCATTCACGGGCAATTACTACGGTCTCGACGGTCTTTTCGAGAAAGGCTGCGAGTTCATGGCTCTGCCTATCGTGACCATCATGGTCCCTGTGCTTGCCCTCGGTTTCCTCATCCACATCATCTACGGATGCTGGCTCACCTATCAGAACATCAAGGCACGCGGCGGTTACAACCGCTATGCCTACAAGAGCGTAGCGGCGGCGGATTCCTGGTCAGCCAAGAATATGTTCGTGCTCGGTATAGTCGTTCTCGGTTTCCTCTTCTTCCATCTTACCCACTTCTGGGCCAAGATGCAGCTCGCCATGTTCACGGGCGCTGAGGAAGGCAACCCTTACGAGCTTCTCAATCTCACTTTCGGACGATGGTGGGTGCTTGCGCTGTACCTCGTCTGGTTCGTGGCTATCTGGTTCCACCTTTGCCACGGTTTCTGGAGCATGTTCCAGACAGTGGGCTGGAACAACCAGGTGTGGTTCAAAAGATTGAAAGTGATCGGCATCGTGGTCGCCACGCTGATCTTCCTTGGTTTCGCGGCTGTTGGCATCAACGCATTCCTTCAGGCAAACGCACTGATCTAATCAAGGACATTTATTGAAACTTAAAGGTCGACCTTAATCCGGTCGACCTTTTTTGTTATTCCGCGCTGCCGCCAAAAGCCGGCTTGCGGCAGCCCAGAGAAAGACAAAAAGTAAACGAAAACATAAAAACGAACTGAAATGAAACAGAAAAAGTTCTTGCTCCCTGAGAGCGAAATCCCTACGGCATGGTTCAACATCCAGGCTATCATGCCTAACAAGCCTATGCCTATCCTCAATCCTGCGACCCGCGAGGCGTTGAAACCAGAGGACCTCTACCCGATTTTCTGTAAGGCCTGCGCCGACCAGGAACTGAACACTACCGATGAGTGGATTCCGATTCCGGAGCCTGTCCGCGAGCAGTATGCCGGCTACAGGTGCACCCCTCTGGTCAGGGCTTACGAACTTGAGGCAGCGCTCGGAACCCCGGCTCACATCTATTTCAAGAACGAGAGCGTGTCGCCGGCCGGTTCCCACAAACTGAACTCCGCCCTTGCACAGGCCTACTACGCCAAGGAGCAGGGCATCACCAACATCACGACAGAGACAGGAGCCGGCCAGTGGGGCGGCGCTCTGTCCTACGCCGCCAAGAAGTTCGGGCTGGACTGTGCCGTGTACATGGTCAAGGTAAGCTACCAGCAGAAGCCTTACAGAAGATCCATAATGCAGACTTTCGGGGCGGCGATCACTCCGTCCCCTTCGATGTCCACGAGGGCCGGCAAGGACATCATCACAGCCAATCCTAACGACCAGGGTTCTCTCGGCTGCGCCATCTCAGAGGCCATAGAACTTGCCGTCAGCACTCCTAACTGCAAGTACACCCTCGGTTCGGTGCTGAACCACGTCTGCCTGCACCAGACCGTCATCGGTCTTGAGGCCGAGAAGCAGATGGAACTGACCGGGGAATATCCTGACGTGGTCGTGGCCTGCTTCGGCGGCGGATCCAACTTCAGCGGAATCGCCTACCCGTTCATGAGGCACAACATCCAGGAAGGCCGGAAAACCCGTTTCGTGGCCGCAGAGCCTTGCTCCTGCCCGAAACTCACCAGAGGCAAGTTTGAATATGACTTCGGCGACGAGGCCGGTATGACTCCGCTTCTGCCGATGTACACACTCGGCCACAATTTCAAGCCTGCAACCATCCACGCCGGCGGTCTCCGCTACCACGGAGCCGGTGTGATCATGTCTCAGCTGATGAAGGACGGGTATATGGAAGCCGTTGACATCGAGCAGCTTGACGCATTCAAGGCCGGTGTCCTGTTCGCTCAGACCGAGGGCATCATCCCTGCCCCGGAATCCTGCCACGCCATCGCAGCCACCATCGGCGAGGCTCTCAAATGCAAAGAGTCAGGCGAGGCGAAGACGATCCTGTTCAACCTGTCCGGCCACGGGTTCGTGGACATGAGCGCCTACGACCAGTATTTCTCCGGCGAGATGCAGAACTTCCACGTCTCCGACGAGGATCTCGCCAAGTACATCAAGTCAGCCGACGACCTGAACAAATAGACGTGGCGGCCAGCCTCTTGGCTAACAATCAGAAGAGTGAAGGTCTGGTCGTAGTTTACGGCCAGACCTTCGATTTATTCTTTCATATTCAATGGATTAAGCGCCACGCCTGCCATCCGGCTAAACCGGCAGGGTCTTCTGACGGAGCCAGGAGGCGACATCCTGAGGCAGGCGTGGCGAGAGGGTGCGGTACACTTTCTCGTTGTAGGCGTTCAGCCATTCAACCTCGGACTTGTCGAGAAGTTCCTTGACCACGATGGAGGTGTCGAAATGGCAGAGAGTGAGCGGCTCGAAGGTCAGCCAGTGGCCGAAATCGTTCTCCCCGGCATCCACGCAAAGGACGAGGTTCTCGTGCCTGACGCCGAAGAGGCCCTCCCGGTAGATTCCCGGCTCGTCGCTCGTGACCATCCCCGGAAGGATGGCCTGACGGTTGAAATTCTGGCGGATGTCCTGAGGTCCCTCGTGGACATTGAGGTAGAAACCGACCCCGTGGCCGGTCCCGTGGCCGAAATTCCTCTTGGAGTTCCAGAGCGGCTCACGGGCGAGGATGTCCAGCTGGCAGCCTGCCGTCCCTTTCGGGAATATGGCCTTGGAAAGGGCTATGTGGCCTTTAAGCACGAGGGTGTAGTCCTCTTTCTCAAGGTCGGTGCAAGGGCCGAGAGGAACGGTCCTGGTGATGTCGGTGGTGCCGAAAAGATACTGGCCTCCGGAATCGCAGAGATAGAGTCCGCGGGCATAAAGCTCGGCCGAACCCTCCTTTGGAGTCACATAGTGAGGCAGAGCGGCGTTCTTGCCGTAGGCTGAGATCGTCTCGAAACTCTCACCTCTGAAACCAACGATCTCCGAACGCAGAGAACCCAGCTTGACCGAGGCTTCATATTCATTGATGGCCGCCCCGTCCTCTATCGATGTCTGGAGCCAGTGGAGGAACAGTTCCATCGCCACTCCGTCCTCGAGATGGGCTTCCCGCATCCCGGCGATTTCAACATCGTTCTTCACGGCCTTGCGCGCGGCTACCGGGGACGTGCCGCCGACAACCGAGTCCGGAGCGTTCTCCTTCAGGATGCTGTAGAGGTTGTAGTTCAAAGTGGAAGCGTCCACGAAAAGCCTGTAGCCGCAGTCGCAGCCCACAAGGGACGAAAGCACCATCCCTACATCTGAATATTCCTGTATGGTCACTCCGTCTCTCTTCACCTCGCAGAAACTGTCTTCCGTCTCGCCGTCATCGTCCGGAATAGGTCCCTTCCGGACAAACCAGAGCACATTATCCTGTGACACAAAGAGATAAGACATCACGACAGGATTGTAGGCCACATCCTGGCCTCTGACGTTCAACATCCAGGCGATCTCGTCGAGGGCGGTCAGAAGGACCGCGTCGTAGGACTTGTTCGCCAGCCAGCCGCGCAGCCACCTGATCTTCTGCTCCCTCGACCAGCCGACCTGTTCAGTGCCGAGGGTGATTATCGGGGTCTGGGGAATCTCCGGACGGTCCGGCCAGAGAGCGTCGAACATGTCCGGGACATCCACTATCCTCCCCTTCTCCCCGAGAGCCGACTTGATCTCAGCGGCCGTTCCGGCTGTCAGGCAGAGGCCGTCGACAGCTACGGCCACATCGTCATATTCAGAGAAACGGGTGGCGAGCCAGGCCGGGATGGACACCTGTCCGGCGACTCTGGTCTTGTGCAGCTCCGCGCCGCAGCCGGGGAGTTGCGCCGACGCCTGGATGAAGTAGCGGGAGTCTGTCCACACTCCGACGTGGTCCTCCGTGATGACGAGGTCGCCCTCGCCCGTGTAGCCCGAAAGCCAGGCCACCTGATGCCAGCGCGCCGCTGAATATTCACTGTTGTGAGGGTCGTTTCCGGTCACGACGACAGCGTCCCATTCTTTGGAACGCATCATCCCGCGCACCGCCTCGATTCTTTCCTTGAAGATGCTCATGATGTTCCTCCTTACCGCGAATATAATCAAACATTCTAACAATCCGTGAGTTATTTGAAGGCCTCCCGGATGTTCATAAATTTTTGGGGCGGGCGGCTTTGAGGGGATAGGGTTTTTAGGTAAATTCGCGTCAACAGAAATCACTTCATCGCTATGGCTTTCGTTCACCTCCACGTCCACACACAGTACTCCATCCTCGATGGTTTCTCCTCCATCAAGACCCTGTTCGACAGGGCTGAAGAGATGGGGATGCCGGCCCTCGCCATCACCGACCACGGCAACATGTACGGCGTGAAGGAGTTCTTCAAGTTCGCCGGCAAGCATGTGGACAAGGAGACCGGACACTACAAGGTCAAGCCGATCATCGGCTGCGAGGTCTACGTCACAAGGCACTACGACCCCAAACTCAAAGACAGCGAGCACAGGGCCTACTACCATCTCATCCTGCTGGCGAAGAACTACGAAGGCTACAAGAACCTGATGAAGATCGTGTCTCTCGGCCACATCGACGGCCTCTACTACGGCAAGCCGAGAGTCTCGCACGAGATCATAGAGAAGTACCACGAGAACCTCATCTGTTGCTCCGCCTGCCTGGCCGGAGAGATTCCTAAGGACATCGTGACCGGAGACCTTGACGCCGCCCGCAAGGCCATAAGCTGGCACAAGAATGTGTTCGGAGAGGACTACTACCTCGAGGTGATGCTGCACAAGACCGAGGTCCCGGGGCTGTCGCTCGAGGTCTACGAGGAGCAGAAGGTCAGCAACGAGGGGATATTCACCCTCGCCGCGGAGATGGGAGTCAAGGTGGTGGCCACCAACGACGTGCACTTTGTCAACAAGGAGGACGGCCCCGCCCACGACCACCTCATCTGCCTGAACACCGGCAAGAAGATCAACGAAGAGCCGCGGCTCCACTACACCCAGCAGGAGTACCTCAAGAGCGAGGAGGAGATGGCGGTCCTCTTCCCCGACCATCCCGAAGTGCTGGCGAACACCCTGGAAGTGGCCTCAAAGGTAGAGGAATATTCCATCGACCGCGACCACGTGCTGCCCAAGTACCAGATCGACCAGACCTTCCTCGACCAGCTGGACTCCTACCTTGAGAAGTACAAGGATGTCATTGAGGTCGGCAAATGCGACAAGAAGGGCAACTACCGGGGCGACGAGTTCTGCAAATCCGTCGCCTACCTCTGCCACATAACCTACGAGGGAGCGGCCAGACGCTACGGCCCGGTCCTCAACCAGGAACAGGCCGAGAGGATTGATTTCGAGCTCAAGACCATCTGCAGGATGGGTTTCCCGGACTACTTCCTGATCGTGCAGGACTACATCGCCGCCTCCCGCGCGGCCGGCAGCATGGTCGGCCCCGGACGTGGCTCGGCGGCCGGTTCCGTGGTCGCCTACTGCCTGGGAATCACCAATCTGGACCCGATCAAGTACCAGCTCCTGTTCGAGCGTTTCCTCAATCCGGACCGAATCTCGATGCCGGATATCGACGTGGACTTCGAGGACCTGTCCCTCGCACACAAGTACGTCGAGGATTCCTACGGCAAGGACCACGTGTCCAGAGTCATCACCTTCGGAACGATGCTGGCGAAAGGCGCGATCAAGGATGTGGCCAGGATCCACGACCTCTCGATAGACGAGTCCAACAGGCTTTCCGGCCTCGTGCCTGACCGTCTCAGCGAGAAGACCGAGAAGGAGTACGCCTACAACCCGAAACTGGACGAGCTGAAGCCCGGCTTCAAGGCCTTCGAGAAAGAGGTCGAAGTCGACGACCCGGACAACCCGGGACAGAAGAAAACCGTGGTCAAGACCTTCCAGAAGGGTCTCGAGGACACGGACGTGAAGATCACCCTGAAGAACTGCTACCGCCTCGTGCCGGAGTTCAAGGAGGAACTCCAGAACGGCTCGGAACAGGTCAAGGAGATCCTGAAATTCGCCGCGCAACTGGAGGGCTGCATCCGGCAGGTGGGAATGCACGCCTGCGCCACCATCATCGGCCGAGGTAACCTTACCGACTATATTCCTATCTGCCTTTCCATAGACAAGGAAAGCGGTGAATATGTCTGGACATCGCAGTACGACGGCCACTACATCGAGGAGGTCGGAATGCTCAAGATGGACTTCCTCGGGCTGAACACCCTGTCCATCATCCACAAATGTCTGGACAACATCAAGTTACGTTTCGGAACAGACATCGACATCGAGGCTATTCCTATCGATGACAAGCCGACTTACGAGCTTTACGGCCACGGCGACACCGACAGCGTCTTCCAGTTTGAATCCGAAGGCATGAAGACCTGGCTCCAGAAACTGCATCCGGAGCGCTTCGAGGACCTCATCGCGATGAACGCCCTCTACCGCCCGGGGCCAATGGACTACATCCCGGACTTCGTGGACAGGAAACTCGGCCTGAAGCCTATTGAATATGACCTCCCGGAGATGGAGGAGTTCCTCAAGGACACCTACGGAGTGACCGTCTACCAGGAGCAGGTGATGCTTCTGTCACAGAAACTGGCGGGATTCACGAAAGGCCAGGCGGACAAACTCCGAAAGGCGATGGGAAAGAAGCAGATAGCCATCCTGAACGAGCTCAAGGACAAGTTCATGGAGGGCGGTCTGAAGAACGGCCATCCGGAGAAGATGCTGGACAAGATCTGGAAGGACTGGGAGAAATTCGCCCAGTACGCCTTCAACAAGTCGCACGCCACCTGCTACGCCTGGGTCTCCTACCAGACCGGCTGGCTGAAGTGCCACTACCCTGCCGAGTTCTTCGCCGCCAACCTCTCCTGCAACCTGAGCAACATGCCGGAGATCAAGAAGATTCTCGTTGACTGCAAGGCACACAAAATCAAGGTTTTGAACCCGGATGTCAATGAATCATATTCACATTTCACCGTCAACAAGGACGGCAACATCCGTTTCGGTCTGAAGGGCATCAAGGGTTTCGGTTCCAATGTGGCCGACGCCATCATCTCCAACAGGACCGAGAACGGACTCTACGCCGATGTCTTTGATTTCGTGGAGAGGCTCGGGACCACGCTTGGCAGGAAATCCATCGAGTGCCTCGCCTATTCCGGAGGCTTCGACTCCTTCGGAATCAACCGCAAGCAGTTCTTCCTGCCTTGCCGCAGCGGCAACCTGTTCATAGACGAACTGACCCGCTACGCCACCCTTTACAGCCAGGACGAGGCCAATTCCGCGGCGTCCCTCTTCGGCGAGGCCGAGGAGATGAAACCGGTGCGGCCTGAAATCCCTGAAATGGTCGAGGCGGACGATGACTTCGAGTGGCTCCAGAAGGAGAAGGAATATGTCGGGATGTACATCTCCTCACATCCTCTGGACAAGTACTCGTTCGAGATCCAGTCGTTCACCAACTGCGAACTGGTCGACCTCAACAAGAAGATCGCCGAGTGCGAGGCCGGCAAGAAGAAGATGAAAGTGGCGGTGGCCGGTCTCGTGACCGAGAGCAGCACCCTGACCACCAAGACGGGCAAGCCTTACTCAAAGACCAAGCTTGAGGACTACAGCGGGGCCTATGAGCTGGCGCTGTTCGGACGCGACCACGAGAGTTTCATGAACTACATGAAGCTGCACGAAAGCCTCTACATCGAGGGTGACATAGAGGAGAAATACTTCCTGAAGCCTGAGGAGAGGGCGATGGGCAAGACCTCGCCTTACACCTTCAGGGTCAAGAAGATCTCCCTTCTGGGCAACGCCTCTGACAACCTCCTGAGCGGGTTCGCGATCAGCCTGACCACTCCGATGCTCAACGAAAAGTTCCGCAAGGAGCTTATCTCGCTCATCAACGCCAACAAGGGCAACATCCCTCTGAAGATGCATCTGTACGATCCGCAGACCAAGTACAACATCGAATTCCACTCGAAGAAGTTCCGGGTCTCGGTGACAACGGAGCTTGTCTCGGCCCTGAAACTCCTAGGAGTCCAGTCCAGCCCGATCCTGAAATAATCCCGGATTAGGCGGAAATTACAGGCATTTGGCGCGCCAAAGCTGACAAGTTTCTGATTATCAGTAATTGACACACGTACAAAAACACAGGGGTGTAAAGAAATTTTACACCCCTGCTAAGATTTTCAACAAAATGTCAACTACGAAGCCGCCTATGCGAGTCTCTTCTCAAGACGCTCGCGGATCGCGGCGATGAAGTCGGCGGAATTCTTGACAACCGGAGTCACACCCTCCATAAGGT
>CAVEYE010000022.1:0-7800 GCA_963619595.1 bacterium | reverse complement strand
GTTCCTTTTCATCATCGCTCAGTTCGCACCATCCGTCCACTGGGTCATTCTCCTTTCTTGGATTCCCGCTTTCGCTTCTTTGTATTATTCCGGACCAAAGGTGATAGTGTGGCATAACCAATGATTTATAAAATTTGTGGCTATAAAGTTCAATGCTGTGAATATATGAATAAATTTCGGAAGTTTGAGTAATGTTTCGTATATTCATATAATCTATTTGTCCATAATCTTATACCTGTAAATCTGAAGAATCTGTCTCAAGAGTTGAATCTATTAAAGCCGATTATATATAAAATAACAATGTCTCTGGTAATCTATATTAGATACCGAAGACATCGTTATTTCTTTCAATATGTTATGAGAATTTTGGGGTAATCAGGTGTTCATAAGTCATGTCTGTGATCATAGTAATGTGGTATTTCGCTGAGCGTCCATAAAAGTAAGACTTAATATTCGGAGATCCAACATTTCCTTATAAAGACAAACGTGCGTGATTATTTGTTTGTCGAGAAGCGATGCAATACTATCATCTTCACTTCAATTCAATCACCAGACCCTCTACCGGGTAGAACAGGAGTTTGGCTTTCAGTTTCTCGCCGGTTGCGGCAAGTGCCGCACCGTAGACTGAGAGCTGGCTTGCATAACCGCCAGCCCAGTGCTTGCTCTTTCCGTTGAACAGATCCGCTCGAGAGCCAGGGAAAGTCTTGTAGTCCACCAGGATGCAGCCACCAGCGGTGTACCATACCATATCCATATTTCCGGAGAAAACATGGCCTTTTTCGTCTGTGAACCTAAACGGCAACTCTCGGTCGATTCTCTCTGCCGCACCGTATTTTTCCGTGAGGAAGCCGTACAGTTCGCCAATGCAATTCGCCAACTTCTCGTCATCGCCGTCATTGCCTATGCCGTACGCCTCCAGGGTGTACCGTGCTGCCGGAGCATTGTCTGTGTCCGTCTTGCAACGGGCGAAGATATGGTGGATGCAGTCTCCGAACTCGTTGTCCTCAAGACCGCTGTGGGCAATGTCCGTTCTGTGATTGAAGTCCCTGGCAGTCGTCACCGTGATTTCAGTGAGCGTCGGGTCCTTGTACATACTCGGGGAGATGTACATGCCCTCATCCGGATGTTCTTCCTTGACACGATCTTTCTCGAGATACAATCCCGCCTTGTCATAGACGTATGAATTAGTAGCCACGTCCATCTTGAGGTCTGGATCATCAGTCACCTGCACCAGCTGGCTCTCGCATCCTGGAACGCCCCAGATATCCTTCGTGCCTTCTTCTGTATCGGTCCTGGCCTTCCGAGCTGTAGGACAGAGCAATGTTATCTTTGGCATTGGTTTTCCGTTACCTATCGTCACAAGGACGTCCTTTGCCCTTGTGACTCCAACATAGAGCAGCCGCTTTTCCTCACCGAGTTCCTTGGCGGCTATGGTATCCGCCAGTTCCTTGGAGGCCGGGTAGAGTTCTATGCAGTTCCTGACCCATTCCTTGTCCGGAAGTTCCGGCACGGCCAGCATGCAGTCGGGATCAGTGAGTTTGCCTTTCAGGGTTATTCCGCTGATTCCGTGCCCTTCCTTTGCTTCATCGAAGAGATCGTAGAGCACGGCGACCTTCCACTCAAGGCCCTTCGCCTTGTGGTAGGTGAGCACCTTGACTCCGGCGGAGGTGTTGTCAAACTTTGGCTCCGGTTTGTAGTCCTTTGCGAATGAAAGGAATCCGCGTATGTCAGTGCATCCAATGAATGCCTCGGCTATGCTGCCGTAGGTTCGGGCCACTGTGCGAAGGGTATCGATGTTGCCCCTGCGGACTGACGCGTTTCCCCATCGTCCGCACCAGTCGTAGAGGTCGAAGCGTACGATGGTCTCACTGATGCGTTCTTCCACGCTTAGGTTGGATATGGATTTGCAGAATGCCTCCAACCCTCCCCGGTCGGGGATGGAACGGTCTCCCGCAACACATTTGGAAACCAGCTCAGCAAAAGACTCGCCGTCGATTATCTTGCGCAGCTCAGCCTTCGTCTTTGCTGTGGCAATCCCGGCCGAAAGTTTCAGGATGCAGAGGATGAAGGCGACTTCGGCACTCTGCATAAAGCCCTCGTCGACGAAGCTTACGGGAACCTCACGTGAGGCAAGCGCGGCGGCGATTGCCTTGACGCTGTCTTTCGAACGGCACAGGATTGCCACATCCGATGATGTGAACCCTGCATCCTTGAACTGAGTTTGCTTAAGCATCCCGCAAATGAAGGAGGCTGCTGCCGATGCATACTGCTCATCTTTGCCGCAACCGATAAGGTCGGCGTGGACTATCGTCTTATACTTCGGATTAGCCTTGCTGCCACTTGCATTGAGTCTTACCTTGTCTTCGTGAATGAAGTCCTTTGCGTAGCATACGGAAGTCTCGGCAAAACTCTTCGTGAACACCTCGTTCGAGAGTTTTACAAGCGAAGGAACGCTTCGCCAGGAAGTCTGGAGAATCTGCGAGGAGTTGCCGTTCCCGTCCTTCTTGTATCCGGTAGCGGAAGATTTGTCCTTCTCCGGATCAGGGAAGATGGCGGACAACTCGGAAATCAGCACGGAATCGCTTCCGGTGAATCCGTAGATGGCCTGTTTCTGGTCTCCCACGAACCACGACTGCTTGCCGACAGTGTTGGAGAGTATGTCGAATATCTCAGCCTGGATGGGGTTAGAGTCCTGGAACTCGTCGACGAAAAGGTAGTCGACCGATGCAGCGATGTCCGCCTTGATCTCATTGTGGTTTTTAAGAAGATCCAGGAACAATCTTTCCATGTCGGAGAAATCTATCGCACCCATCTCCCTCTTTGCCTCTCTGTAGGCATCCATCCACTTGATGGCTATGTCGAAAATCTTTTCTGTGACTTCCAAAATAGTCTCAGCGTTCTTCGGAACAAGCTTGCGGCTGAGTTCTGCTGCTGCGGCACTTATCTCTTCTTTTGAGATGTTCGACACCCATATTTCCCTCATCTTCGGTTTGATTCCGACATCACGTCCCCACTTATGTTCTTTGATTGCCGCTATGTCTTTCAATGTGACGTCAGCAGGATCCAGCCCGACTATCCAATCC
The DNA here is from genome assembly GCA_963619595.1 of bacterium. Lineage (GTDB taxonomy): Bacteria > Bacteroidota > Bacteroidia > Bacteroidales > UBA932 > Cryptobacteroides. The sequence goes on along the minus strand of CAVEYE010000022.1, from coordinate 4,717 downwards.
ACAAATTTCAGGTTCTTCCTGTAGGAAGTCGCTCCACTGTCGCTTGAGGCTATTTCATCTATGTTTTCTCTGAAACGTTGATATTTCTTAACGCAGTCGCTCTCTGCAAATTCCTTGAGCAGAGCTGCGTTGTGGCTTATGGTCAAGGTCTCCTTGAGAAGGTCCAGCGTGGCCTTCTTCGAGTCCTTCAACTTGTCCTCGTTGAAGCCATAGGCCTGCACCTTTGCAAATATGCCTTTCAAAAGGGTCTTCCAATAGTCGTATATGTGTGTCTTCGGGTTTACCTTCAGCCCGAAGTCGCTCCCGTAGTCGTTGAAGAGACTGATGTCTTTCCCGTCCATTACATCGTCTAGGGTGCGGTCCATAAGGATGGCCGAGGCGGCGTCATCCATAGGCTTCAGCTCGGGAGACATTCCGAGGAGGTGCCAGTATCGTGCAATGTACATGCTTGCCAGTGAGTGCACAGTCCCTATCCGGGCGGCATCCATGGCGACAGCCTCCTCCAGCTTGCCATCCGCTACCAGTTTCTCCTTCACCTTTTCCTTGAAGGAATTGGCGGCAGCGTCGGTGTAGGTGGTGAGAATCATTCTGCCGGCAGACCTTATGTCTTTTCCGACAAGGTCTGAGATTATTCTTACGAGCTCCGTGGTTTTGCCGGTTCCGGCGCCGGCGGAAATATAGTGGGTGTTCCTGTACATGTTCTTTTTTATTTGAGTTTCCCCTTCAGTATTGCATTCTCCCCGTAGGAGTTGTCCTTTATCTTCTTGCCGTCCGGGCTTGTCATCCCTTCGCCTTCCTTTACTTTTCCGTCCCGCAGGTCATTCACAAACTGGGTGTACTTGTCGTGAATCTCGGCAATTGTCTCGCCATAGGTCTTCTGGTATGTCTTTGTGGTGCCGGTGATGGCTGCGATGTCGCCATCGGCATCTTTGAGCCCGGTATATGCCGTGAGGAAATCGGCTGTTTTAAGCATATAGAATGCCTGGCCGTCGACCTTTCCGGTCGGAATCTCCGGCGTGCCCTTCTCGCATAGGCAGCGGTAGAGGGCAAGCTGATAGTCCTCTCCTTTCTTTATTTGGTCCGTTCTCATATCCACTCCCGTCTTTCCCGATGTCCACTTGAAGTCCAGAATGAACCAATGTCCGGAGGAATTGCGAAGGAGCATATCAATGGTGGCGGTGAGCACAAGGGGTTCTTTCCCAGGGATGGAGATGTCTATGCTCTTGCATTCGATCTCGCTTCCGGAGATGGTCATTTCGCTGCGTTTCAGCGTCTCTATGAGTTTCGGAATGCTGCGGGTGGAAAGGATGTGACGCAGTTGCTTGCGTTCTACATTGTTCTCGGGGAGAGTGAGTTCCATACCGCACGACATCACCGAGGCGTTGAAATCTGCATCGAAGTAGTCGTTGAAGGCGTTTTGGAATTCATCCGGTTTGATGTCGGTCTTGCCTGCCGCAGCTCTCTCGTAGAGCCTGTGGATGGTCTCATGTGCCACGGATCCCATTATTGTTGATATCTTGCTGTCGTTCTCGTCCCGAAGCTTGAGGATGCTTGCCACTATGTGGTCGAACGGACGCTCGAAGAGCAATTCGAGGGATGAAGGACTCTCGTGGTCCGGGAGAGTGGCTTCCTTCAGACCCTCTATGTTTGTGTATTCGAGCTGCTGGGTGTTAGGGTTTACCACGGCTTTGGCTTTTGCCAAGTCTTTTGGAATTTCCGTGTATGTCAGCCGGTCCAACCAGTCGATGGCCTTCCCGGTTGTGGCTTTCGCTGCTGCGGATTCGATGAGCACCGGATGTCTTTGGAGTTTCTCTCCAGAGAACGCGTCGCATGCGAGTATCTTCAGTTTCCCCTTCACGTGTGCCAGCCCAGCCCTAAGGTATGCGTCTTCGCTTTTGACGGCCTCCGGCATTGTCTGCATATCCAGACACGCCTCTTTTTTTAAGAAATCGATGTCACTGTCGCAAAGGAAGGAAAGGCCGAAAGGCGAGTCCGACTGTGACGAATCCACCCAGACCGCATCATTTACATCAACGGCAATGGCTTCTGGCCCGGATGTGACGGGAAAGGCCCCGATTCCGGCCCTGCTGAGTTCGGACTCCTGTGGGGTGGATGCGTATTTGATCGCGTTAATGAAGTCGTTCGCTGGAATTTCGGCTTTTTTGTCCATACCGGACTCCCTGAGCATAAAAGTCATAGCTTCGCATGAGTTCCTAACCGCCAGTATGTGTCCGCTCCATTTCTCCGAGAAATCTTCTGAATCTACGTTAAGTATGCGGTCGCACCAGTCTGTGAGGTTCCTGCACATAGCACCGACCCTGGCGAAGGTGAGTTTCTGGCCGACGGCTGGGATGAGTCCCCTTATCTCCTTCTCCTTTTCAGTATCTCCGCCAGCATAATAGGATATGGTCTCGTCAAACGTCCTTCCGGTGGCGCGGCTTCGACCGGTTCCGTTCCGGGCCACTATATGGTCAAGCAGTTCCTTTCTGAGAGACACCTCGGATTCTCCTTTCTTTATCTTGAACTTGTTGAGTGGGTGGACAGGTGAGGAAAGGTAGTCTCTGATGGCATCGGGATCGGCACCATTAGCGAGCAGCATCATAGCGCTCACGAAGAGATGCTCCGCCGGTCGGCCGGCGGACTTACCGCTGCACCCGCAGTCCGGTTTACCGAGGGCTTTGGAGGCCTCGGCTATGGATATCCGGTCGCTGCATATCACCAGTTCCCCGCTGTTTGTGGCGGCAGCCCACAGGCATGCGTCCACGCTGTCGTGGAACCGGAGGATTTCCGTGTCAGGTCTAGCACTGTCTTCAATATGAGAAACATCGGCACCATGTTCTTTCAGAACTTTCAGAACCTTTCTGTATGTCGGGTGCAGGTGCTTTTCTGCAACGTGTACAATTATCCGGATGCCGTCCATAAACTTGTCTTCAGGGTCAATGGAGATGACGGCTCTCCACCTGTCGGCATCGGTCCGGAATCCTTTAGGAAGTCTCTTCTCCACAGCAGCGATGCCTGCAAGGATGCTATGCCCCCCAGGAGTGAGGTTATCGGGAAGACTGCTTTCACGTGTCCATCCGGAGAACACGAGTTCGTTTCTCCAACGAAGCAGCTCTCCGGCGGTGGCGAGGGGGGACATCTTGAGGGAGTCTGCGAAAAATGTGTCACCACTTGTTGCCGCTTCCTTAGCTGCCGCACAGTACTGCGATAACTGTACATAGGCCTTGGGCTTGCGGGAGGTCAGCCCAGCTCTCAGCTCTATCTCTTCCAGGAGGCCGGAAGCACCAACGTATTTTTCGCCGAACACCGTTTTTCCGGCTTCCGGATCATTCAGGTGGCAGCCCTTGTCATATGCAGGGCTGAAATGCATCGTTAGATTCATTGTACCATATTTTTATAGCTCAACTTACATAAAATCTTGCGATTTTACGCCCGTTTATATAATAATCACCGTCACACACTATCTTCGTAGGGAAGCGGATCTCGCTCATCCCACACCTAAAGACGTGGACATTCCCGAAGGTTCATCGTAACATCCATAAAGATAGGGTGTTCTTTTCAGAAATCCAATTTTCCACGTGAAGTCAGACGGTGGTAGATGCGGAAGATTGTCATATTGTTCTATCAGGATATACTAATCTGAAGTGGATTTCTTTCACGGGAAATGAAGATTTGTCGAAAGTTTTTCACATGCGTATTATGTAGGATATCCAACGGGAAAATTTTATCTTTGCGAATATAGATTTGAAAACTGATATCCATATGATTTCACTTGATTATCGTGGCAAAGTCAGAAAGTTTCTTGACACTCTGTCATCGGAGGCTTTGGCCTATCTTTTCCCTGGGGCAGCGCGTCAAGAAATAGAAAACGCTTTCGGTGTTGGCGAGGCCGAAGAGATAAAGCGTCGTATGCAATATCCTCATTATCCAGATGTCTTTGGCCGCGGAATAGGCGATGACACGACCACGTTCCTGCAGGCCATGACCGTAAAGCCAAGATCGGAGATGCCGGATGATGAGTATTCGACCGATTCCGAAGATGAGGACGTGGACTTTCTACCCAGCTTAATTTCCGACACGAAATCCGCTTATAGCCAGACTGGTGATGTCACTGACGATTCGTACCTGGAAATGGATATGGAAGAGAGAGCCAGAGATGAGGCCATCAATATTTGTATGAATGAAAGCAGCATGACTGACAAAGAGCTGCGGGCCGCTGTCAAAAAATGGGCCGCAAATCTGAAAAAGAGCAGTCGCCTCAGCCGTCTCCATATAACTTCCGACGGAGAATTCTTTCTTGAAGGAGCCGTGAATGCGAAACTTAAGCTCGACAACTTGGCTAAAACTTTCTATATTCTCTACCTCCATCATCCTGAAGGTATTAATTATAAGGATTTTGTGGATTATCAAAAAGAACTGGAAGAGATTTACACGTTCTTGTCGCCCAGGTCAGATATGGAAGATATGATGGAAAGCCTGAAGCGTATGTATGATCCTGACTATGTAGATGGATGTAAAAGCCAATGTTCATCCCGAATCAAGCGTGAATTTGAAAAATTAATGAGTCCTATCATCGCAAAGAACTACTACGTGTCTGGAACTAGGGGAGAAACCAGATCGATTAAGCTTCCACGCAATTTTGTGATTGACGATTTTTCCAGTAGGTACTAATAGCCCCACCTTGTGCGGCAGCGGTCGAGATAGAAAAGGAACTAGA
>CAVEYE010000021.1:0-5830 GCA_963619595.1 bacterium | reverse complement strand
TCCGCGGCAACGAATGGCCGATGGGAAAGGTTATGAACGCCACCCGTCTGGCCCTTGCGGGAGCCGCCAGCGGTCTTGGCATCGCCGACATCATCGTACGCATCGGCAAGGCTGAAACCGCGGCCCGTATCGCCTACGCCTCCTCCCGTCTCGCCTAGCTCATCGCAGGCCGGGGCGGGGGAGCGGCTGGGAGGCCGCTGCTACTCCTGCGGATCCGCCACCTGCTCGGAGCGTCTGATGGCCGGAACGTTCTCCAGTCCGGCGAGATCCTCACCGGGTTCTACGGCAAGCACAGGCTTGCTGCTGAAACTGAACTTTTTGACTCTGCCGCTTGAGGATGGGCCGATGATTCTTGTGGAGCGCCCGCAAGGGTACTCGCTGTCTTCATCTTCCTCAAGAAGAAGAGGATTCTCGTACTTGAAGTCCTTCCTGATGTGGATGTAGTTGCCAAGGTCCGATCTCGCTATCTTCTGAAGGTCGTCCGCCTTGAATCCGGTCGCTATCGCCGTGATCTGGATCTTGTCTCCGATCTCCTGGTCATCTTCAAGGTAGACAAGACCCGTCTTGAACGTCTGGACGTGGTTCGTGAGCTCAGCGATCTTTTCGTTGATCTTTTTCAGGTCGTCCATCTTGAGACCGTTCTCGTTCTTCACGCAGGTGATGTTGACGAGCAGTGACTTGGCGGTGGTGATGTCGAAGTCGCTGAGCAGAGGAGAATGCAAGGCATCCTCGAGCGCCGCCTCGATCCTGTTTTCTCCTGAACCGAAGCCGCACCCCATAAGCGCCATTCCGCTGTTGGTCATCATCGTCTTGATGTCCTCGAAGTCCACGTTGATGTAGCCCGGCCGGCTGATGATTTCCGTGATTCCTCTCACGGCAGTCGCCAGCACATCGTCGGCTTTAGGGAAGGCCTCGTGGATAAGCATATTGCCGTAGTAGTCGCAGAGCTTCTCGTTGTTGATGATCAGCAGGCTGTCCACATTCTTGATAAGGTCGTGGATGCCGTCGATGGCTCTGGCCATCTCTTTGTTGTTGCCTCCGCCTGTGGCGAAAGGAATCGTGACGACGGCGACCGTGAGTATTCCTTTGTCCTTAGCCATCCTCGCGATGACCGGCGAGGCTCCTGTGCCTGTGCCGCCGCCCATACCTGCCGTGATGAACAACATCTTGGTGCTTTCATCCAGTGCGACCTTGTCGATAAGTTCATAGGTCTCGATCGCTGCCTGGCGGCCTTTTTCCGGATCTGTGCCGGCTCCGAGGGCACTTTTGCCGAGATGGATCTTCACAGGGACCGGACTCGATTCAAGAGCCTGTCTGTCGGTGTTGCAGACGATGAAACTGCATCCTTTGACTTCTTGTCTGAACATGTAGTTCACGGCGTTGCAGCCGCCACCGCCGACTCCGATGACCTTGATCATCGATTCGACAGGAGTCCAATCGCTGTCATTCGCTACATCTATGATTATGTCGGTGTTGTCATACTCTCCCATATTCATTCCTCCTTCCTTTAAATTTCTTCTTCTTTCATCTCGTCGTACAGCTTAGTTATAATCTTGGAGAATTTTAAGGTCCACTTTTTCTCCGGCTGCCCGCCTTTTTTTGTTCCGCTGACGTCTTCACCGCTTTCATCTTGCGATGTCCCGCCCTCTCCGAAGTTCCCGTCTTCAGGGTCGATGGCAGGCACTTCGACGGTCCTCGGTGTGCGAGGCTGTTCCGGCTCCGGCTTACGTACAGGCTCCGGCTTACGTACAGGCTCCGGGTTATGTTCCGGTGCAGGCTGTCCGGACGTTCCGACCAGTATCTCCGGTTTTGAAGGCGGTGTCTGGACGGCGGACTCCGGTGCTTCAGGCGTCTTAGGTGCGGTTTTCTGAGGCACGGCAGGGGTTTCTGCGGTCTGCTTTTCCGGAACCGCTGTCTGCGGAGCGGCCGGCTGCGTTTTCCGCGGAGGAACGGCGTAAACCGTTGTCCCGTTAGTGCAATTGATTGATTTGTCGTCCCTTGCGGCGAGAATCATACCCATGGTCGTGGCCGCGCTGCAGTCGTAGGCGCCCTCGAAACCTTCGCAGGTGAAAAAACGGCGCGGCAGACCGCGGCTTACTGAATATCCTGACAGTTTCTTGATGAACTGAGGGCAGTTGACCATCCTGGCTCCTCCTCCGGTCACCACGATTCCGGCTCTGAGCTTGTCCTCTGAATTGTAGCCGCTTTCTTCGATCCTGTAAAGCAGAGCCTCGATGATTTCCTGCATTCTGGCTGTAACGATCTCGGAAATGCGTTTCACGGACACCTGCACGACCTCCTTGCCGTCCTCGTCTTCGATGAGGATGTTCTTTTCCCCGAAGGACTGCAGTTTGTCAGGCATGCAAGCTCCGTAGGCCTTCTTGATGTTCTCGGCCAGCTCGAACGTGAAATTGCATTCTGATTTGATGTCGTTTGTGATGCTTTTGCCTCCGAACGGAATCGCGGAGTAGTAGCGGAGGATCTTGTCCTTGAAGATCGTCACCGAACTTACACCGGCTCCGAGGTCGATGAGAGCCACTCCGTTCTCCATCTGCTCCGGCTTCAGCACGGCTCTGGCAGTGATGCCGGGAATGAAGTATTTCCTGGCGATTCCTATGCCGATTCCATTGAGCGCTATGTCGATGTTGGAAGAGAATTTCCTGCTGCCGATGAACACCTTGAAATTGCCTTCAAGCGTGTCTGCCACCTGTCCGATGATGTCGTTCTCGGACTGGTTGATGCAGTCGTCCGTCGAGAAGGACTGGGCCACGGCACCGTAGAGGGCCTCCTTCTTCTCATCCTTGATAGGGTAGGAGGCTTGAGCTTCTGTCTTCAAGGTGCGGATCTCTTCCACCGAGATGAGGCTGTCCTTGTCGGCTCTTTCCGCCTTGGTGGCCGCGGTCTGCTGGCGGACGTACCAGCGAGGCAGTCCCACGATCACCTTGTGGATATTTATGTGCAGCGACTGCTGGGCGTCTGTGATGACCTCCTTCAGCCTGGTTTTGAGCTTGCCTGGGTTCAGGACATAGCTCTGGTTCACGCCAAGAGAAGGCGATTCCTTGTAGTAGACCACCTGGGTGTTCTGACCCTGGATCCTGGCCACGCAGACGGCAAGCTTGGATGTCCCTAAATCAATTGATGCGATGTATCTCTCTTCCATAGTCCGGTTTTATTTCAAGTCCGTTAGTTATTTTCTGCAGACAATCTGTCCATTGTATTTCACGTTCACTGTCGAGTAGAAACCTTCCTCCTTCTGCGGGCGGATGGTGGTGTAGTAGCGGTCGATGAGGCTGAACTTGCGTTCGAAGTCCTCAGGCTGGCCGAAAAGGAACTTCTCCTTGCCCTCTCTCGGCACAAGAACGAGATTCCCTCCGTCGCCGACCGTGACCTGGCAGATGTTCTCCTCCCAGATCTTCGTTTTCTTCATGTAGTCCACAAGGCCGAGGATGTCGGCGAGCCATTCTCTCTCCTTTTCAGTCTTCGGCTCTCCTTTGTACCCCCTTGTGACATCCAGAGGCAGATTCCCGTCCACAATCAGCACCCTCGACGAGTAGTTGCTCTGAAGCGGGAAGAGGAAGCCTCTCTCGTCGGCGTAGTAGCCGTTGTCCCCTTTCTGGAACCTGACCGCCGGCTCTCTCTGGCTGATCCTGATGTTGAGGTAGCCGTCTGGCGTCGTGTAGGCCTCGGCCTTGAGGATGGCGCTTTTGCTGTCCAGTACCTTCTCGACCTTCATCAGGTCGACGCTGTCGAGTCTCTGGCCTATGTAGTTCCCGTAGCCTTTCTCCAGATAGCCTTCCACATCCTTGGCGGTCACGAAATTGAAATCATCCGTGAACTCCACCTTGACCCCGGCGCAGGTGAGCTGGCTGAGCCTCTTTACGTTCATCCCGCAGCTGGCGATGAAGACAAGAAGGATCAGGCAGAACGCCGTGGCGGTGAGGGTTATCTTAAGGCCTTTTTTCATTTCTTCAGTCTGTTTTCAAGAAGTTCGGTGACAGGGGCGATGAAACGGTCGACGTCGCCGGCCCCGAATGTGGCCAGCACGTCCAAAGGTTCGTTCTCTAGGTAGCCCATCAGTTCTTCTTTCTTGAGAAGGACTTTCTCTTGGCAGGTGACCTTGTCGAAGATGATTTCCGAGGTCACTCCCGGGATAGGCTCTTCCCTGGCCGGGTAGATGTCCAGAAGGATCAGCTTGTCCACCTGGCTCAGTGCCTGGGCGAACTCGTCGGCGAAATCCCTTGTCCTTGTGAAAAGGTGGGGCTGGAAGATGGCTGTCAGCTTCCTTCCCGGGAAGATTCCTCTGATCGAGGAGATCGCCGAAGCCAGTTCTTTAGGATGGTGGGCGTAGTCGTCGATGTAGGAAAGACCGGCGGTGTTGAGGTGGACGTCGAGCCTGCGCTTCACGCCGGCGTAGGTCCCGATGGCGCGCTTGATGGCTTCCGGACTGACTCCGTGGCGGAGGCAGATGGCGGCGGCCGCCACGCTGTTCTCGACATTGACCCAGCCCGGGATGCCCACCCTGATGTTCTCGATGACACCCTGCGGATGCACAAGGTCGAATATGTAGTGTCCGACCTCGTCCGTCCTTGCGTTGGCGGCGTGGTAGTCGGCCGAAGCGTCGTCGTAGCTGTAGGTGAATATCCTGGCCTTGGTGTCCTCGGAGGTGATGTCCAGCCCCTTCTTCACGATCAGCGAGCGGCTCACCTGTCCGGCGAAGGCCTTGAACGCCTTCCTGTACTCTTCGAGAGTCCCGTAGATGTCCAGATGGTCGGCATCCATGGAGGTGATGGCGGCGATCGCAGGATGCAGCTGCAGGAAGGACCTGTCGAACTCGTCGGCCTCGGCCACGATGGTAGGGGAGAGGCTCGTCAGCAGGTTAGTGCCGTAGTTCTTGGAGATGCCTCCCAGAAAGGCCGAGCAGCCGTCGCCGCTTTCGGTCAGGATGTGCGCCACAAGGGTGCTTGTGGTGGTCTTTCCGTGGGTGCCGGCCACAGCGAGGCAGACCTGCCCCTCGGCCAGCTCCCCGAGCATTCTCGACCTCTTGACCATGGTGTAGCCCTGTTCCTTGGCGTACACGAACTCCCCCAGGTCGGCAGGAATCGCCGGCGTGTACACCACCAGCGTCGACATCACGTCCTTCGGGATGTAGTCGGAGTCGTCCTTGTAGTGGACCTCTATGCCCTCTTTCTCAAGGGCGTGCGTCAGTTCGGACGGAGTCCTGTCGTACCCCGCCACCGGATAGCCTTTGAATTTGTAGTACCTCGCGATGGCGCTCATACCGATGCCACCGATGCCCAGAAAATAAATCTTTGAATATTTTGACATCCTTCTTCTCCTTATCCTTCTGCTGTTTAACTCTTTACCAGCTTGTAAACTTCTTCCGCGATCTTGCCTGCGGCGTCCGGCAGGGCCATCTTCCCGGCGTTCTCCTCCAGAGCCGCGATCCGGGCGGGATCCTTCAGCAGTTCCAGCGCCGTCGGAATCATCTTCTCCATAGCCTCGGAATCCTTCACGATCATCGCCGCGTCCTTGCGGACAAGAGCCATCGCATTGTGCGTCTGATGGTCCTCGGCGACATTCGGCGACGGGACGAAGACCACGGCCTTCCTCGCCGCGCAAAGTTCTGACACCGAACTTGCCCCGGAGCGGGAGATGACCACGTCGGCGGCGGCGTAGGCCAGTTCCATCTTTCCGATGAAATCAGTGTGGTGAATATGCCGGAGCGCTTCCGGATTCCTGGCTTTCTGCTCAGCCATGAACCCGTCGACCCCCGCTTTGTAGTACTTGCCGCACTGCCAGAGGACATCCACTCCGTCGATTCCCGGACAGC
>CAVEYE010000020.1:0-7767 GCA_963619595.1 bacterium | reverse complement strand
CCCTCGGGGGGAGGGGATGTGCTTCGCACACCCCGGAGGGCCTCTACGTTACCCCTTCCCTAAATCCCTCCCCTCGGGGGGAGGGACTTGCTCCGTCACATAAGTGACGGGAAATAGGGTGTTTCGCATATGCGAAACTTAAATTTTTAAATTTTTGAGGTGGGGGGAATTTTGAGTATCTTTGTGGGTTATGGAAAAAAAGTTTCTGATAGTGCTGACCGTTCTCGCGGCTATGCTCTCCCTTACCGGCTGCGATTTCTTCCGCAGACTGGCCGGAAGACCTGACTCTGAATGGATTGAGGCCAAGGCCGAAGCCATCAGGCTCGAGGAGGAAGCGAGACGCGCCAGGCGGGATTCGCTGGAAAAGGCGCTGGCTGATTCCGCCGCGGCCTTGGCCGCCAGGCAGGAAGCGGCGGCGGAAAACCACCGTTACCGCTACTGCGTGGTCCTCGGCGCGTTCTCTGGCCGTGAAAACGCCGAGCGTTACGCTGAGGAAGTCTCGCGGAATGGCTACAAAAGCGAACTGATAGCGTTCAGAAACGGAAGCACGGCCGTGGCCGTCGGCGCGTCTGACGACAGGCAGGAGGCGGAAAAGGCGCTCGCTGAAATCCAAAGGCAGGATTTTTGCCCAAAGGGTGCCTGGATTTTAGAACGGAAATAAAATGAAGATCAAGATCGCTTTAATTTCGGCCCTCTGCGCCTTCCTGGCCGGACCGCTGCCATCCGGAGCCCAGCTGCGGACCGGAGCCTCCTACAATGACCTCAACGACAGCGAGACCGTACGTGCCTTCAAGGAACACGTCTCCACCATCTCTTCGGCGGCGATGGAAGGCCGCAAAGCCGGCTCGGAAGGGGAGCGGTTGACGGCGGAGTACGTCACAGGGGCGCTCAAGGAATATGGAGTCGACGTCCTGACCGGTCCGGACGGTGACATATTCGGTATCCGTCAGGAAAATGGCGACACCCTTACCTCCCGCAATGTGGTAGGCTTTATCCAGGGTGGCGACAAAACCTTGAGGGATAAGTACATAGTCATAGGGGCGAGGATGGACAACCTCGGCTCGGACACGATGACCGTCGATGGACGGACTGTGGACCGGATCTATTACGGGGCCAACGGCAACGCTTCCGGAGTGGCCATGATGCTCGAACTCGCAAGGATGCTGAAGACCAACAGCGCCCTGCTCGGCCGTTCTGTGCTTTTCGTGGGCTTCGGCGCTTCCGGACAGACTTTCGCGGGTTCGTGGTACTTCCTCAACAGGGCGTTCAGCGACGTTAAGAGCATCGATGCTATGATCAATCTGGACATGGTCGGCACCGGAAGCACCGGCTTCTACGCCTACACGTCCTCCAACGCCGACCTCAACGAGGTCCTGACCTCTCTCGCCGGCGAACTCCAGCCTATAAAGCCGGAAGTCACCGCTGCGGAGCCTTATCCGTCGGACCACAGGGCGTTCTACGACAAGGAGATACCTTCGATTTTCTTCACCACGGGGCATTTCCCTGAGTATTGCACCGAACGCGACACCCAGTCGATCATCGACTACGACACGATGGAGAGGGAACTTGAATATGTCTACCATTGTTCGCTCGCTCTCATAAACGGTCCGAAGCCGATCTTCAATCCGTCCGATGTCTCCAGCCTGACGGACTCGAAAGCCAGGGACAAGGTCATCCCTTACTACGACTGCGACTACAAGCCGACGTTCCTTGGCAGCCAGGATCCTAAAGTGTTCCTTGAAAAATGGGTCTACTCCTATCTGAAGTACCCTAAGCAGGCTGTCGAGAACGGAATCCAGGGCAAGGTGCTGGTGGAGTTCGTCATCGACGAGAAGGGCAAGGTCAAGGATGTGACCGTCCTCAAGGGCGTGGACCCTCTGCTGGACGACGAGGCCGTGAGGATCATCTCCGCCTCTCCGGACTGGAAACCGGGCTGGCTGCTCGGCAAGAAGGTCAAGTCGAGGATGTCGCTCTATGTGGAGTTCAGACTCGAGAAGAAAGGCAGTTTCGGATTTAAAAAGTAAGATTATCAGTAAAATATGACAATATAATGGAGTACGATTTCAAGAAAATTGAAAGGAAATGGCAGGCCTGCTGGGCTGAGAACGGCACGTTCAAGACCAGGGAGGATGCTTCCAAACCTAAGTACTATGTTCTGGACATGTTCCCGTACCCGTCAGGGGCGGGTCTGCACGTGGGACACCCGCTTGGCTACATCGCCAGCGACATCTATTCCCGCTACAAAAGGCTGAAGGGCTTCAATGTCCTCCATCCGATGGGTTACGACGCTTTCGGTCTTCCGGCCGAGCAGTACGCGATCCAGACAGGCCAGCATCCTGAGGTGACGACGGTCAACAACATCAACCGCTACCGCCAGCAGATGGACCGCATCGGCTTCTCCTACGACTGGAGCCGCGAACTCCGCACCTGCGACCCGGGGTTCTACAAGTGGACCCAGTGGGCTTTCCTGAAGATGTTCGGGTCCTGGTACGATAACGATGCGCGGAAGGCCCGTCCGATAGAGGACCTTGTGGCGGCCTTCGAGAAAGGCGGCAGCAAGGCGGTCAACGCGGCCTGCACCGACCACGAACCTTTCACGGCGGAGCAGTGGAAAGCATATTCGGAGAAAGAGAAATCCGACGCTTTGATGAACTACCGCATCGCCTACCAGGGCGAGACGGCGGTGAACTGGTGCGCCGGACTCGGAACCGTGCTGGCCAACGACGAGGTCAAGGACGGCCTCTCAGTGCGCGGCGGTTTCCCTGTGGAACAGAAGAAGATGAAGCAGTGGCAGCTGCGCGTCTCGGCCTATGCCGGGAGGCTTCTCGAAGGGCTTGACAGGATCGACTGGACCGACTCCCTGAAGGAGATGCAGCGCAACTGGATCGGCAAGTCCAACGGCTGCGAGGCTGTCTTCAAGTGCTACAACGGCGAGACCGAACACGACGTCACCATATTCACAACCCGCGCGGACACGATGTTCGGCGTGACCTTCATGGTGCTTGCACCGGAGAGCGACCTCGTTGAGGTCCTGACCGCTCCGGAGCAGAAAGCGGCTGTGGATGAGTATCTTGCGGCGGTGAAGAAAAAGACGGAACGCGAGAGGATCGCCCAGACCAAGACAGTCACGGGCGTGTTCAGCGGCTCCTACGGCGTGAACCCGATGACCGGCGACAGAGTCCCGATCTGGATTTCTGAATATGTCCTCGCGGGCTACGGCACGGGCGCGATCATGGCGGTCCCTGCCCACGACAGCCGCGACTATGCGTTCGCCAAAAAGTTCAACCTGCCGATCATCCCTCTGATCGAGGGCTGTGACGTCAGCGAGGAAAGCTTCGACGCGAAGGAAGGCAAGATGATGAACTCCGGCTTCCTGAACGGAATGGATGTCAAGGAGGCGATTCCTGCCGCCATTGAATATGTTGAAAAACACGGCATCGGCCACAGAAAGGTCAACTACCGTCTGCGCGACGCCATATTCAGCCGCCAGAGGTACTGGGGCGAACCTTTCCCGATCTACTACAAGAACGGCATTCCGACTCCCGTTCCGTTCGAGAAACTGCCTCTGACCCTGCCTGAAATCAGCGAGTTCAAGCCGACCGAGAACGGCGAACCGCCTCTCGCCCGCGCGAAGGACTGGACCTACGAAGGCTGGCCTCTGGAGACCAGCACGATGCCGGGCTTCGCCGGCTCAAGCGCCTACTACCTGAGGTATATGGACCCTCACAACTCCGAGGCGCTGGTTGACAGGAAGACAGATGAATATTGGCGCGATGTGGACCTGTACATAGGCGGCACCGAACACGCCACCGGCCATCTGATCTACTCCCGCTTCTGGGACAAGTTCCTCTACGACCTCGGTTATGTCTGCGAGGACGAGCCTTTCCGCAAGCTGGTCAACCAGGGAATGATCCAGGGCCGCTCCAACTTCGTCTACAGGATCGTGGGCACCAACAAGTTCGTCTCCTGCGGACTCAAGAATCAGTACGAGACGACCGAGATCCACGTGGACATCAACATCGTCCGCAACGACAGGCTCGACCTGGAGGCATTCAAGGCCTGGAGACCTGAGTTCGCCGACGCTGAATTCATCCTCGAGAACGGTGAATATGTCTGCGGCTGGGCCGTCGAGAAGATGAGCAAGTCGATGTACAACGTCGTCAATCCGGACAAGATCTGCGACGACTACGGCGCCGACACCCTCCGCCTCTACGAGATGTTCCTCGGCCCTCTCGAGCAGTCAAAGCCGTGGGACACAAAGGGCATCGACGGAGTCAACCGTTTCCTGCGCAGGTTCTGGAAACTCTTCTATGATGGCGACACCTTCATCGTGACCGACGAAAAGGCCACTCCTGCCGAGCTCAAGGCTCTCCACAAGCTGATCGCCAAGGAGCAGGACGACATCGAGCATTTCTCCTACAACACCACCGTCAGCGCTTTCATGATCACTCTGAACGAACTCGTCGGGGCGAAATGCCACAAGAGGGAGATTCTCGAACCGTTGACGGTTCTGCTCTCTCCGTTCGCTCCTCACATCGCCGAGGAACTCTGGGAGGCCCTCGGCCACAAGGAAAGCATCACCTACGCTCATTTCCCTGAATTCAATCCGGCTCTCGCCGCCGAGGACAACGTCACCTACCCTGTCTCCTTCAACGGCAAGATGCGTTTCACTGTGGAACTTCCTAAGTCCTTGACACCTAAGGAGGTCGAGGCTGAGATCCGCGGAATGGAACAGACCGGTAAATATGTCGGCGGACTAAACATCGTCAAGGTGATCGTCGTGCCGGGCAAGATAGTCAACTTTGTTTTAAAATAGTGCGATGGGGGTTTCTACATCCAAAGTTTTCAGAGGAGTGAAGGAGTATCTCCTCATCACTCTCGGCATCGTCGTCTACACGTTGGGCTGGACTATTTTCCTCACGCCTAACAATCTCATCGGCGGCGGGGTTTCCGGTATAAGCGCCATCATCCAGTACGCCACCGGCTTCAAGATGGGTTACTCGTACTTCATCATCAACGCTGTCCTGCTGGTCATCTCGTTGTTTATCATCGGCCCGTCCTTCGGCATCAAGACGGTCTACGCCATCATCCTAGCTTCGTTCTGTCTCAATGAGTTCCAGATCATCGTGCCTGAGACGCTGATCAATGACCTTGCCATCGCCAACGGCAAGCTGCTCTGTTCGATCATCGGCGGCTCGATGGCCGGCCTCGGCATAGGCATCTCCATCTCGCAAGGGGGTAGTACCGGGGGTACGGACATCATTGCTTTGATAATCACGAAGTTCCGTAACGTGTCCCCGGGCCGTGTGATCCTGACGATCGATGTGTTCATCATCGCCTCGTCTCTGCTGTTCCCGTCCTACACGGCCGAAGGAGCGAAGATAGCCTTCGACGGCAAGTTCGCCACGGCTGTCTATGGTATGATCCTCGTCACCGTCTGCGGACAGGTTGTCGACCTGTACATCGCTGGTTCCAAGCAGAGCGTGCAGCTGTTCATCCTCTCCAAGAAGTTCGAGGAAATCGCCGACATGATCGCATCTGATTTCCACAGAGGAGTGACCGTGATCGATGGAAAAGGCTGGTACACAAAGCAGTCGGCATCAGTGCTGATGGTCATCACAAGAAAGACCGACCTGAAGCTCCTTCTGCGCGCCATCCAGCAGGTGGACCCTGACGCCTTCCTGTCGATTTCTTCCGTGGCCGGAGTCTACGGCCAGGGTTTCGACACGATCAAGGGCGCTAAGAAAAGTTAATATCCATTAAAAAACACATAAAATCTGATTTATACCCCCGGGTTTCCATCCAACCCGGGGGTTTTTGTTTGTATATTGGAAAACCACTTCAGCGGCGCTGACCTTCCGCCGGACCGATCAATAATTTTTTAGACACTATAAACTAAAACCGATATGACAATATTTTTTCTTGTGCTGGCTTTTCTCGAGCTGTCGTTTCTCATCGTCTATGATTTCAGATGCGGCAGGGTGGGGAAATCCGCAAGGTCCGTCATCAGGCTAGCCTCCTGTGCCGGCGGACTGCTGATGGTCCTGCTGGACCTGGTGCTTCCGCCTCCGGTGGAGATGCCTTCGCTGGCCGTCGACCTCTCTTTCGCCTCGGCCTGTCTGGTGATGTTCCCCTGTTCTTTTGAAAAACCAAGGACCTCGATGGTGGCGGTGTCTCTCCTGCTGGTCTACGGGCTGGTGACGCTGCTCGTTTTCGACTGCCGGCCCGCCGGGACGCTTAACTTCAAGAGCCAGCGCATAGTCTACTCTTTCGTGCCGATGCTGATGTTCGTGCTGGCCTACTATCTTTTCGTGGCCTACAAACGCTTCTCGGGCATCAGGGCGATGTTCCGGAACATAGCGGTCTGGCACAATGTCGAAGACCATTCCAGGTCATTGTACTCGCTGGTGTTTATGGGGACAGGAATGCTGTTTCTCTGCGGTCTGCCTTGCGCCGGCCTGCTGAGGGAAGCGCTTTGCGCCGTGTCGGTCACCCTGTACCTCGGACTTTACGCGATGCTCTACCTGAGAGCGATGACAGGCAGGACCTATGTCGTCAACAAGGCGACCGAGGACAAGATCAAGGACATAATAAAGGGCAATCTCAGGACTTCCTGCGCCGAGAAAGTCGAGGATGACAAGAAGATGAGCAACCTCTACAAGAGGGTTGTGCTGTTTATGGAGGAGAAGAAGCCTTACCTTGACTACACTTTCGACATGGCCTCGCTGGCGGATTCCATGTTCACCAACAAACTCTACCTGTCAAAGACGATCAACATCCTGTCCGGCAGGAACTTCCGTCAGTTCATCAATTACTACAGGGTAAAGCGGGCGATGGAACTGTTCGAGCGCGACCCGAGGCTGAAAGTCAGCGAGGTCTCCGAGATGTCAGGCTTCCACTCCAACGTGTCGTTCACGATGGCGTTCAAGTGCAACACCGGCAAAACTCCTTCGGAATGGCTTCAGGACCATCTTGCCGAAGGGTGATCCGGTCAGTCCAGTTTCCAGGATGACGGGACGGGGGCTACCAGGTCAAGTTCGACCTTCTTGACAGGATGGATGAACTTGATCTCGTGCGAATGAAGGCTTATGCCTCCGTCCGGATTCGAGCGGGGGGCTCCGTACTTGAGGTCTCCTTTGATGACGCAGCCTATTCCGGCCAGCTGGCAGCGGATCTGGTGATGCCGTCCGGTAAGCAGCTGGACTTCAAGCAGCGAGTAACGCTGCGTGTCCCGAAGGTGTGTGTAGATGAGTCTGGCCTCCTTGGCTCCCGGCTCGTCAGGGCCGTCGGCGATGAAGGTTTTGTTCAGCCTTTCGACACGGACAAGCCAGTTGTCCAGTTCGGCGGACTCTTTCTCAGGAGCTTTGCAGCAGAGCGCCCAGTAGGTCTTGTGGATCTGTCCCGTGCGGAACATGTCGGAAAGTCTCGAGAGAGCTTTGGAAGTCTTGGCGAAGACCGTTATTCCGCTGACAGGACGGTCTAGACGGTGCGGAACACCGATGAACACCTTGCCGGGCTTGCCGTCCCTTTGCGCGATGAACGCCTTCAGCGTCTCCGCGAGGCACTCGTCGCCCGTCTTGTCGGCCTGGACAATCTCCCCGACCTTCTTGTTGAAGACGATGATGTGGTTGTCCTCGTACAGGATTCTGGTCGCCAGATCCTGGAATTCCTCCTCAGCCAGAATTCTGTATTCCATACCTTATTCCTTTGGCACAAGGGCGAAGGTGAGTTCTCCCTTGCAGCAGAGTTTGCCGTTCACTTCCAGTT
>CAVEYE010000019.1:0-10867 GCA_963619595.1 bacterium | reverse complement strand
CGGAAAGCACCTCCGCCTCGCAGCTTCACAGGGCGAGGGCGATGATGGCGAGGATGATCAAGGACTACAAAAAAAGAACGGAGCGGACACAATGAAAACGAACGATAGAGACAGGGACTGGTTGAAGGACCTTGCGGACAAGATGGCGGACTTCGGGGAGGAAGCTCCTCAGGGTCTGTGGGATGGCATCGAATCCGACATATTCAAGGAAAAGAGCGGGCGCGCCGCCGTGCCTGCCTTCATCTGGCGTGCGGTCGCCGTGGCCGCCGCGGTGGCTCTTGGCGTGTTCGCTGCCGTGAAACTGCTGCCGGACGCCTCTGACCCGGAGAACTTCGATGTGGTCGCCCAAGCCCCTGAGACCGCCCCGGCCACGACGGACTCCCCTTCCGAGGTCAACGAATATGCTCCCGGAGCGGCCGTTCCTTCTTCCGAAGGGCTGCTGGCCTACGCTTCCGGCCAACCGGAAAAGACTGACAAAAAGGGAATATTCAGAAAAAGCCAGACCGGGGCGGATGGTGTGGAAGCCGGGACCGTGGAAAATCCCGCAGGCGGAACAACAGCGGGGGAAGCCCGGACCGCCGAAGAAGCCACACGGCCCAAGACTGCGGAAACCGAAATCCAAAGCACTGAAAATGAGACCGTCGCCACAAGCAAGGACGAGGCTGACGAATATGCCGGAGAAGGTTGGCCGGATGACTTTTCCGAGGACAAGAAAGCCGGGCGTGCCGGAAGACACCGCCCTTCGGTCGCGGCGTCATATTCAGGAACATCCGCCGAAGCCTCGGAAACCAATTCGTTCAGCACCAGGAGGTTCTACCGCGGAGTCGCTCCTTCGGCGGCCTCTTTTGGCGGGGACAGCGAGACAGAAACTCCACAGACCAGAGGCTCGGCTCCTCTGTACACCGCCGACCCTTCGACCGGCACGACATCTGTCAACTACAGAAGGCCTGTCCGCTTCGCCCTGACCGTCAACGTGCCGCTTGGCAAGACCTTCGGCATCGGATCCGGCCTGATGTTCACAAGGCTGGAAAGCGACTACTCAACGACTCTCGGAGCGTCCTCGACCGAAGTGGAACAGACTCTTGACTATGTGGGCGTGCCGCTGGACATCATAGCCACGCTGGCCCGCTCGAAATGGTTCTCGCTTTACCTGAGCGGAGGCGGAATGGTAGAGAAATGCGTTTCGGCGAAGACAGCCACCACCGAAATCCTCTCCGGCTCTGAAAAGGGCGGGAAGACCACCGACAGGTTCTCGGTGAAGCCGCTGCTGTGGTCGGTCGACGCCTCGGCCGGCCTGCAGATCAACGCCACCCGCAACATAGGACTCTACGCCGAACCGGGCATCAGCTACCATTTCGATGACGGTTCGCAGGTCCAGACCATCTACAAGAAGAATCCGTTCGATTTCATCCTGACTTTCGGAGCCAGATACTCCTTCTGAAAAGCCGCCCGAGGACGGTCTTGGGAATCAGGATGTAATTGATTGAACTACAGAAATTTCCCGGAGAGCGGCGGCTAGGCCGCCGGCTGTCATTTAAGCCCCGGTCTCAGCCGCGACAAGGTGAAATGCCAGAGGACGACCCCGGCGGACACGGAGATGTTGAGGGAATGCTTCGTGCCGAACTGGGGAATCTCAAGGGAAAAGTCCGAGGCGTCGACGACATTCTGGTCGACCCCGTCCACCTCGTTGCCGAAGACAAGGGCGTACTTCCCGCCAGGCTCCGGAGTGAAGTTCTCCAGACTCACAGAATTGACGGTCTGTTCCACGCTGACGACGGTGTAGCCTCCTTCCCGCAGACGCCCAACCACGCTCATCGTGTCGTCCGAATGCTCCCACGGCACGCTGTCCTCCGCCCCGAGCGCCGATTTGTGGATCTCGGCGGAAGGCGGGACGGCGCATATTCCGCAAAGCCACAGCTTGTCGATCTTGAAGGAGTCGCAGGTCCGGAACGCCGAGCCGACATTGTGGGCGCTTCTGATGTTGTCAAGCACCACGACCACTCCGGATTCCGGCAGTTCCCGGTACTGCTCCGGAGTCACCCTGCCCAGCTCGATGTTCAATAATTTCCTGTCCTTCATCTTTCCTTGAATATTCCTGCGTCCTTATCCCGCATCGCGGGGGAATTTCCGCATCCCGCGAAATTAGCAAAAAAAGCCGGAGATGGAAAAAGCCGCGCCCGTCTCGCCTCTTCCACGTGCGTGACTTATTGACTTGCGCCGTCATTCCGCCATCCGCAGCACTTCTTTCTTGCGCCGCGCCTATGTTGTCACGCCCACCCTCTGACTTGCGGTCTTCCGTTTGTGAATATAGTCGCGAAATGTAGCAAAAATGGTTTTTTAATCTTATATTTGTCAAACCAAGTCGCCGGCCTGGCGGAGTAGCCGGGCGGGCATTGAAAAATAACGACATAATTTATGAAACAGGACCTTCAGATTTTCGATCTGATCAGAAACGAAAAGGAAAGGCAGTCATCCGGACTCGAATTGATTGCTTCAGAGAACTATGTGAGCGACAATGTGCTGGAGGCGATGGGATCCATCTGCACCAACAAGTACGCCGAGGGCTACCCGGGCAAAAGGTACTACGGCGGTTGCCAGGTTGTGGACCAGATCGAGCGTCTGGCCATCGAGCGGCTCTGCAAGATCTATGACGCTGAATATGCCAATGTGCAGCCTCACTCGGGCGCGCAGGCCAATATGGCGGTCATAATGGCGTGCCTCAAACCGGGCGACACCTTCATGGGACTTGACCTCTCGCAGGGAGGCCACCTCACCCACGGCTCACCGGTTAACGCTTCGGGCATCCTCTACCACGCCGTTCCTTACGGCCTCAACGAGGAGACCGGCACCATCGACTACGACAGGATGGAGGAAATCGCCAAGGAATGCAAGCCGAAACTCATCATCGGAGGCGCTTCAGCATATTCCCGCGAGTGGGACTATGAAAGGATGCGCGCTATCGCCGACAAGGTGGGAGCCCTTCTGTGGATCGACATGGCGCACACCGCCGGCCTCATCGCCGCGGGTCTTCTGAAGAACCCTGTCAAATACGCCCACATCGTGACATCCACCACCCACAAGACCCTCCGCGGACCGCGCGGCGGCATCATCCTGATGGGCAAGGATTTCGACAACCCGTGGGGTCTCACCACTCCTAAGGGCGAGGTCAAGAAGATGAGCGCCGTGCTCAACTCAAGCGTGTTCCCTGGAGTCCAGGGAGGGCCGCTCGAACACGTCATCGCCGCGAAGGCCGTGGCTTTCTACGAGGCGATGCAGCCTGAATTCGTGGACTACCAGAAGCAGGTGATGGCCAACGCCAAGACAATGGCCGCCGAATTCATGGCAAGAGGCTACAAGGTGGTTTCCGGAGGCACCGACAACCATCTGATGCTGATCGACCTGCGTACCAAGTTCCCTGAGGTCACCGGAAGGATGGCCGAGAAGGAACTCGAGAAGGCCGAGATCACCCTCAACAAGAACATGGTTCCGTTCGATTCCCGCACTCCGTTCAAGACATCCGGAGTCAGGATCGGCACGCCGGCCATCACTTCACGCGGCTTCGTGGAGAAGGACATGGTCGACATCGTAGACCTGATCGACACCGTGCTGACAGCCGTCGCCAAATACGCCGACGTGGTCAACGGAGTTTCCCAGGAAGGGGCCGAGGAGTACGCCAAGGTTCTTGACACCGTCAAGCACAAGGTGCACAACATGACCGCCGGCCGCCCTCTCAACAAGTATTAGCGGAGAGACGCGGAAAGCGTCGTCCAATGAATATGAAGGCTGGATGGACCGCAGGTCCGTCCGGCCTTTTTTTTGAGCAGGAACTTTCCATCGGGATCAAACATTGACCGGGGAATTCCATCGCCTCGTGTCCTGATGAATCGGACGGATGAATGTCCGGATTAATCGGACGGGGGATTTTTTGTTCCAGCGGATTTGACTATCTTTGTGGGTTATTACTTAGCAACCACTGAATATGTTCGATAACTTACAGGAAAGGCTTGAACGCTCGTTCAAGATTCTGAAAGGTGAAGGCAAAATCACCGAGATCAATGTCGCCGAGACTTTGAAGGACATCCGCAAGGCTCTGCTGGATGCCGATGTGAGCTTCCGTGTGGCGAAGGACTTCTGCAATAAGGTGAAAGTCAAGGCGATGGGACAGAATGTCCTCACCGCCGTCAAGCCTCAGCAGATGATGGTCAAGATCGTCCACGACGAACTCGCCGAGTTTATGGGCAGCTCCTCGCAGGACATCAACGTCAAAGGCAACCCGGGCATCGTCCTGATCGCCGGTCTGAACGGATCCGGTAAGACGACGTTCTCGGCCAAGCTGGCGAACAACATCAAGAGCAAGAAGGGAATGAAGGTCCTGCTTGCGGCCTGCGACACCTTCCGTCCTGCGGCCATCGAACAGCTGAAGGTTCTCGGCGAAGGCATCCAGGTGCCTGTCTACACCGAGGAGGGGGTCAAGGATCCGATCAGCATCGCCAGGAACGCTATCGCCAAGGCCAAGGCCGAGGGCTACTCGGTGGTGATCATAGACACCGCCGGCCGTCTCGCTGTCGACCAGGAACTGATGGACGAGATCTCGGCCCTGCACGATGCCGTGAAGCCTACCGAATCGCTGTTCGTCGTGGATGCGATGACCGGACAGGATGCTGTCGAGACCGCCAAGGTCTTCAACGAAAGGCTTGATTTCGACGGAGTCGTGCTGACCAAGATGGACGGCGACACCAGAGGCGGAGCGGCCCTCTCGATCAAGTATGTCACCGGCAAGCCTATCAAGTTCATCTCCTCCGGAGAGAAGATGGAGGCGATGGACGTGTTCCATCCGGAGCGTATCGCCGACAGGATTCTTGGAATGGGAGATGTCGTCTCCCTCGTCGAGAAGGCCCAGGAGCAGTTCGATGAGAAGCAGGCCCGCGAGACCAGAAAGAAACTGGCCAAGGACAAGTTCGGATTTATGGATTTCTACAACCAGATCCAGCAGGTCAAGAAGATGGGCAACATCAAGGATCTGGCCGGGATGATCCCGGGACTCGGAAAGGCCATCAAGGACATCGACATAGACAACGACAAGGCCTTCAAAGGGATCGAGGCGATCATCATGTCGATGACCCCTGAGGAGAGGGACAACCCGGAGATCATCAACGGAAGCCGTCGCAAGAGAATCGCCGACGGAAGCGGCACCAATGTGGCCGAAGTCAACAAGTTGCTGAAGCAGTTCGAGACCACCCGCAAGATGATGAAGAGCGCCGTGACCGGCAATCTGGCCCAGAGGCTGCGGGGAATGAGAAGATAAAGAGGCCGGACCGGAAAGAAACCGATCCTGAACATAACGGAAAGCCCGGGGCGTACACCCCGGGCTTTCCGTTCTTAGTCTCTTCGGCTATTTCGTGCGGCCGACAAGGCGGTCGGCGAAGTCCACAAGGATGGCGGTGTCGCCGGCGCAGCTGAGTCCGGTGACGCAGTCAAGCGCCTTCCGAGTCAGTTCGATGATGGCGGCCTTGGCGTCAGCAGGAACGTCAAGGGAGTCGTAGATGCCCTTGACCTTGGCGATCTTGGCCTCCGATTCCTCCTTCGTCACAGCCGGCTCAGCCATAGCGGCCAGAAGGCTTTCCCTGCCGGAGGCATCACCCTTCTCGAAGGCGCGGACGGTCAGCCAGCTCTTCTTCCCGTTGAGGATGTCCCCGCCGATCGGCTTGCCGAAGACCTTCACGTCACCGTAGGCGTCGAGGTAGTCGTCGGCCACCTGGAAAGCGAGGCCAAGGTTGTAGCCATAGCCGTAGAGGCGGTCGCAGTCGGCGGCCGGAGCACCGGCGATGAGAGCGCCCATCTTGGCGGCGCAGGCGATCAGCACGCTCGTCTTGAGACCGATCATATTCATATAATCCCCCATCGGGACGGTCTGCAGCCGCTCGAAGTCGAGGTCGTAGCGCTGCCCCTCGCAGACCTGCGCGGCGGTGCGGGAAAAGAGCGACAGCACCGCTCCGAGAGACCCGGCCGGGGCCTTGGCGACACGGGCGTAGCTGTCGATGCACATCACGTCGCCCGAAAGCACGGCGGTGTCGGAGTCCCATTTCTTCCAGACCGTGTCCACTCCCCTGCGCAGCGGCGACTTGTCCATGATGTCGTCGTGGATGAGGGTGAAACTGTGGAAGACCTCAAGACCCGCGGCGGGCTCAAGCACCTCCGGGGCAAGCGTGTCCTTGTAGAGTGAATATGTCGTCAGACAGAGTGTCGGGCGGATCCGCTTTCCTCCGATCTCGATCATGTACTTAAGCGGTTCGTAAAGCCCGGAAGGCTCCTGCGCGAAGCGGATCTCCTTGAAAAGAGTCTTCACCGCGGCGTCGATGTTTTCCTTGTTCAGCATCTGCTATTTAATCTGAATGTGATTTAGATTGTAAAGTTAACCAATTTCCCGTGAATATCAACCCTCAATATATTGAAAGGAATTAGTATCTTTGCCTGTGGATATGAAAGGTGAAGCGACAGTTGTGAAGAACGCGGGAAGCCACTTCCTGCTTTCGAGGTTGCCGGAGTGGCGGCCTTTCCCGGCGGTGCTGAAAGGCAAGGTGCGGCTCAGCGGCAGCGAGGCTACCAATCCCGTGGCCGTCGGCGACAAGGTGACTTATGAATATTCAGAAGAACCATCGCTGACGCACCCGGCCGCGATAGTCGAGGTGCTGGACAGGAAGAACCACGTTATACGCCGCTCGACCAATCTGTCGAGGCAGTCGCACGTGATCGCCGCCAACCTTGACCAGGCTTTCATCGTGGTGACGCTCTTCTTTCCCGAGATCAAACTTCCTTTCCTGGACAGGCTTCTGCTGACCTGCGAGGTCTACGGCATCCCGGCGACCATCGTGCTGAACAAAGTCGACATATTCAGAAAAGAATTTCCGCAGGAGCTGGAGGACTTCCACCGCATCTACCGCAGCGCCGGCTACCGGATCATCGAGACCTCCGCGCTGACCGGCGAGGGCATCGAGGAACTGCGTGAGGCCACAGGCACGAAGGAGGAAGGCAATGTCTGCCTTTTCTCCGGAGAGTCCGGAGTGGGAAAATCGTCCATAATCAAGGCTTTGGACCCGTCGTTGAACCCGAAGGTCGGCGACATCTCCATCGCCCATCTCCAGGGCAAGCACACCACCTCCCTTTACGAGATGTACCCGCTCGGCTCGGGAGGCTTCATCATCGACTCGCCGGGGCTCAGGGGCTTCGGGCTGGTGGCCTTGGAAAAGGAGGAGATCGCGCTCTACTTCCCGGAGATGCTGAAGGTATCGAAGGACTGCCGTTTCTCCCCTTGCACGCACACGCACGAGCCGGGCTGCGCCGTGAAGGCGGCTGTGGAAAGCGGCCGAATCTCGCCTGAGCGCTACAGCTCCTACCTCGGGATGCTGGAGGACGACAAGAAGTTTAGATAAAAGAGTGCGGCCCTTTTGGGCCGCACTCTTTTAGACTATTTTGCCGGGACAAGCTTCTCGATGAAGTTGAGGTGGTTGACGAGAGGACCGGAAGTCACCGGGCCTGGCCCCTTGACATAGAACATTCCGAAGACTCTGCTGCACAGGAGGTCCGCCTTGATTGACTTGCTGCCGGCCGCGACTTTCACGACACCGATGCCTAGACCGTCTTCGCGGCCGCTGCCGGCGAAGGATATTCCGGTGCCGTCCATATTGGCATAACTCAGTGCAACGAGATTGAGGCCAGGGTATCGTTTGACCGTCTCGATGTCGATGCCGTACTCGGCAAAGGTCGCTTCCTTGTCCACGACATTGTATTTGCCCGTGGTCACTACTTCAGGAACGTCCAGCTTGAAGCTTATGCTGACCGGAATGACGATGTTGAGGTCCTGCGACCAGCGGTCAGCGTGACCATATTTGTCGGTGACTGTGAGCGTGTTGGTGTAGGTCTCGTATTTCTTGTCCGAACCGCTCTCGAAGAGGGTTTTGAAAGGTTCCCGGGCGATGTCCGGGTAGCCGACGCACATCTCGTCGATCATGCCGGCATAGACTCCGCTGAAATCGGTTTTCTCCTGGTTGCAGGCTATCTCGTCGGAGCCGCTGTAGAGCCGCACCTTCACATCGCTGACATGTTTGCTGTAGTCATAGCGGATTGTGACGCCGCTGGCCGCATTCTTGTAACTGCGGGCGCACAGATACCACTTGGAGCAGTTGATGGTGTCGTTGACGACTATCACTGTGTCCTTGCTTGGTTTGAGCGCACCTGCGTGGAGGTTCATTGACTGCGGCGACCAAGCGAAGATTCCATCACTCGGACGCGGAATCTGCGGCAGACTGAATGTGTCCGTGGAGATATAGGCCGTGTCGCTGTTCTCATCCTCGAACCTGCAGACAAGGGCAAGGGTGGAGCGGTCGATTATGTTCTTGGTATCCTGGGCCTTGACGACAACTACGTACTGGCCTTCGAGGGCTTTGTGGTCGAGTGAATCCGGCACGACGCTGCAGATGGAGTAGTTGTCGGTGTTCTGGACATACGGGATGGCCGCGTTATTTTCCGCTGCTCTCGTCGACATAGTCGCCATTCCGCGGTATTTCCGCTCGATTTCGCTGTATTCTACGTCATAAACCATCGACCGCAGACAGTCTATGCTGAGATTGTCGGTGCTGAGTCTTGCGGTGGAAGGATTGACGCGGAGACGGATTACCGCTGAGTCTCCGGCCACTATCTGCTCAGGGACGGAAAGAAGAACTATTCCGTCGGGTTTGATGGTTTTGACTTCTTCAGGCTGCTCTTTGCTGCAGGCCGAAAGAACGATTGCCGCTACCGCGGCCAGAGTTATAAACTTTTTCATAATGAAACACTACTTTTTCGGATTACCTTTTTCAGGTTTTTCCATTTCCGGTCACGGAAGCGGTCACCTCTCCACTGAGTACGCGGTCGGATCCGGCGTGAAATAAGGATTAGAGATGTAAACCTTGTTCGTGCCAGAAGTCGTCTTCTTGGTGGTCTTGAAGGCGCAAGGCAGAATCTTGTAAGAGTTTCCATCGTCCGAATTCAGAGCCAGATACTCTGCGTAAGTGATGGACTTGGTGAAGCCGAAAGTCTGTTTGCCGCTGCCGGTAACCGACAGACCCGTCCAAGTGGACATATATCCGCTCTTGAATTTGTCCGCATTCTTGCTCGAGTCAGGAGTAAGATTGTTGTTCGCCGACTCTATCTTGAGTTCCAGAGGGAACACCGACTTGTTAAGGCCGGTAGGAACATACAGATTCATCAGGAATTCAGTCGAAGCCGCAGTAGGAATACCCTTGTCGTCAGCACCGATATTGACCTTCAACTCACTAGGTCTGCGAAGGTGGAAAATCACCGTACGGGCCACCAGAAGCGTCTTTCCCGTCTCATCTTCAGGATCCGTCACATAATAGATCACAGACTGGGTCCTCTCGCCCGAAACCGGCATCTCCTGAGGAGTAAGGGTAAAGGTCGTCCATCCGTCAGCATCTGTGGAGGTAATCTTTACGGACTTTACGACAGGAGACTGGTCCACGGTGAAAGTGTAAGCGGCACCGCCGTCAGGGTCTCCATAAGGGAGCTGCACCTTGGTGTCCTTGTCGCAGACTTTGATGTTTTTGATATTAGTCTCGGTAGGCTTGCTGACATCCGGAACATACTTCAACTTGAAAGTGAAATCCTGGGTATCGCTCACGATGGTCTTCTCCGTATACTCCACGAAAATACGCGCCTTTCCATCGGAAATGTTCGTATAGTCCTGAGTGTCCACCGAGAAGATGAAGTTGTTCATCGAAGGAGCGGTAGCAGCCTCGGCCACGGTTTCATAGCCGTCCGACGTACAGCTCTTGATGGACACATAATAACGGAAATTGCGCAGGATGTTATAATAGACATTGAAACCAGTCGCCGGATCGACATCCTTCACGAAGTCAATCTTGAAATATGTAGACTTGCCTCCCTTGTACTTACCCTTCACGATGATGGCGGTATTGGTGTCATCGCCCGAATAAGGCCTCTCGTACATATACTTGTCATCCAGATTGAACTCGGTCGGATAGGCGGTATTGATGACAACATCCGCAGGCAGGAAGCCGGAAAATCCATAAGTGGAAGTCCCGTCATAGGAAGCCGAGATATCGTCATAGCTGCGGCTGATCCAAGGATTCGCCGTAGCATTCTGAGTTGAATCCACATAAACGGCGAAATCAGTCGCCTCCATTACGCAGGGAGCCACACTTCCCCTGTCAGGCACATTCCACAGAGCGAAGCCTTCCAGTTCGAAATCATCCGTCTCGCTCTCCACGGTTACGCTGGCGAAATTGCGCACCAGCGGAATCTTGGTTATCTTCTCCTTGTCCTCATCGGAAAAGTCATCGATGTCCACAGGAATGCCGTGTTCCAGCACAATTCTCTGCCAATACCCCTCGGGATGCGTATCAGAAAGTTTCTGGGTCAGGTGACTTATGATGTAATACTCATGATTATACTCCGGATAGTCAACATTGAAATCGTAGTTCGTGACCAGGTGAAGCGTACGCTTCGACGGACTCGCCTGCAAAGAGACGCTGAACTTGTGTTCTATGTCCTTGTCCGTCGAGAAAGAGTTCGGATCCACCGGAGTGGCCTGCTTCGCCTCGACGAAGAAGTCGTTGTTGTCGAAGACAAGCACCCAGAGACTCGCTATTTCCTCAGTCAATGCGCGTGTCGCGACCTTCTGCTCCGGCACGGTCACCGAGAAGCTCAGGCAAGTTTCTCCCTCGGCCGCCCCGTTATCCGGAATGTCCAATCTTTCGCTGCAGCTCTGGACCAATCCCAGCGCCACCAGACTCAGGAGTATGAATATGTATCTTTTCATTTCAGTCGATTATCTTTGCTTGTCTCCCCA
>CAVEYE010000018.1:0-7220 GCA_963619595.1 bacterium | reverse complement strand
GCTGGCGCTCCCCGCGGCGGAGGCCCTGACCCTCGTTCTCATCGCCTGCTACCGCTTCCTCCGCAAAAGGAATCAATGAATATTCTTCATCAAGTCTCGGTTTAAAGGATTTATGAATATATTCCCTCGCTATTTGGATAGATATTCATACGCATTTTAGCATTTATCTCACGATTTTTGCGTAAATTCGCGGTTGAAATCAGACATCCTTATGCTTGAGGTGAATTCCATACCTTTAAAAGCGGTGCGTCAGCAGATGCACTTCAAGGACGTTTTTCCCCTTTGGATTTGACCGACCATTTCATCATTGTTTGAAATGGTCGTTTTTTTAAGATAAAGCCAAAAGACAACAAGATAAAGTAAATCTAACAAGATGAATTTAACAAAAGGCGCGACACTAAAGCTGGAGAACGGAACGGAATTCCGCGGCTTCTCCTTCGGCTACGACGGCCCGACCGACGGCGAGGTGGTCTTCTCGACCGCGATGGTAGGCTATCCTGAAAGCCTCACAGACCCATCCTATTCAGGACAGATTCTTTGCGTGACCTATCCGCTGATAGGCAACTACGGAGTTCCGCAGGAAGGTGCGGACGCCCTCGGCATCTCGAAGAACTTTGAATCCGAGAAAATCTGGGTGAGGGGACTGGTCATCAGTGACTATTCCTTCGACTACAGCCACTGGGACGCCGTCAAGAGTCTGGATGAATGGCTTAAGGAGCAGAAGATTCCGGGAATATTCGGCATAGACACAAGGGCCGTGACCCAGCTCCTCCGCGAGAATGGTTCGATGCTGGGCATGATCGTGCCTGACGGAGTCGAGAAGGATTTCCCGATCGACGACCCGAACCTCGCCAACCAGATCGCCATCGTGAGCTGCAAGGAGCCGATAACCTACGGCGACGGCCCGAAGACGGTCGTGATGGTCGACTGCGGAGTGAAGCACAACATCCTGCGCTGCTTTATGGAGAGGGGAGTGAAGGTCGTCCGTGTGCCGTGGGACTACGATTTCAACACACTTGACTACGACGGCCTCTTCATCTCGAACGGTCCCGGCAACCCGCAGTTCTGCAATGTGACGGTCGCCAACCTGCGCAAGGCGATGGAGGGGGACAAGCCTATTTTCGGAATATGTATGGGCAACCAGCTGCTCGCAAGGGCCGGCGGGGCCAACACCTACAAATTGAAGTACGGCCACCGCAGCCACAACCAGCCTGTCAGGATGGTCGGCACGAACCGCTGCTTCATCACGTCCCAGAACCACGGTTTCGCCGTGGACGACAAGACGCTCGGAGCCGACTGGGAGCCTTGGTTCGTGAACATGAACGACGGCACCAACGAGGGTATCCGCCACAAGTCCAAGCCTTTCTGCTCCGTGCAGTTCCATCCGGAAGCCTCCAGCGGCCCTACCGACACCAATTTCCTTTTTGACGAATTCATCAGCAAACTGTAATGAAGAACACCAACATAAAGAAAGTCCTGATCCTGGGATCGGGCGCATTGAAGATCGGTCAGGCCGGCGAGTTCGACTATTCCGGCTCACAGGCTCTGAAAGCCCTTCGCGAGGAGGGGATCGAGACTGTCCTCATCAACCCTAACATCGCCACCGTGCAGACTTCGGAGGGCGTCGCCGACAAGATCTACTTCCTGCCTGTGACCCCGTTCTTCGTCGAGAAGGTCATCGCCAAGGAACAGCCGCAGGGCATCCTGCTGTCCTTCGGCGGCCAGACGGCGCTGAACTGCGGAGTTGAACTCTACGAGGGCGGCGTGCTTGAGAAGTACAATGTCAAGGTGCTTGGAACTCCTGTGCGCGCCATCATGGACACCGAGGACCGCGACCTCTTCATCAAAAAACTCGACGAGATCGGCGTGAAGACCATCAAGTCCCACCCGGCCTCCAACATCGAGGAAGCCCGCAAGGCCGCCCACGAACTCGGATTCCCGCTCATCGTGCGCGCCGCCTACGCTCTCGGCGGACTCGGCTCGGGCTTCTGCGACAATGACGAGCAGCTTGACGAGATCTGCGAGAAGGCCTTCTCCTTCTCCCCTCAGGTGCTTGTCGAGAAATCCCTCAAGGGATGGAAGGAGATTGAATATGAAGTTGTCCGCGACCGCTACGACAACTGCATCACAGTCTGCAACATGGAGAACTTCGACCCGCTCGGCATCCACACCGGCGAGAGCATCGTTGTGGCTCCTTCGCAGACACTTTCCAACAGCGACTACTATTTCCTCCGCGAACTTTCCATAAGGATCGTCCGCCACGTCGGGATAGTGGGCGAGTGCAACGTGCAGTTCGCCTACGACCCGGACGCCATGGACTACAGGGTGATCGAGGTTAACGCCCGTCTGAGCCGTTCGTCGGCCCTCGCCTCCAAGGCCACCGGCTATCCGCTTGCCTTCGTGGCCGCCAAACTCGGCCTAGGCTACGGTCTGTTCGACCTCAAGAACTCTGTCACCAAGACAACTCCGGCGTTCTTCGAGCCGGCTCTGGACTACATTGTCTGCAAGATTCCTCGCTGGGACCTCAGCAAGTTCCACGGAGTCTCACGCAAGATCGGCTCTTCGATGAAATCCGTCGGCGAGGTGATGGCTATCGGCCGCAGCTTCGAGGAGGCCATCCAGAAAGGCCTCAGGATGATCGGCCAGGGGGCTCACGGCTTCGTCGGCAACAAAGAACTCAAGGTGGCCGACATCGAGACCGCCCTCAGAGAGCCTACCGACAACCGTATTTTCGTGATTTCCAAGGCGATGAGGGCCGGCTGGACGGTCGACCAGATCCACGGGCTCACCAAGATCGACAAATGGTTCCTCAATAAGCTCGAGAACCTCGTCAAGACCTATGAGGCGATGAACACCTTCGACAGCCTCGAGGCCATGCCTGAAGAACTTCTCAGGCTCGCCAAAAAGCAGGGCTTCTCGGATTTCCAGATCCAGAGAGCAATCTGGAAGGACAACGGCAAGGCCGCCGACAACATGGACAGGATCCGCGCCTACAGGAAATCCCTGGGCATCGTTCCGGTCGTCAAGCAGATCGACACGCTGGCCGCCGAGTTCCCGGCCAAGACCAACTACCTTTACCTGACTTACAACGGCACCAAGAGCGACATCGACTACGAGAACGACGGCAAGTCCGTCATCGTGCTGGGGTCCGGCGCCTACAGGATCGGCTCTTCGGTTGAGTTTGACTGGTGTTCGGTGACCTGTCTGCAGACCATCCAGGACCAGGGCTACAGGGGAGTGCTGATCAACTACAACCCTGAGACGGTCTCCACCGACTACGACATGTGCGACAGGCTCTACTTCGACGAGCTGACCTTCGAGAGGGTGATGGACATCATCGATCTCGAGAGTCCGCACGGAGTGGTCGTCTCAGTGGGTGGCCAGATTCCTAACAACCTGGCGCTCAGGCTTCACAGACACAACGTTCCGATCCTCGGAACTTCCGCCGAGGACATCGACAAGGCCGAGGACAGACACAAGTTCTCCAGCATCGTGGACACCCTCGGCGTAGACCAGCCGGAGTGGAGCGAACTCACGACCATCGAGGATGTCGACAAATTCATCAGGAAGGTCGGCTTCCCGGTTCTCGTAAGGCCGTCCTATGTCCTTTCCGGAGCAGCGATGAACGTCTGCCATGATGAAGAGAAACTCCGTCACTTCCTGAGCCTCGCAGCCGAGGTCTCACAGGAGCATCCTGTCGTCATCAGCAAATTCTACACGAGGTGCAAGGAGATTGAGTTCGACGCCGTCGCCGATGGTGGAGAGATCCTCGCCTATGCGATTTCGGAGCACATTGAATATGCCGGCGTCCATTCCGGTGACGCCACCATCCAGTTCCCTCCGCAGAAACTCTATGTCGAGACAGTCCGCAGGATCAAGAAGATCGCCCGCTCGATAGCCGGCGCCCTGAACATCTCCGGACCGTTCAACATCCAGTTCCTCGCCAAGGAGAACGCCATCAAGGTCATCGAGTGCAACCTCCGCGCTTCGAGGAGCTTCCCGTTCGTGTCGAAGGTCCTCAAGATCGATTTCATCAAACTTGCCACCAAGGTCATGCTCGGGCTTCATCCTGAAGCTCCTCAGAAGAACGCCTTCGACCTTGACTATGTAGGTGTCAAGTCCTCGCAGTTCTCGTTCGCGAGACTGGAGGAGGCTGACCCTATGCTTGGCGTGGACATGTCGTCCACCGGTGAAGTGGGCTGTCTGGGTGACGACCTGAACGAAGCCCTTCTCAAGTCCGTTCTTTCGGTTGGACAGAGGATTCCTCAGAAGAGGATTCTGCTCTCGACCGGTGACCCACTCCAGAAGGCCGACATGCTGCAGGCCTGCCGTCTGCTTGTCGACAAGGGTTACGAACTTTACGCCACCGGAGGCACCTACAAGTATCTCGTCGAGAACAGCGTGCCTGCCACGAAAGTTCTCTGGCCGAGCGAATGCGAAAACCCTATCTACAAAGGACGCTTCAAGCCGGCTCTGGAAATGATTCAGAACAAAGAGGTTGACATGGTGATCAACATCCCTAAGAACTTCTCTGAACTCGAGCTTTCCAACGGCTACAAGATCCGCCGCGCCGCGATTGACTTCAACGTCACGCTCTTCACCAACGCACGTCTTGCCGTGGCCTTCATCCGCTCCTTCTGCTCGACCTCCATCGACGACATCCAGATCAAGTCCTGGGACCAGTACTAGGATTGAATCAAATAAGAATAAAAGAGGCGGCCGGAATTGTTCCGGCCGCCTCTTTATTTTCATATTCAGAGATTTAACACCGCACGGACGTGCCGCGCGGCTTTCGATTAATAGTCGTAGTACTTGGCGTCGCGCGGGGTCACCTTGTTCATGTTCTCGAGCAGCTGGTCGTTGGTCTTGTACTCGTCCATGATCTGGAGCATGAAGTTCATTGCCTCCACCGGATTCATGTCCGCAAGGATCTTGCGCAGGATCCAGATCCTGTTGGCAGCCTCGCGGCTGTAGAGGAGGTCGTCACGTCTCGTGCTTGAGAGTACCACGTTGACCGCAGGGAAGATACGCCTGTTGGCGAGAGTCCTGTCGAGCTGGAGTTCCATGTTGCCGGTACCCTTGAATTCCTCGAAGATCACATCGTCCATCTTTGAGCCGGTCTCGGTGAGCGCTGTCGCCAGGATGGTCAGCGAACCGCCGCCCTCGATGTTTCTGGCCGCACCGAAGAACCTCTTAGGCTTCTGCAGGGCGTTGGCGTCCACACCACCGGTCAGCACCTTGCCGGAAGCCGGCTGCACCGTGTTGTAGGCACGGGCGAGGCGCGTGATGGAATCCAGAAGGATGACGACGTCGTGGCCGCACTCGACAAGCCTGCGGGCTTTCTCCAGCACCATATTCGCAACCTTCACGTGTCTTTCCGCCGGTTCGTCGAAAGTCGAGGCCACAACCTCGGCCTTCACGCTGCGGCTCATGTCGGTCACCTCCTCAGGGCGCTCGTCGATCAGAAGCACGATCTCGTAGACCTCCGGATGGTTGTCGGCGATGGCGTTGGCGATTGACTTCAGAAGCATGGTCTTACCTGTCTTCGGCTGGGAGACGATGAGTCCTCGCTGGCCCTTTCCGATCGGGGTGAACATGTCCACGATCCTGCAGGAAGGGTCACTGCCGTGGCCGTGGCCAAGCAGGTTGAACTTCTCATTAGGGAAAAGCGGGGTGAGGAAATCGAACGGCACGCGGTCGCGGATGTAGTCCGGAGTACGTCCGTTGATGTAATTGACCTTCACGAGAGGGAAGTATTTGTCGCCCTCTTTCGGAGGACGGATCTCGCCGGTCACCGTGTCGCCCGACTTCAGGGCGTTGTTCTTTATCTGGCTCTGGCTGACATAGATGTCGTCAGGGGAGTTAAGGTAGTTGTAGTCCGATGAACGCAGGAAACCGTAGCCGTCAGGCATGATCTCAAGGACTCCGGTGGCCTCCACTGTGCCTTCGAATTCCGGCACCTTGGGTTTCGGAGGCTGCTGGTTCGGCCTCTGGCCGTTCTGGAATTTAGGGTTGTTCTGCCTGCGGTTCTGCTGGTTCTGTATCTGGGTCTGGGTCTGGATCAGTTCGCTCATCGTGACGGCATCGCCGCTTAGGTCGTCGAAAAGCTGATGCATGAACTCTTTGCCGTTGACCTCTTCCTTCGCGGCGGCCGGCTTCTCCTCGGAGGTCTCTTCAGTCTTCTGTTCCTGATTCTGATTCTGATTCTGATTCTGTGCCTGCTCCGTAGCGTTCACGGTGTCTGTCTTCACCTCGGCCTCGGCGGCAGTCCCGCCCTGCTGGGCTGACTTGGGCTTGCGGCCTCGTCTTTTCTTCACAGGCTCGTTGCCTGCAGGTGTATTCTCCTGTACGGCAGGCTTCGCTTCATCCTGCTTCTGGTCCTTGCCTTGGTTCTGTTCTGCCTGAGCCTCACCGTTTTTCCGATCTTCAGTTTTCTGACCGTTCTGGCTGTTCTGGCTGTTAGCATTTTTCTTCGGACGGCCCGGCTTGCCCTTTTTCGGCTCTTCAACTTTCGCCGGTTCTTCCTTCACGGTCTCCTTCGGCAGCTCCGTCTGTTTTCCGGCGGTCTGGACCTTAGGCTGCTGCGCTTTTGGATTCTCCTTGCGAGGTCTGCCGCGCTTGCCCTTAGGCCTTTCGACAGGCTCGAGGGAAGCGGCTGCTGCCTGGGCGTCCAGAATGGCGTACCCCAGATTCTCGTCGGTCAATTTCTTGATGTTCTTAATTTGCAATTCCTGTGCGGCTTTCTCAAGCTGCTCTCGGCTCATTGCATTGAGTTCGAATAAATTATAAGGCATAACTTAAAAAATGGTCCAGGCACAATAAATCCTGGCATTCTGTTAAGAATTTGATTTGGAACAAGCCGTTTCGGCTTAAAAACTGAAATGGTCAGCTCTGCAAATATACGATTATTTTATTTAATCTGCAAACTGCTTGTTTTGGGCAGCCATTCCAATTAATATATATCATATATCCGGGTATTTCCCGGAATATATTAAATATTCTTTTGTTTTTTTACTCAACTTTCGCAAGTAACTAAATGCATATGACAAAGTCACCTTATCTCACGTTCAAAGAGTATCGCACGAGAAAAATCATCTCACGTTACCCTTCCCCTAAATCCCCTTCCTCGGGAAGGGGATGCACTTCGTGCACCCCGGAGGGCCTTCACGTTACCCTTCCCCTAAATCCCCTTCCTCGGGAAGGGGATGCACTTCGTGCAC
>CAVEYE010000017.1:0-20909 GCA_963619595.1 bacterium | reverse complement strand
CATTCAGGATCAAGCATTCAGAATCACGGTTCGTGATGGTCTCCGTCCAGCAGCTGCCGAAGATCCGCAGGATTCTTCCTCAGCTTGAAGGAGTGGAGAAAGTCATCGTCTTCGACAAAGTTCCCGCCTCGGATGCCAAGGAAGTCTCGATGGAATGGGTGCAGGCCCTCGGCGACAGCTTCCTCTTCGGCCACAGGCCGGAGTTCGAGGAGCGTTACAAATCCATCGGGCCTGACGACTACGCCACCATCAGCTACACCTCCGGCACCACGGCCGACCCTAAGGGAGTGCTTCTCACCCACCGCAACTACACGGCCAACGTCGAGCAGGCACATTCCGTGATCGGAGTCAAACCGGATTCCACAATGCTCATCATCCTGCCTCTCGACCACTGCTTCGCGCACGTGGCCGGCTTCTACACGATGATGTCCTACTGCAGCAGCATCGCCACAGTCCCTGTGGGAGCCAACCCGCTCGCCACCCTGAGGAATGTACCGACCGCCATCAAGGAAGTGCGTCCGCACGTGATGCTTTCCGTTCCGGCCCTCGCCCGCAGTTTCCGCAAGAGCGTCGAGACCAGCATCCACAAGCAGGGTCCGAAGGTCGAGAAACTCTACAACTACGCCCTCAACCTCGCCATCTCCTACAACAAGGAGTACTACAACCGGGGAGGTTTCCTCCAGCTCTGGAAGAAGCCGCTGATGGCCCTGTTCGACAAGATCCTGTTCAAGAAGGTCCGCGAGGCCTTCGGCGGCAGGATGGAGTTCTTCGTAGGCGGCGGAGCCCTTCTGGACATCGAACTCCAGAGGTACTTCTGCGCCATCGGCATCCCGATGTTCCAGGGCTACGGAATCTCCGAGGCCACCCCTATCATCTCCGCCAACTCGACGGGCCACGCGATGTTCGGCTCTTCAGGCCGTGTCGTGAAGCCTATGGAGATCAAGATCTGCGACGAGAACGGCAATGAAGTGCCTCTGCGCACCAAAGGCGAGATCGTCGTCAAGGGCGAGAACGTGATGGCCGGCTACTGGAAGAACCCTCAGGGCACAGCCGACACGATCCGTGACGGCTGGCTGCACACCGGCGACATGGGCTACATGTACGACAAGGAGTTCCTCTATGTCGTGGGCCGTTTCAAGTCCCTGCTGATCTCCTCCGACGGAGAGAAATACAGCCCGGAAGGCTTCGAGGACTCGCTCACCGACGGCTCGAAGTACATCGAGCAGGTCGTCCTCCACAACAACCAGGACCCTTACACGATGGTGCTGATCGTGCCTGCCAAGGACGCCTTGAAGGAATATGTCTCCGGCAAGGGTCTCGATCCTGCCACCCGCGAGGGCAAGGAGGCTATGCTGCGCAAGATCCAGGAGGAGATCGACTCCTACAAGAAAGGCGGAATCCACGAGGGAATGTTCCCGGAGAGATGGCTTCCTGCCGCCGTCGCCGTGCTTCCTGAGCCGTTCACCGAGCAGAACGGAATGGTGAACAGCACGATGAAGATCGTCCGCGGCAAAGTCGAGAAGTTCTATGCGGACCGCATCGACTACGCCTACACCGCCGAGGGCAAGAACCTCCTCAACGAGAAGAACATAGCCAGCCTGTAACGACTGCCTTGCGAATAAAAGTCAGCCTTCGCCCGGATTCCGGCCGAAGGCTGATTTTTTCACTCTCGCGAAAGCCGGGGTTCTGAATATTCAGGATATTCCCGCTCCCGCATATTCCCGGGACAGGGTCACAGCACATCCTTGAGGTAAGGGCCCGTGACCGAGTCAGGGTCGAGGGTCAGCCTCTCCGGAGTACCCTG
This sequence comes from bacterium, assembly GCA_963619595.1. GTDB lineage: Bacteria > Bacteroidota > Bacteroidia > Bacteroidales > UBA932 > Cryptobacteroides. Next base: position 19,105 of record CAVEYE010000017.1, on the reverse strand, counting down.
CGCCACGATGCGGCCGCCCCTGCGTCCGCCGTCAGGTCCCAGGTCGAAGATGTAGTCCACGCTCTTGAGGACATCGAGGTTGTGTTCGATGATTATGACCGTGTTGCCCTGGTCCACAAGCTGCTGAAGCACGCCGAGAAGCACCTTTATGTCCTCGAAATGCAGGCCTGTGGTCGGCTCGTCAAGGATGTACAGGGTGTTGCCGGTGGCCTTGCGGAACAGTTCGGCCGCCAGTTTCATCCTCTGGCTCTCTCCACCCGAAAGCGTCACGGCCGACTGGCCCAGATGCACGTAGCCCAGTCCCACATCGACCAGAGCCTTTAGTTTCTGGGCGATGGCCGGAATCGGCTTGAAGAACTCGTAGGCCTCGCTGATAGGCATCTCCAGCACATCGTTGATGCTCTTGCCCTTATAGTGGACGGCGAGGGTGTCCTCCTTGTAGCGCCGGCCTCTGCACTCGTCGCAGACCACGTTGACGGACGGCAGGAAGTTCATCTCGATGACCTTGATCCCCGCTCCCTTGCAGGCCTCGCAGCGTCCTCCGGCCACATTGAACGAGAACCTTCCCGACTTGAAGCCCCTGACCTTGGCGTCCGGAGTGTCGGCGAAAAGATTCCTGATGTCATTGAACACGCCGGTGAACGTCGCAGGGTTCGACCTCGGCGAGCGGCCTATCGGACTCTGGTCGATCTCGATCAGTTTGTCGATGTTCCCGGCTCCTTCTATCGATGAATATGCCAGCGGCTTCAACTTGGCGTGGTAGAACTTGTTCTTCAGGATCGGCATCAGCGTCTCGTTGATGAGAGTTGACTTGCCGCTGCCGCTGACCCCGCTTATGCCGATGAAGCAGCCCAGCGGGAAGTCCACGCTGACATTCTTCAGATTGTTGCCCGAAGCCCCTTTCAGGCTCAGGAACAAGCCGTTGCCCCTCCGCCGCGCCGGCGGGACGGGGATCTCCACCTTGCCTTGCAGATAGTCCAGCGTCAGCGACTTGCCGAAGACGCAGTGCGAAGCCGTCTCGCTGTCCAGAGAGGCCGGGGCCTTCCCGTCTTCCGATGAATATGCTTTCAGAGCCTCCAGCGGGGCGCTCAGGCAGATCTTACCGCCCTTCTCCCCCGCCCCCGGTCCGACATCGACCAGCCAGTCGGCGTTCATCATCGTCTCGAGGTCGTGTTCCACGACCATCACCGAGTTGCCCTCGTCCCTGAGTTCCTTCAGGGAGGCGATCAGTTTCCGGTTGTCCCTCTGGTGCAGACCGATGGAAGGCTCGTCGAGGATGTAGAGGACATTGACGAGTTTCGAGCCGATCTGCGTCGCCAGCCTGATGCGCTGGCTCTCGCCGCCGGAAAGCGAGGCGGTAGGCCTGTCGAGAGACAGGTAGTCAAGCCCCACGTCCAGCATGAAGCCCACCCTCTCGTCGAGTTCCTTCAGGATGTCCCTGGCGATGTTGTTCTCCCTCGAGTCCAGTCTGGACGGCAGCGAATGAAGCCATTCCTGAAGTTCGGACATCTCCATCGCGGCCACGTCGGCTATGGTCTTTCCGTCAATCTTGAAACAGAGCGCGTTCTCGTTCAGACGAGTCCCGTGGCAGACAGGACACTGGATCTTCTCGTCGATGTCGCCCACGATGCCGTCGAAGGTGACCATCTCGGACATATTCCCATCCCCGACCCTGAAAAGCTCGTCGCTGCCGAAGATGATGTGGGAGACGGCCTCGTCGGGAATCGACGCTATCGGGTCGTAAAGGGAGAAGTTGTACTTGCGGGCGATGGAGCGGATGACATCGAATTTCCTGGTCTCGCGGATGCGGCCGAGCGGGACGATGCCGCCGTCGGCTATCGACACGTTCCTGTCAGGGATGATCGAGTCGATGTTGACATCCACTATCATTCCAAGCCCCTTGCAGTGAGGGCAGTAGCCCTCCGGAGAGTTGAACGAGAACGAATGCGGGGCCGGTTCCTGGAGAGAAAGCCCCGTGTCCGGGTCGACAAGATGCTTGGAGAAGTGACGCAGCCTGCCGGATTCCATCTCCAGCAGGGCGACCGAACCCTTGCCGATCCCAAGAGCCGTCATCACGGAGTCGCGGACTCTTTTGGCATCGCCTTCGGAAGGTTTCAGCTTGTCCACGACAAGTTCGATGAAATGCGCCTTGTAGCGGTCCAGAGCCTCGACCTCGTTCAGCGGGAAGATCGTCCCGTCCACCCGGGTCTCGGCGTAGCCGCGCTTGCGCAGCCCGTCGAACAGCTCTCTGTAGTGACCCTTCCTGCCCCTGACCAGCGGAGCCAGAAGGATGCACTTCCTCCCTGAATATTCATTCATTATGAGGTCCACGATGCGTTCGTCGGTGTAGCGGACCATCTCCTTCCCCGTGGCAGGTGAATATGCACGCGAGGCCCGGGCGTAAAGAAGCCGCAGGAAATCGAAGATCTCCGTGATGGTGCCGACTGTGGAGCGAGGGTTGTTGCCCGTGGTCTTCTGCTCTATGGCGATGATCGGGCTGAGTCCCGTGATGCTCTCCACCTCAGGCTTTTCCAGCACTCCCATAAAGTGCTTCGCATAGGCCGACAGGGTGTCCATGTACCGTCTCTGGCCTTCGGCGTAGACCGTGTCGAAAGCCAGCGAGGACTTCCCGCTGCCGCTGAGGCCTGTCACCACGACAAATTCCCCGCGGGGGATGTCCACATTGACCCCTTTGAGGTTGTGCGCCGACGCGCCGCGGATTTCTACATATTCCTTTTTCATCGGACACAAAGTTAAGCAAAAAGGCAAAAAAAGCCGCCGGTTCCCTTTAAAGAAACCAGCGGCATGTGTCCGGAAACCGTTCCGGCATCATCCCGGAACGGTCCATTGTCAGGCAGGACTTACTCTCCTACGTGGAAGGCGACGCGGAGTTCCTCGATCTCCTCGTCGGTGATAGGGTTGAGCTTGCCCAGCGGAGCGGCCAGGATGAGGGAGCGGGCGCTGAAGTCAGCCACCTCAAGACGGTCGAAGGTGTTGATCAGCTTGTCGCCGGTCACCACCACCGAGTCGTTCTCAAGCATGACGAACGGCCTGTGGGTGAACTCGTCGGCGAGTTCGGTCAGATGCTCGTCGTACTGGCTGCCGAACGGGAAGGTCGGAATGTCCTGGAGGAAGATCCAGCTCTCAGGAATCGTACGCACATCGAACTTCACGCCGGTCGTGCAGAATCCCATAAGGGATGGAGACTGGGTGAGGATGATGGAGTTGACCTTAGGGTTGCGGCGGTAGATCTCGTAGTGGAGAGCCACCGAACGGCTGGCGTTCTTGCCTGCCTCGACCATTCCGTCCTTGACCTGGACGATGTCCTCAGGATCGAGATCCCAGCGCTGCTTGCTGGAAGGAGTGATGAGGAAGTCGTTGCCTCTCCAGCGGACGGAAGCCGTGCCGTAGGAACTGCACATAAGGCCCTGGGAGCAGGCTCTGCGGACGATCTTGCAGATCTCCGCGCGGATGGCCCTTTCATCGGACGGATGCTCGACGTTCATAAAGTGCTGGAACGGAGTGTTGACAGCCCTCTCGTGCTTGAGAATCTGCTCCTCGGACAAGTACTTAGGCTCGCCCAGAGTCTTGGCGTTGAGGATGGTGCGGGCGCAGAGCTCGAGGGTCTCGAACCTCTGGTAGGCGTCGGCGATGTCGTCGCCGGCCACAACCACACCGTGGTTCTCCATGATCACGGCCTTGTAGTCAGGGTTCTTCTTGAACTCGGCCACGATCTTCTTGCCCAGCAGCTCGCTGCCAGGGAGCGCATATTCAGCGAAACCGACAGGACCGCAGGTGGCGCGCGCCTGAGGGATGATGCTCGTGTCAGGCACCTGATGGACCATACTGAAGGTCACCAGTCCCGGAGGATGCGCGTGGATAACCGAGTGGATATGCGGATTCATCTTGTAGATGGCCTTGTGGAAAGGGTACTCGGATGATGGTCTGTGCGGTCCCACGATCGTGCCGTCGGCCTTCACGCACATAATGTCCGCAGGTGTCAGGGAACCTTTGTCGATTCCCGCCGGGGTGATCCACATGTCTCCGTTGTCGTCCATGATGGACAGATTGCCGCCGGAGGTGGTGGTCATCTCGCTGCGATAGATCCTGCCGATGATGATAGCGATCTGCTCGGCCGGATGCATCAGGTTTACGTCAAGTTGTTTCATAAAATCATTAATAAATTATGCTCTGATTAAGATTATGCCAGCATTACCTGGCCGCCGGTCACAGGGATTGCCTGCCCGGTTTCGCCTGTCTGGTCGATGGCGTACAGGATGGCCTTGCAGACATCCACAGGGTTGCACCCCTTGCGCATCGGCACCTGGGCGAGGTAGTAGTCCTTCACGTCCTGCACCGTCTTCGCTCCCGGCACCTTGCCGGCGTTGAGGTACTGGATGAAGAGTCCGTTCTCAGGATTGCTCCACAGCGGGCCGTCGTAGTAATTGCCAGGGCAGATGCTGTTGACCTTGACCCTGTACGGGGCGAGTTCAAGGGCGAAGGACTGGGTCAGTCCGATGCCGCCGAACTTGCCGCCGGCGTAGGCGAAGTTGGCCTTGCTGCCGCGCAGACCGCTCTTGCTGTTGACCTGGATTATGTCGGCGAAGTACTCAGGGTCGTTGGCCGTCTCGATCTTCATTATGTGCGAAGCGACTTTGGCGCAGAAGAAATAGGCCTCGTAGTTGATCTTGGTGACGAACTCGAAGTTCTCAGGGGTCATCACGTCAAGACCTCCCGCGCGGACCACACCGGCGTTGCTGACGAAGGCGTCAAGCGCGCCGAAGTTCATCACGGTCACCTTCATCAGATTCTGGAGACTTGTCAGGTCGGCCACGTTGGTCTTTACGAATATGGCTTTGTTCGCTCCGGCCTTCTCATTGAAGCTCGCAGCGGTCTTCTCACCTGTCACCTCATTCAGGTCGGCGACCACGATGTTGGCTCCCTGGGCCATCAGCTCGCGGGCGATGCCCTCGCCGAAGCCCTGCGCGGCGCCCGTCACGATGATCGTCTTGCCATCGACACGACCCTTTGACGCAGTCGCTGCCACTTTGCGGCGGTAGTTCTCGACCTCCCAGTTGTCGATGAAGTCTATCCAGGCCTGCTCCATAGGATGCTCGCCCCCGAAACTTTGGGCGTAGAAAGCGACTTTCATCGCATCGGTGAACACGTCAGTGATGATCTGGGCGTTCTTCGCGCTGTCGCCCACGGCCACAAGACCGATTCCCTTGATGAGCAGCACCTTAGGGGTGTAACCCTTTGCGGCGGCGAAAGCCTCGATGCGGGCCTCTGCCTCTTTGAGAATCTCCTCGTCGCTTTCGGCATCTATGAATATGTACTCGCTCTTGCAGTAGACTATGATGTCCGGTGTGAACGGTCTGGCCACCGGGGAGGCGTTCTCAAGGAAATGGTCCACAAGGGCGTTCTTTGTGACTTTCAGGGTCTTCAGCCCTCTGCCGGAGCGGGAGAGCATCTGCCTGACCGCCGGCACGACATCCGTGACGGTCCCGCTCACCTCGGTCTCACCCTCCGGAAGCGCGGCCACCTTCGCCTCAAGCTTACCGATTATCTCTGAATATATTCCCTCGATCTCGGCCGTGGTGTTCCCGCCCACGAAGATGCCGTGGTTCTGGAGGAAGATCACCTGCGGTTCCTTGCCGTTTGCGGCCTTCCAGGCCTTGATGCGGTCATACACCTTCTTGAAAAGCGTGTAGCCCGGGTCGGTATATTCAATGTAAAGAGCCTCCGGGAAAAGTTCCTTGCAGGCGGCTTCGGCATCCACCGAACACATCAGGCCGTTGACAAGTGTCGGATGCAGGTGCACGATGAAGGCGAATTCCATACAGTTGTGCAGGGAGGTCTCCACGGACGGTCTTCTGTCCTTAGTGACGCAGGCGGCGGCGAGGTCATTCTTGACCTGCTCCTCGCGAACTGCAGTGTCCTCGCTGTAGGCCTTCTCGCCCATCTGGTTGAGAAGTGTCCTGTCAAGTACGGCGAAACCCTCCTCGGTGATGGTGGCGAGAGCGTGTCCGCTGGCTTTCACCCAGAGTCTGTCCTCATTCTTATAGGAAGTGTTGCCACCTCCGGCAATCACGAATCTCGAGTCGCTCCCGAACTTGCGGGAAACCTCGATAAGCTCTTCAATCTCTTTCATTTGTGTATCAGTTATGCGTTATATTCCTAAAGTTCAATGGCTTTCCGGATCAGTTCATCGCCGGCGTCGACGGAGTCGAGTCCCGCCTGGTGCGCCACCACGGCGCAGACTCCCCGGTAGTTGGTCGCGCGGAGTTTTTCGCTTAGCCCTTCGGCGCAGTCGCGGGTGCGCAGCCTGACCGGTTCCATAGCCGGAGTGTTGTGCTCCGAACCGAAAGTCACGATGAAGCCCTCGTCCTGGAGGTAGTCTGAATATTCCTCAAGCACGGCGGTGGTGTTGCGGGTCGTGATGAACTCCGCGGAACGGATTCCGCGCTTTTTGAGGGTGTCGGCGGCTTTCTGGAGGTCGCCTTCGAAGTCGGTGAAGCAGCCCTTCGCGTCATCGGCGAGGAACGGGTAGGTCGGGATGCCGCCGGCTGCGGTGATGATGTCGCAGACGGTCCGCATCGGCAGGAAGGCCTTCGGATCCTCCGGCACGAAAGCCGCGCCGCCGGACTTGAGCAGTTTGCTCCTGATCTCGTTCTCCACCGCCGCGACATTCTCCGGGTCAGCCTTCAAAGGTCTGCCGCTGAATATGTTCTCATAGGCGGCGAGCCTCTCTCCGGCCTTTGCCCACCTGGCCTCGACGGCCAATCTCAGGGCTTTGGCGAGATGGCGCTCACGCACCGAACCCTTGGTCAGTTCACTGACAACTTTGCCGAAATCGATGCTGAATCCGGCCTTGACCGCATCCAGATGGGCGTTCAGTCTGGCGCACATCCTTTCTACCTGGGCGTTGGACTCGGCCCTCACCTCGGCCAGCTGCCGGGCTTCCTTGCCCGAAAGAATGACCGGATAGGCCAGTCCCTTGCCGCTGAGATAAGTACGGCCAGGATTGTTCGGGTCGTTGACCCTGAGTCCGGCCGCCTGGTCCTCGGCGTTCAGCGAGATGAACTCGATGTTGAAAAGCGGACAGAGATGTCTTTCCGCACAGCCATCGTTCCATTCCTTGTAACCGTCCAGACTATAGAAATCGTTGATTCCCACAACCTTGACCCCCTCCTGCGCGGCTTGGTCCAAGGCTTGTGCCACGCCGGTGAAAGCGCTGAATGAGTACGGTGTGTGGAGATGTGCGTTAGCGTCTACTATCGTTTTCATATTTAGTGTGTTTTGTGTTTTCTACGAACCCTCAAAGTTAGCAATAATCCTTGAAAGGGCGGCGGGGGAAACGGTTTTTTCAAAGTCTAACGGTCAAAATTGAAATTATTTTGTAAATTTGTCAAGATTACCACGAAGATAATTTTTGATAACATAAAAACATCTTGCAAATGGAAAAAAAACAACAAGGTAACATTTTCGCTATCGTGATCATGTTCTTCCTGTTTGCGATGATCTCCTTTGTCACCGGATTCCAGAATCCGTTCGGGGTCATTGTCAAGCAGCAGTTCGCAGCGTCCAACTTCATGTCACAGCTTGGTAACGCGGCAAACTTCATCGCCTATGCGTTCATGGGTCTTCCTGCCGGAATGATCCTTTCCAAGAAGGGCTACAAGTTCACCGCCCTCGCAGCCGTGACGGTCGGCTTCATCGGAGTCGGCATCACTTTCCTTTCAGGCATCACCGGCAGCTTCAACGTCTATCTTCTCGGTGCCTTCATCTCAGGTTTCTCAATGTGTATGCTGAACACTGTTGTCAACCCTATGCTCAACACTCTGGGTGGCGGCGGTAACAAGGGCAACCAGCTCATCCAGTGGGGTGGTTCCTGCAACTCCCTCAGCGCTACTATCGTTCCTGTTCTTGTAGGCTACCTTATCGGTGACGTCACAAAGGACACTCAGATCGCCGATGCGAACCCTGCGCTTTTCATCGCCATGGGCATCTTCGCTCTTGCGTTCATCATCATCGCAGCCTCCAAAATCCCTGAACCAGAGCTTGAGGCCGCCGCTGCCGCTGCCGCAGCAGGAAATGCGAAGCAGCTCACTATGGGCGAAAGTGTAAAGGGTGCTCTCTCTTTCAGACATTTCGTGCTTGGCGTCATCGCCATATTCGTTTATGTCGGTGTCGAGGTCGGCATTCCTAATTTCGTCAACCTCTATATGACCTCCGCAGAAATCGGCATCAGCGCCGCCGTGGCTGGAACAATCGTCGGAATGTACTGGTTCCTTATGCTTTGCGGCCGTCTTGTGGGAGCCTCTGTCGGTGGTAAAGTGTCAAGCCGCGCGATGATTACCTTCGTCAGCACCGTCGCCATCATATTCCTTGTCCTTGGAATGGTCCTCGGAGACACCACAACCGTCAAGTTCCCGGCCATCACCTCACAGCTTTCTTTCTCACTCGCAGAGATTCCTATCGGCGTGATGTTCTTCATTCTCTGCGGTCTGTGCACATCCGTGATGTGGGGAGCGATTTTCAACCTTGCCGTCGAAGGACTTGGAAAGTACACCTCCGTCGCCTCAGGTCTGTTTATGGTAATGGTTTGCGGTGGCGGTATACTTCCGCTCATCCAGGGCTTTGTCGCTGACAAGACCACCTACCTTATGAGCTACATTGTAGTCGCTATCGCTGTCGCCTACATCCTTTGGTACGCCCTTTTCGGCTCAAGAGTCAAGAAAACAGCTTAATTGGAAACGCACTGATCCCGGTGGGAATCTCTCCATCGGGATTTGTTTTTTAACATATTCATCTATGGAACAGAATCTTGTAATCGGAATCGATGTTGGTGGACAGACCACCAAGTGCGGCGTGGTCGACGCCCGCGGCACCGTGCTGGCCCAGACCGTCATCCGCTCCGACAACTTCACCGACGTCGAGCCATACATCGAGGAACTGGCTGTGGCCCTCAAGAAGATCATAGCCGACGCAGGCGCTGAGGGTCAGATCCGCGGAATCGGAGTCGGCGCTCCTAACGCCAACTACTACACGGGCGACATCGAGAACGCCGTCAACCTTTCCTGGGGACGCAGCGGCTCGATCCACTTCGCCAAAATGCTTTCCGAAGCCGTCGGAGGCATCCCTGTGACCCTGACCAACGACGCCAACGCCGCAGCGATGGGCGAGATGACCTACGGAGCGGCCAGAGGAATGAAGAATTTCATCATGATCACCCTCGGAACCGGCGTGGGCAGCGGCATCGTCATCAACGGTGAGATTGTCTACGGCCACGACGGATTCGCCGGCGAGCTTGGACACACGACCATCGTACGCCACAACGGCCGCCGCTGCAACTGCGGCAAGTACGGCTGCCTCGAGACCTACTGCTCAGCCACAGGCGTGGCGAGAACAGCCCGCGAGTGGCTCGACATGAGCGATGAACCGTCCACCCTCCGCAGCCTCGACAGCATCTCTTCGAAGGATGTCTACGATGCCGCCAAGGAAGGCGACAAACTCGCCATCAGGATCTTTGAATATACCGGGACACTTCTCGGCGAGGCCTTCTCGGACTTCGTGCAGTTCTCCTCGCCTGAGGCCATCGTCCTCTTCGGCGGACTGGCCCGCAGCAAGGAGTTCCTCACCGAGCCTATCCTCAACGCGATGAACGCCAATGTACTTCCTCTCTGGAAAAACAAGGTGAAACTCGTCTACTCACAGCTCAAGGAGTCCGACGCAGCCATCCTCGGCGCATCGGCTCTGGCCTGGGAACGATAGCGGAGCCTGCACAAACAATGAAGGGGCCGGACAACGCTGTCCGGTCCCTTTCATTGTTATCTGCGCTGGATGTTATTCTCCGGCGATGATCCTTGCGTCTTCCTCGCGGTCGATGCCGACTTTCCTGGCCAGCCTCTCGCGCTTTTCATTGATGATCTCCTTGTGACGGATGTACCAGTTCTCACAGAAGACGGCCACACAGGCAAGGCTGAAGTAGATGATGGTCTGCAAGATCATCACGCCCATCTGCGAACCTGCGGCTCCCATGTCGCCGCCTGCGGTGCTGAGGTTGATGTAGGCCTGAGTTCCGAAGGTGGACGGGAAGATGTAGGAGAACGCTTTCCAGAAGCCCGGGAAGGCCACTGTCGGCCACGAGCAGCCTGTAAGGAACAGGGCTATAGGCGACACTGCCAGGAAGAGGACGAACACGGACTCCCTTCTGGTGATCAGAGTGCTCCAGAACATACTGAAGAACACGCAGTCTGTGATGAAGAACATCAGCATCGCCAGCACGTCGTGGAACTCGCCCCTCTGCGGAATCCCGAAGATGGCAGGCACGATGAAAGCGATGTACATTCCGATGGCAAGGTAGAGCAGCCAGTAGGCGGCTCCGCGGCCGAGGACGCAGCGCACCAGCCCGTGGCCTTCCAGTTTGTCAGGAAGGGTGGCGAAACTGTGGTTCCTTTCCCTCGCGGTACCCACCAGCAGGGACATTCCGTAGAACAGAGTCTGCTGGATGATGATCATCAGGATGGCCGAGATCAGGAAGAAACTGTAGCTTGAAGCCCTGTTGTACGGATTGTTGTCCTCGTAGCCTACAGGCTTGATGACCTGCGAGGCCTCCTGGGCCGTCATGCCGGTCAAGGAGTAACGGGTCATCTGGATCTGGCCGATTTCGTGCAGCATCACGAAATTGGTGGCCATCAAGGCGTTCTTGTAGTAGAGGAAACTGCTCATGTCGGCGTAGACTGACATGGTAGCGGTCTCCATCCTGGCAAGTTTCTCGCCGAAATCAGAAGGGAAGTAGATGATGCCGTTGACCTTGCGTTCCTGCATCAGTTTCTCCGCCTCGGGCATATTCACACACTTCGCTGCGACGGCGACCTCCCTCGTGGCGTCGATCTCCCTGATGAAGCGATGGCTGTCGGCGCAATCCGCGTCGTCAACGATGGCCACCGGCGTGTCAGAGACGATGCCGTTGAGGTAGACCACATTGTACAGAAGCGGGTAGACAAGTCCGGCGACAAGGAAGATCAGCAGCACTCCCCCGTCGGAGAAGATCTGACGGAACTCGTGGCAGAATATTCCCCGGAAGTCCTTGAACCAAGTCTTTATGTATGTAATTTTCATTTGCGTCAATCTTTAGGGAAGTTCTGATGGATGTAGGCCTTCTTCAGCCTTGTGAGGCCGAAAAGAGGGATGAAGAGGAAGATCAGCAGATAGACCACCTGCTGCCACCAGCCGGCGAATCCCGACCCGAAGATGGCTTCCTGCACATAGAACTGGTAGTAGTGCCTGAGCGGGAAGGCCGCGGAGAGTCCTTGAATATAAGGGGGCATCGCCTCGATCGGAAGCGTGAAGCCCGAGAGGGAGAAGCCGAGCACGCTGTAGAGCGCGCCGACGCTCAGCGCGAGCCTCGGGATAGGCAGCATCTCGATGATGAAGATCGCGATGGCCTCGCTTGCGAGGACAAGCAGGAACATTCCCAGGAACATATTCCAGATCGAACCTGCGAGCGGGAAGTGCATCTGATGGTAAAGCAGCATCACGAGCGTGCCTCCGATGGCCCAGAAAATCAGGGTCCAGACCAGCAGCTTGCCGTTCAGCGCGCGGACGATCGAGTCGCCCGAGGTCTGCAGCAGATGCCTTGAAGTGCCGAACTTAAGTTCCGCTCCCAATGAATATATCAGCACGATGATCACGATCATCTCCAGCACACCCGGAAGCAGGACGCTCGAAAGGTAGTAGCTGTAGTTGGTGGTGACATTGCCTATCTGGTGCAGGTCGATGTTCACCGGCTGGATCATGCCCATTATCTGGCTGTCGTTGTAGCCCTTCATCCTGAAGACCTGCCTCTGGACGGCTCCGTTGGTGAGGTTGACCATCGTCAGAAGATCCTTCCAGGCAAGCGCTCCGCTGACGAAGTACAAGCCGTTGACATAGAAGGTGATCTTCGGCTGACGGAATGACTGGATGTCGTCGTTCATCCCCTTCGGGACGACGCAGACGGCCGCGATTTTGCCGCGGTTCAGATCCTCCCTGGCGGCAGCGAAAGACTCATAGTGGACGACCTTGCCGAGCTGGGTGCCGTCCAGCTGTTCGCTGAAATTCCTCGATGTCGACGAGTAGTCGTAGTCCACCAGACCTATCGGAATGTCGCTTGGCAGACCATCTCTAAGGAATGTCAGGAAGAAAACCGCGCAGAAGGCCACGACTCCGACAGAACCCAGAAGGTAGATCGGGCGTTGCCTGATGATTCTGAGTTCACGGCGGGCCACCGCGATTATTCTCTGCCAATTGCTCATGACCGGAAGATTTTACTGCTTCACAATGGCTGACATACCAGGACGGATGCCGTCTACGGCGACATCAGGCACGGCTCTTACCTCGAAGGTCTTGGCATCGTACAGGCCGGTCTCTTTCGTGGCCTTCCAGGTGGCGTAGGACTCGCGGACAGCGACATAGTTGACAGTCGCAGGCACTTCCTTGCCGTCGAGGGCAGGGATGACGACCGTGATCTTGTCACCCTGCTTCATTCCGTGGAGATAGTCCTCGCGGACATTGAAGGTGAACCAGATGTCATTGAGGTCGGTGACGCTGGCCACCGGAGAACCCTGGCCTACAAGCTCGCCCACCTTAGGGAAGAGAGCCGAGATGATGCCGTCAGCAGGAGATGTCAGATAAAGTTCTCCAAGGTAGGACTCGACCTCCATCAAAGCGCCGTCAGCCTGGTCGACAAGGGCCTGCGCGGCCGCCTTGTCCTCGGAACGGGCCCCGTTGACAGCCATGTCGTACTGGCTCTTGGCCGCCTTTGTCTGAGCCACGGCCGCCTCGTACTTGGCCTTGACCTCATCGTACTTCTGGGCCGCGATGACCTTCTGGTCGTACAGAGTCTGGATCCTGTCGAAAGACTTCTTCATGACATCCTCCTGCACAAGAGCCTGCTGGTAAAGCTCATAAGCGCCGGCGATCTGCTCTTTCCTGGCTCCGTTCTGAGCCTTCTTGTTCTGGGCGCTGGCCGCGCTCTTCAGAGCGTTCGCCTGCGCAAGCTTGGCGCGTACCTCCGGAGAGTCGATGAAGGCGACTGTGTCACCCTTGTGGACCATCTGGCCTTCCTTGACATAAAGTTCCTCGATACGTCCAGGCACCTTGCCGGAGACCCTGTACTCGCTGGCCTCGGCCTCGCCCTGGATTGTCAGCGGCTTAGGCTTGCTGACGAAGTAACCGACGACCGCAATGATGAAGATGATCGCGATGAGCGCCACAATACCGATCACAAGATTGTAGCTTTTCTTTTCCTTTTCCATAATATCTTATCTTTTTTAATTTTCTATGAATATTCCTTATTCAGCCTTGACGGATCCTTCCGCCTTGTTGAGGTTTGCAGCGAGCATCTGAAGTTCGATGCCGGCGTCGATGTACTCTGAGTGAGCCTTGAGCCAGGCTGTCTGGGCCGCGAGAGTCGTGTTGGTGTCAATCACGCCGGCCTCGAAGCCGACAGTGGCGGTACGCAGGTTCTCTTCGGCGCTGGACAGATTGCTCTCCGCCATCGCAAGTTTCTCAAGAGCCTCGCTCTCCTGCTTGCGAAGCTGGGTGACCTGCAGGTTGATCAGATTCTTGGCATCCTCGAGCTGGGTGCGGTAGAGAGTGGCCTCGGCCTTTGCCTTGCGGGTCTTGCTCATAGCCTCGAAGCCGTGGAAGATCGGGATGTTGACGACAACACCGGCGTTGAAGAATCCGCCCCAGTCCTTGGCGAAGCCGTTGGACAGGTTAGGGTTGGTGACGCTGTAGGACGCCATCAGGGCGATCTTCGGCATCATGTCCGCTCTCGCGACCCTGACCTTGCCGTCATAGATCTGCGAGGCGAGTTCCAGGCTGCGGGTCTCCGGCCTGTCAGAGTAGATCTCGTCCATCCCCTTGTCAGATGACATCTGAGGCACCGGAATGACATCCAGACCTTCGTCAGCAAGGGTGATGTCGGAGTTGAGGTCAAGACCTATCTGCTTACAAAGCAGCATCTTGGCAAGAGTCAGACCGTTCTCTGACTTCGTCTTGAGCATGTCAGCCTCGTTGGCTTTCACCTTGATCTGGAGGGCATCGGACTCAGTGGCGACACCTTCCTTGACTGACAGACTGACATCGTGTTCCATCTTGTGCAGAAGATCCGCATAGGAATCCGCAAGTTTCTTCTTGCCGGCGATAGAGACAATCTGCCAGTAGGCCTGGTCGACATCTATGACGACCTGCTGGTACTGCTGGTCGTACTGCGTCTTTGACAGTTCCTCCGCCAGCTTGGCTATCTTGTTGGCAGCTACGATCTTGCCACCCATGAAGACAGGCTGCTGCAGCGTCACTGCTCCGGCGAAGATGTTCTCGAGGTCAGGATGGAAGGCATCGTCGATCTCCTTGCCCAGGGCGTTGATGGTCGCTGACAGGTCGGTCTGCGAAAGGGCGCCCAGAACCGTCTGCCACATCGGGCTTTTCATGTACTCGGCCGCGGCCGACGGATTGGAGGTGATGGCTGTCATCAGGCTCTGGGTGAAGTTCTGCGCCTGCCCGTGCACCAGGGTACCCATGTTCTGGAGTTTCTGCGACGTGGCGTCGCTGACAAGGGCGATGTCACTAGGATTGTAGATGTAAGCACCTGTGGCAGAAATGTTAGGCAGATAGTTTGCGAAAGCGATTTTACGGTCGTAGCCTGCCATCTCGACCTTGGTCTGGGCCTGTTTGAGAGTCTTGTTGTTCTCAATGGCCATCTCCCTGCACTGCTCAAGGGTGAGCGTCTGCTGGGCGTTCATCATCAACGGTGCCGCAAGAGCCGCGACCAGCGCTGAGATTCTGACAATGTACTTGTTCATATATTAAAATTTTTGTATCCCGTTTTATACCAAAGCGGCTGGCTTTACTACAAAACAATTGCCAAATTCACCCGATTTTAGGCCTTTTTGGCTTTGAAGAGTGTCAAAAAGTCGAATATTGCGAAATTTTGCAATTAAACCAATTGTTTATATCTTTGCCCCCGCAAGTTATAAGGTTTTTAGTGTTATGCCTGATTCTTTACAAAACATAGGTCTGAAACAGATCAAGAAGCTCGTTCCTATCCAGAACGGGCTGATGCTGGACGACGACTTCATAGTCTTCGACGTGAAGTACAGCGACAATCTGAAATTCCTGATGTACCCTTGCAGGACCGACGCCTACATCGCCGTCTTCTGCAAGACAGGACATTTTGACATAGAGATCAATCTGAAGACGTACCATATAGAAGGGAACATGGCATTTCTCGGAACTCCGGGCAACATAGTCAAGTTCGGGAAGCCGTCAGAAGAGGAACTCACCAAACTTGACTTCATCGTACTCGCGATCTCAAAGGAGTACCTTGCCAACATCAGCTTCGACTTCAAGAAGATTTTCGGCGAGAGGGTGAACATCCTGTCCGAACCTTGCATCCATCTGACAGACAAAGACTTGGAATTCAGTTCCAAGTACCTTGAACTGCTTTCCGATGTGATGAAGACCGACATCCCCAACAAGAGGGAGGCTGTCAGCTCGCTGCTCGGCTCGCTGCTCTACGTGCTGAGCGGCTTCATGCAGAAGGACGCGAAAAAACAGCAGGAAGCGCAGCCTGACGCGGCCAACACCCGAATCAAACTCGTCTTCGAGCATTTCATGTCGCTTGTCACTGAATATCACAGCGTGGAACGGAACATGGCGTTCTACGCCGGCAAACTTGGCCTGACCCCAAAGTACCTGTCGAAACTCATCAAGCAGGTCAGCGGGCGGTCGGCTCCGGATTGGATCGACTCGTTCGTGATCCTTGAGGCGAAGAATATGCTGAAGTACACAGACGACAGCATCAAGGAAATCGTGTTCAAGCTGAACTTCCCGAACCCTTCAGTGTTCTACAAGTTTTTCAAGGCGCACACGGGGATGACTCCGAGCGAGTACCGAAACGGTTAAGTTGCAATGATTTGTAAGTTTATATGCGGAGGGACTAAAAATTTTACACGAAAATCGTTTTAAAAAATTACGGAAATTCTTTGCAGATTAAATAAAACTTGATAACTTTGCCTCCGGACAGACAAAAGGTTCTTTTTTGTTGTCTATTTGTTAAGTTCGTTTTATATACACAGGCCGCCGCTTTGGGGAAAGCGACGGCCTTTCTTTTTTACCGTCGCCCTGCGAGGCGGCGCAGGGTCACTCGGAACGATACTCGGCGCGTTCATAACCAGAAACGGAGGCGAGATAGACCTCATCAATCACAACGCCAGACACATCGAGGCTCTCAGCAAAAACGGAGCCCATGTCACCGGCACGCTGGACTTCACCCAGAGGGTCTCCGCTCTCACTCCCGAAGAGATGAGCGGGAAGTATGACATAATATTTCTAATGACAAAACAGCAGAGCAACCCTTCCACGGTCAAATTTCTCCGGGATTTTCTCGCCACCGACGGGGTCATCGTGAAACTGCTGGACTACCGCGGAGCCGTGAAAAAAGCCATCTCGTTTTTCATCATCCCGCTCGCGATCCGCAAGCACGCCCGGGCATCAAGAGACCCAGGCCATGCCCGCCCGGGAACAGAGGCAGCCTGATGACGCATATTCCTGATCAGTACCAGAGCGCGGGGGCGGATCCCATCTTGAAGACGAGTTCCCCACCGGCGCGGACGGAGTCATATTCAATGAAAGGAGAGGAATGAATATGGCCGTTCAGGGTGACGCTTTGGATGTAGCGGTTCTCCTCGCTGAGTCCTTCCGCCTTGATGACGAAGCGGCGGCCGTCTGTGTTCAAGACCGCTTCCCTGAAGGCGGGACAGCCGAACCAGAAACGGGTCGAAGCCGGCTCCACCTGGTAGAAACCAAGGCTCGAAAGAATGTACCAGGCCGACATCTGGCCGACATCCTCATTGCCGGCAAGACCGTTGGGATCGTTGAAATAGAAGTCCTTTGAGACCTTCCGCACAAGATCCGCCGTCTTCCACGGCTGGCCGGCCATCGTGTAGAAGTAGATGATGTGGTGGCTCGGCTCGTTGCCGTGGGCATACTGGCCTACCAGCCCGGAGATGTCAGGCGAAGAATCATCGCCGACCACCTCTCCGCTGGCAGCGAACAGGCTGTCCAATCTCTGCGCCAGCCTTTCCTTCGACCCGAAGAGTTCCGCAAGTCCTTCAAAATCCTGAGGAGCCAGCCAGGTGTACTGCCAGGCGTTGCCCTCGCAATAGACATCGGCCCTGTGTTCGGAACGGTAAGGATTGAACGGCTCCACGAAGGTTCCGTCGGAATTACGGCCTCTGATGAAGCCTGTCTCGGGGTCGAAATAGTGCCTGTAGGAATGGCTGCGCTCAGTGAAATACTCCAGATCCTCATCTTTGCCGAGATACCGGCAGATCCTGGCCATCGCCCCGTCGGCTATGGCATACTCCATGTCGAAGGCCACAGACTCGTTCTCAAGAAGGTCGGCAGGTATGAAACCGTACTCCATCCGGAGATTCTGACCTCTGCCCGGATTCATTTCCGAATCCTTCAAAGCCTTGTAAGCCAGGCTCTTGTCAAAACCGTCAAACCCTTTGACCACGATGTCGGCGAGGGCTATCACCCCGGGGTTGCCGACCATACAATCGGTCTCGTTGCCCCAAAGATGCCAGACAGGAAGCCTGCCTTGCTGCTCATAGATGTGGATCATCGTGGCGGCCAGGTCATCAACCTTCTCGGGATGGACAAGGGTCATCAGCGGCATCGCCGCACGGTAGGTGTCCCAGAGGGAAAGTACCGTGTAGTCCGTGAAATCCCCGCCATCGTGGACTTCGCCGTCAGCTCCTCTGTACCTGCCGTCAAGGTCGCTGAAGGTCGCCGGCTGGATCATTGAATGGTAAAGAGCCGTGTAGAAGACTGTCCTGGCATCCAGATTGTCACTCTTGACGCTAATCTTGGACAACTCCTTGTTCCACAAGTCTCTGGCCGCGGCGGCATAGCCATCGAAATCCACAGGTCCAAGGCCGGTCTCCCCTTCCATATTGTGTCTTGCCCCGGCTTCGTCCACCGGAGAGATGGCGACCCGAAGTCCGATCTGTTCACCCTCGGATGTCCGGAAACAGGCACGGCCGTAGTCCCCCTCGATCTCGAAAGAATCGAAAGGCTTGTCGAAACGGGCGTAGAAGAAGACTTTCTGGTCGGCCGCCCACCCGCTGGAGAACCTGTAACCTTGCACGGTCACGCTGTCGACCACTTTGAAAGCCGTCTGGACCGCCCTGTCCCAGCAGCCTCCGTTTTCAAGGTCGAAGACCACGGCGGCCGAATCGCTCGCCGGGAAGGTGTACCTGTGGAGGCCGACACGGTTGCTGGCCGTGAGTTCGACCAGGATTCCGTAGCGGGTCAGCGGAACGCTGTAGTAGCCAGGACGGCTGACCTCCCGGCTTCTGTCGGCGTAGGACCAGAGGCCTGTGCCATAGGCCGGAGACTCGGAGCTGTCCACTCCGGCGACACTTTCGACACCTCTGGCATAGGTCACTGTCCCTGTCACCGGCATCACGGTGATGTCGAAGAGGTCACCGATGCCGGTGCCTTCCAGATGGGTGTGCGAGAAGCCTATCACGGTGGAATCACTGTCGTGGTAGCCGGAACACCAGTCCCAGGACTGCGGGATGCTAGTCGGACCGAGCTGCACCATCCCGAAAGGCACGGAAGCGCCCACGAACACGTGGCCGTGGCCTCCGCTTCCTATCTTGGTGTTGACAAAAGCCGCGAAGTCGTTCTCTTGCGGCACGCAAGCCGCCGCCAGCGCCGCCAGCAGAAATGCCAAAAATCTTTTAATACGGACCATATTGAATTCGAATATGTCCAAAGTTACGCAATTTAATCGACGGCCACAAAGCCACTCCGAAAAACAGATGCCTCCCAGAGTGACAATTATCAATCCAAATTTGTATATTTGTAATCTAAGTTTCGCATGTGCGGAACACCTTATTTCCCGTCACGGCAGTGACGGAGCAAGTCCCTCCCCCGAGGGGAGGGATTTAGGGAGGGGGTAACGTGGAGGCCCTCCGGGGTGCGCGAAGTGCATCCCCTTCCCCGAGGGGAGGGATTTAGGGAGGGGGTAACGTGAGATGATTTT
>CAVEYE010000016.1:0-2355 GCA_963619595.1 bacterium | reverse complement strand
GCGGAGTCCTCTACGCATCCTCCGGCGAGGATTTCGCCGAAGCCGCCGCCCGCTCGGCTGCCGCCACCGCCGCGGTCAGGTAAGCTGTTTTTCACGGTTACCGCAGCCCAGTCTTCCTGAAAGTTTTTATGTTTTTAAGGAATATGTTGAAATCTGTGCTGATTGTAGGTGCCGGCAGTTTTGTCGGAGGAGCGCTACGCTATCTGGTCTCTCTGATGTTCAAGCCGGTGTCCGGCTTCCCGGTAGCGACTTTCTCCGTCAACATAGCCGGCTGTCTGCTGATAGGGTTTCTGTACGGCATATTCGCAAGATACCTGTCCTCCGACAGCCATTGGCTGCTGTTTCTGACGACAGGTTTCTGTGGAGGTTTCACGACATTCTCCACCTTCGCCAATGAGAGTCTTGCCATGCTCCAGTCCGGCCATATTCTGAACTTCGCCGTCTACGTGCTTCTCAGCATCCTCGCCGGCCTTCTTGCCGTTTTTGCCGGCTACAGGATCATCCTGTGGTAGGGGTGGCCGAAAAAGAGGATATCTCCTTCTGTGCGGAAGCCGAGTGACGCGTAGTAACGCTCTAGACGCGGCTTGGTCACGTCAACGATGAGGCTGGTGCGGGTGTAGCCTTTGGAGCGGCCGAGGAGAATGCCATCCTGCAGCAGCAGATGCCCCGGACGGTCGCATGAGCCGGCATATTCATAGGACATCCTTCTGAAGGCAGGGCGCACCGCAAGGGTGTCGAGGTAGTACTCGTCCGCTTCGCACTCGGTCGGAAAGTTTTTGAAAAAGTTTGATGCTGATGAAATTACAGAATCCGAGGCAGCATCACTTCCTTCGGCGGACACCTCCCCCGGAACATCTACAGGGATTCCATTTTCTCCGGCAGACGCGGCTAGTCCCCACGTGTACTCCCGCAATCGTGCGTTCTCAACCCCGGGGTACGAAATCAGCGCTCCGGCGGCCTCTCCGTCAATCTCCGCCACTCTCGAACGCGTGAATGAATATAGTGTCTCTTTCCTCGCGCAGATGTGCGTGAATATCTCGACAGCGTCTGCGATCTTTACTTCAGTGTCTCCGATTTTGACGGCCTCTTCAAGCCCATTTGACGAGTACACATCGAATCCCATCGCAGCCAGGACACATTCTGCGAGGATTCCGGCGTCTTCGCGGCGAGCGTCTCTTATGGTCAGTGTCATAGTCAGTCGTTGCAGTTTTTTCTGTCTTTGCAAATCTACGAAAATATTCATAAATTAGGCGGCGCAAAACAGATCTATGAATATGAGAACCACGAAATTTGCCGCTGCCGTCGCTGCAGCCATCGCTCTTGTGTCCTGCGGGACGAAATCAGTGCCGGAGAAACTCGATGCCTTCGTCGATGATGCCGAGACGAAAGGGACCGCTTATTCGGAGACCCAGTGGCAGCAGTCTGAAATCAAGTATCAACAGCTTGTCAATGAATATCTTGACTCTGAGTCTGAATACTCTGACGCCGAAAAGAAGCAGGCGGCCGAGGCTATGGGCCGCTACCATGCGCTGCTGATCCGCAACGGAGTGGAGCAGGTCGGAAACTTCATCGAAGGACTCGGCCAGGTGCTTCCGTCGTACCTCGAGGGGCTGGCTTCCGGTCTGGGGGAGAGTTCCGCCAATCTCGAGTCGAGTCTTGAGTCGCTCCTCAACGATGAGAAGCTTGAGAAGTCGCTGGACGACCTGGGAAATGCTCTTGAGGGCATCTTCGGCGGTCTGGACAACGAGGATGACAAGGATGAGGTAGAAGATCTGGATTAAGTGAGTTAATTTTCGCATGTGCGAAAGCTGCCGAGAAGACATCCCGTGCGTTGGAAGGCCGGATTGACGCACGGAACTTGCCCTGGGGGTACTGATGACTGAGGCCGACCGGATAGCCGTCTCCTTTCCGGCACTGATGGCCTTTTCATCGCAGACAGTGTACGAGTGCCGGTGGGGGGGCAATGACAGTAGTACCCTTGTTGTCCGGTGTCTGTTTATTCAGCCATCTTCCAGCCGTCGACGGTACGGGTCTCGGATGAGAAATTGATGCCGAGTTTGATGATTTTCTTGCCGGAGGCGAGGAACGGCTTGGCGTAGCCCTTCGCTTCAATCTGCTTGAGGGCGATGTCCGGACTCTGGTCGCGTTTCAGTTCGATGATATAGACATATCTGTCTGTTTCGAGAACTATGTCTATACGTCCTTCGGATGTCTGGTATTCTGTCTTGACTTCAAACCCTAACAGTCTGAAGAAGATTGACATCGTGTTCTGGAAATATTTTTCCTGATCTCCTTGAATTTGATAACTATTGTCGGAGAGAAAGGCCGTAAAGCGTTTCATAAAGGCCTCCACAT
>CAVEYE010000015.1:0-22770 GCA_963619595.1 bacterium | reverse complement strand
GGCTTACAGCAGCGGGTACTGTCCCGGTTTCCCACCGGATTCCCTTTTGATCGCCCGCGGCGGATCCCGCCCGGCGAACCTTCACTACGGGACAAATATACGGTATTTTTTAATAACTTTGCACTATGAAAAAAATAGTACTTACTGTAACCTTAGCGTTACTTTCTGTTTTCTGCCTCAACGCGCAGACCAAAGTCATGTTCCACAGAGGGTATTACACCCATCCGGGATCATTCGAAAACACGCTCACAAGCCTTAAGAGCGCCCAGAAAATCGGCGCGGAAGGTGTCGAACTCGATGTCCACCTCACCACCGATGACTCCCTCGTGATCGTCCACGGGCCGAAAATCCCAGGCACACAGTACAAAGATGTCCAGAAACTGGACTACGCCACGGTAAAGAGCTGCCGTCTTCCGAACGGCGACCAGGTGCCGTCGCTGCGGGAGTATTTCACCCAGGCGAAAAAGACCCCCGGCCTGACCCTCTTCCTCGAAATGAAGGCCCACCCGACACCGGAAAGGGAGACTCAGCTCGCGGAGAAAGTTCTAGCGCTCTGCGATGAAATGAATATGTACGACCAGCTCACCTTCATTTCTTTCAGCGACCATCTCTGCAGCGAGGTCCTGCGCCTCCATCCGGGAGCCGAAGTGATCCCGATCTGTTCCAGCCCGGACAAGAAATACACAGTGGCCGAGCTTAAGGCCAAAGGCTACGCCGGAGTTTCCTACAACTACAATCTGGCCATCAAGGAGCCTCGCCTTCTGGACGAGCCGCACGAGGCAGGTCTCAAGACCGTCGTCTGGCCGGTGAACAGCTACGACCTCGCCGATTTCGCGATGAGGCACAAAGCCACCTACCTGTCCTCGGACCAGCCGCAGGGAATGAAGAAGATGATGGACGCCATCAGGGAGATCCGCTGGAAACAGGAGAAGAAACTGATCGTCTTCGACCTGGACGGCACGCTGACCCAGCACAAGACCCAGATAACGCCCGCCAACAAGGCCGTCCTTGACACCCTCGCACAGCGCTACGACCTTCTGATGGCAGGCGGCGGCGGATGCGAGAGGATCTACAAACAGCTTGGCGGGTATCCTATCACGATCCTCGGAAACTACGGAATGGAGGAAAGCCGGATCGTGGACGGTGAGTTCAAGATCATCCGCGCGGACAAATGTCCAGTGGACAAGAAATTCATCGAGAAGTCCTGTGACGCGCTTCGCAAGAAATACGGCTACACTGACTACAAAGGAGAGTCCGTGGAGTTCCACGACTCCGGAATGATCACTTTCAGCATTCTCGGCACGAAGGCGGACAAGGCAGACAAGCTGGCCTTCGATCCGGACAAGATCAAGAGACGCGCGATGTTCCCGGAAGCCAAGGAGATATTCAAAGACTACTCCGTCTTCATCGGTGGCACGACCTCGCTCGACATCACCCCGAAGCAGTACAACAAGTTCGACGCTGTGATGCGCTACGCCGCCGAACACGGATATTCAATGGACCAGATTCTTTTCGTAGGTGACGATTTCGCCGACGGCGGCAATGACAGCCAGATCCGTCTCGGAGGCATGGACTACATCCGCATCGACGACTACACCCGTCTGCCGGAGAAACTTGGGTTCCTGTTCTAAGCCATAAACCGATAAAGTCAAAAAAAATTGCAGACTTTCTGATTTGATTTCATAACTTGCACCGTCTTTTTGAAAGGCAGTTGTTCAAGACAATTTGAAAGACAATGATTTTGGAAGCCCACACATACCGACAGCAGCGTCAGCAGCAGTCAGCCCAGAGCCAGCAGGCCCTGAGCGCTTTCGTGTGTGCCGGTCTGCCAGCCTGACGGCATATTCATAAAAGAAAGTTTATTATGATTTAAATATGAAGGCTGGCCTTTACGGGTCAGTCTTCTCTTTTTTGAAGCAGCCGCGGAGAAGTTCAAGTTCAACATCACAACATACAGTTTTAGGAAATACATACCCTTTAACAAATAAACAACATTATGAGTATTGACAGATTTGATCTGGTGAAGGAATCCTTCGAGAAGAAGGCAGTTCCGGCCGAATGTCCTGAGGGCAAGACCTCCGACTACTACGGAGAGCTGGTCTTCGACCGTCCGAAGATGCACAAGTATCTGGACGCCAAGACCCTCAGCGCTCTGCTCGACTGCATCGACAACGGCAAGTCCCTTGACAGGGCGACAGCCGACGGTGTGGCCAAAGGAATGAAAGAGTGGGCTATGGAACACCATGTGACCCACGTGACCCACTGGTTCCAGCCGCTGACCGAGGGTACGGCCGAAAAGCACGACTCCCTGATCGACTACGACGGCAAGGGCGGAGTCATCGAGACTTTCGACGGCAAGTCTCTCGCCCAGCAGGAGCCTGACGCCTCTTCTTTCCCTAACGGAGGAATCAGGGCCACATTCGAGGCCCGCGGCTACACAGCCTGGGATCCGACCTCCCCTGTGTTCATCATCGGTGACACACTCTGCATCCCTACCGTGTTCATCTCCTACACCGGCGAGGCTCTGGACTACAAGACCCCTCTCAAGAAGGCGCTCAAGGCCGTTTCCGAAGCCGCTCTTCCAATCTGCCGCCTCTTCGACAAATCTGTTTCCAAGGTCTACTCCTATCTCGGATGGGAGCAGGAGTATTTCCTCGTGGACGAGTCCCTTTACGCCGCCAGGCCTGACCTGATGATCACCGGCCGCACTCTGATGGGTCACAACTCCTCCAAGAACCAGCAGTTGGACGACCACTATTTCGGAGCCATTCCTTCCCGCGTGGCCGAGTTCATGCGCGACCTTGAGATCGCCGGACACCGCCTCGGGATTCCTCTCAAGACAAGGCACAACGAGGTAGCTCCTAACCAGTTCGAGCTGGCGCCTATCTTCGGCGAGACCAACCTGGCCAACGACCAGAACCAGATTGTGATGAACCTTATGAACACCATCGCCCGCAAGCACGGGTTCGTCGTCCTGCTCCACGAGAAGCCTTTCGACGGAGTCAACGGTTCAGGCAAGCACAACAACTGGTCTCTGGGCACCGACACAGGCACCATGCTGCTCGCCCCGGGCAAGGATGCCAAGGGCAACCTGCAGTTCGTGACCTTCTTCGTCAACGTGCTGGCGGCAGTGCAGAAGCACAACGCCCTGCTCAAGGCCTCCATCGCCTCCGCCACCAACGCCCATCGTCTCGGTGCCAACGAAGCCCCGCCTGCGATCGTGTCGGCCTTCCTCGGCAAGACCATGACCGATGTCCTGCGCAAACTCCTCGAAGTGCCTTCCGACACCCCGATCGAGATCGCCGGCAAGAAAGGCAAGAGCGTCGGTCTCGTGGAGATTCCTGAGATCTTCATCGACAACACCGACCGCAACAGGACCTCGCCGTTCGCATTCACGGGCAACCGTTTCGAGTTCCGTGCCGTCGGCTCGACTGCCAACTGCGCCGGAGCGATGACGACCCTCAACGCGGCCGTGGCCGAGCAGCTCGTGGCCTTCAAGAAGAGCCTCGACGCAGAACTCGCCACCGGCAAAACGCTGAATGTCGCCATAATGGACACCCTGAAGCCTATCATCGCCTCTGTCATCGACACCGTCTGCTTCGACGGCAACGGCTACACCGACGAATGGAAGGAAGAAGCCAAGAGGCGCGGACTTGACACAGAGACCAGCGTGCCTGAGATGATCAAGGTCTTCACGGCCCCTGCTTCAGTCAAGATGTTCAAGGAGACCGGAGTCTACACGGAGAAGGAACTCCAGGCCCGCAACGGGGTCAAATGGGAGACCTACACCAAGAAGATCCAGATCGAGTCCCGCGTGATGGGAAGGATGGCCATCAACCACATCATCCCTGCCGCGCTCGACTACAAGTCCAAACTGCTCCAGGAAGTGGCGCTCAGCAAGACCGTCTTCGGCGGCACGGACGAGTGCAAGGAGGAGGTCTACCTCATCAAGAGCATCTCCAAATATGTCGACCAGATCCGCGAACTTGCCACCGCCATGGTGGAGGCCCGCAAGAAGGCCAACGCCCTGACCGATGAATATGCCAAAGCGGTGGCCTACCACGAGATCGCCGAAAGTCTCTTCACTCTCCGTCGTCCTATCGACAAGCTAGAGGAGATCGTGGACAACCGCACCTGGCCGCTCCCTAAGTACAGGGAACTTCTGTTTATAAGTTAGCTCTTCGCCTGTAGGTGAATGCCTGTGGCGGGATACCTTACCGTGACGGGCAACCACCTGACTGTCAAGTTATAAAGTGAAGACCTGGTCGAAGAACGCCGACCGGGTCTTTGTTTATTATATTCATTTTAAGACACTTATCCGCCACGAGCTCACCGACTGGCGAATCCCGCACGACCATATTCCTCCACATTGCCGCATCACCACGGCCACCGCTTACAGCAACGGGGCGAAGAGGCGGACGAGGCTTTCCAGAAGGCGGGAGTGCCACGGACGGACCGTCCACTCCTCTAGCGTCAGTTCCCTGCAGAGCTTCAGGTCGGACAGGAATATCCCTTTGTTCAGCAGGGCGGTCTGCTCATCGTAGATGTAGGTGTTGACCTCGTAGTTGATGGTGAAGCTCCTGTAGTCCAGATTGGCCGACCCCACGCTCGACAGGTAGTCGTCGCAGACGAAAGTCTTGGAGTGGATGAACTCCCCCTTTCTAAGGAATATCCTGACTCCGGCCAGAAGAGCCTCCTCGTAGTAAGCCTTGTTCGCAGGCCGCATAAGCAGATTGTCAGCGACTTCCGGCAACATCAGCCTGACATCCACGCCGCAGAGAGCGGCCGTCTTCAAGGCATCCATCACCGGCTCGGGCGGCACGAAGTAAGGTGTCTGGAGGTAGATGTACTTTCTGGCGTGCTGGAGGGTCCATTCATAACTCAGCAGGAGAATCGGCAGCGGAAGGTCAGGCTCGTCAGGCACTATCTGCATCAGTTTGTCTTTCAGCACAGGCTGGACCGCATTGAAATCAATCTCTTCCGGCAATGGCGCGGAAGGCCCGGCCGCCGTAGATTCAGACGCAGCCTCGACATCAGGCACGGGAGCGTCAGGACACGGCACGCAGGCCTCGCCGGAGGCGGCCGGAGCCATAGCCATCGGATAGTACTCTGTCATCTTGCGGTCTATCGTCCCGCCGCCGGTCAGCCAGGAATCCAGGAAGGTGTACTGGAGAGTGGCCACGGCCGGGCCGGTGATCCGCAGATGGGTGTCCCTCCACAATTTGAAGTAGTGGTCGTTGATGTTCATCCCGCCCGTGTAGCCGATCTTCCCGTCGATCACGACTATCTTCCTGTGGTTGCGATAGTTTAGTTTTGTGGCGAAATCCAGCAGATGCTGCCTCGGATTGGTGAACTTGACAACCTCCACGCCAGCCTTCTCCATCTCGGCGTAGTAACTTGGCCTGATCGGGAAATTGGCGATGTTCTCGTGCAGGAAACGGACTTTGACCCCTTCGGCGGCCTTCTGCATCAGCAGCCGGCGTATGGCCTTGCTGCCCTTGTCGTCGCCGAAATGGAAATATTCAATGTGGATGGATTCTTTGGCCGCGAGGATGTCCTGCCGCAGCAGCTCGAACTTCCGCCGGCCGGTCGTGATGACCTCGATGTCGTTGCCGGCAGTCACGGCCGGACGGGTGTCGGACCGCAGAAGCCTCGCCAGAGGACGGAAATCCTCCCGGATCCCGTCGAGCAGGCCGTCGCCGAAAAGCACCTTGTCAAGTCCCGGGGTCGTCCCGGCGGCGAAAATGTTCTTGTACCTCTGGTGACGGCGGTTGAACACCCAGTGATGCCGGTAGTTTATGCCGAAGGTGAAGTACAGGACCAGCCCGATGACAGGCAGGACGGCGATGATCAGCAGCCATGCGAACTTTCTCCCCGAATCACCGCTGTCGAACAGGATGACCGTGACGACCCCGACGATCAGCAGAGCGTAAAGAACCGTGAGAATCCACTGAAGCATATTCCTAAACTATCTCTCCTATCAAGGTGGCGGAGGTGCAGGAAAGGATCTTCACCTGCACATAGTCGCCGGCCTTGTGGCCGCGGCCCGGGAAGACGCACATCTTGTCGCTGCCGGAACGGCCGCAAAGCTCCTCCGGATTCTTTTTGGAAGGTCCCTCGACAAGGACCTTGAATGTCTTCCCGATGTCGTTCTGATTGCTCTTCAGGCTCAGTTCACTCTGAAGGGCGATGATCTCGTTCAGCCTCCTCGTCTTCACCTCGAGCGGCACGTCGTCAGGATAGTGTCTTGCCGCTATCGTCCCCGGCCTCTCGGAGTAGTAGAACATGTAGGCGTAGTCGAAGCCCACTTTGCGGAAGAGTTCCAGGGTCTGGAGATGGTCCTCCTCAGTCTCGGAGCAGAAGCCGGCGATCACGTCGGTGGTGATCCCGCAGTCCGGAAGCACCTCGCGGATCTTCCTCACCCTCTCGAGGTACCACTCCGAAGTGTAGCGCCTCCTCATCTTCTCCAGCATCCTGTCGCTGCCCGACTGCACCGGCAGATGAATATGATTGCAGATGTTGTCGTGGCGCGCCATCGTCTCGATGAGAGCGTCGCTGATGTCCTTAGGATGGTTGGTGGCGAACCTCACCCTGAGTTCCGGACTGACTCCGGCCACCATCTCGAGAAGCTGCGGGAAATCACAGGTCTGAGACCCGTCAGCGGACTTCCAGTTGTAGGAATCCACGTTCTGACCCAGCAGGGTGACTTCCCTGTACCCTTTGCTGAAGACATCCCTGGCCTCATCCACGATGGTCCGCGGGTCGCGGCTCCTCTCGGCTCCTCTGGTGTAAGGCACGACGCAGTAGGAGCAGACATTGTTGCAGCCCCGCATTATCGAGATGAAGGCCGAGACTCCGTTCCTGTCGGTCCTGACAGGAACGATGTCAGCGTAGGTCTCCTCGTGGGAGAGCATCACGTTGATCTGCGGCTTGTCCGGAGCGATGTCCCTCAGCAGGGCCGGCAGGGTCCTGTAGGAATCAGGGCCGGCCACAAGGTCGACCTTGCGGGTGTCCAGAAGTTTGTCCTTCAGCCTCTCGGCCATGCAGCCGACTATGCCCACGACCACCTTGTCCCTCTTCTCCTTCTGTTTGTGGAACGCCTCGATCCTGCCCCAGATCCTCTGCTCGGCGTTGTCACGCACCGAACAGGTGTTGGCGAGGATCACGTCCGCCTCGTCGATGGACTCCGTCCTCACGTAGCCTTCTTTCCCTAGAATCGAGAAAATCACCTCGGAGTCGCCGACATTCATCTGGCAACCGTAGGTCTCTATATAGATTTTTTTGCTCATTGCACGATTGTTGTCTTATGCTGTAGTCTTGTGCAAAGATATGGATTTTTCCTCTAATTAGGATTTTTGATTATCTTTGTGACAACGGTCTTCAAGGAACGGCCGTAAAAATTGAAGTTATGAAACGGAAAATCATAGGTTTGTTCATCGCACTGGCGGCCTGCGTGGCCCTCGCCGGATGCGGAGTGTCGAAAGTGAAGGACATAAAGATGACCTCCTGCGGTCTGGAATCATATTCATTGAAAGGGTTGAGGGGCATCGACGCTGTCCTCGCGGTCGGGATCGACAACCCGACGTTCGCGTTCAAGATCATGGATGTCAGCGGAGTGGTGAAGTACAACGGCGAGGATTTCGCCACCTACACGGCCGACTCCATCAGCGTCGACAAGAAGTGCGTCAAGGTCTATGAGCTGCCCTGCACCGCCACCCTCAACGACGGAGTGAGCCTCTCCCGGCTGCTCCAGATCGCGAAAAAAGGCTCTCTGGAGGGCTTCACCACGGATGTCAACGCAACCGTGAAGCTCAAGAGCGGAGCGGGCACGACCCTCCATTTCAAAGACATCGACCTTAAAGAAATGACCGAATAGTTTATGAATATCTTTTCTCACAAACTGACAGCCGTCCTGGTTCTGGTCCTGTCCGCGGCCGCGGCCACCCCGCTGTCCGCCCAGGATAAGCCGGATTCCTTGGTCATCAGACGAAGCGCCCTGATGGATTCCACTCTGGCCGGAAAGAGCATATTCAATCTCCTCGCCGCCGAAGGAAACGGCGGAGCGACGGCCACGGTGCGCCAGTCGGACAAGATCCGGTCGGCGTTCGCCTCGCACATCGCCTCGAACCCGTCGAAAAGTTCGACAGGATTCCGCGTCAGGATATTCAATGACAACAAGCAGACCTCCAGGAACGACTCGCAGACCGCCCTCGCGCGCTTTGAAGGGATGTTCCCCGGCATTCCTGCGTACCGGACATATTCAAACCCGTTCTTCCGCGTCACGGTCGGGGATTTCCGCACCAGATCGGAAGCGATGCACATCCTGCAGCAGGTGAAGGCCGCTTTCCCGACCGCGTTCATCGTCAAGGAGACCATAGGCTACCCGGTCGTGGACCGGAGCCACTCCTACACGGTGGAGACAGTGGAGACAGATAACCAGGAGTAGACCATGAGCAAGCAGAGACTCGGACTCGAACTCAAGCAGACCCAGAAGCTTTCTCCGCTTCAGATCCAGACCATCAAGCTCATAGAGATGCCGGTGCTGGACCTGGAGCAGAAGGTCAAGTCCGAGTTGGAGAACAACCCCGTGCTGGACGACGACCCGGCCCCGGCCAAAGAGGAGGAGAACGATGACGAGCCTAAGGACATCTCTCTGGACGAACTCGACCGCGACGATCCGATCCCTTCCTACAAACTCCGCGTCAACAACTACGGCAAGGACGAAAGGCCGCAGTACAACACCTTCTCAGTCAAGGAGAGTTTCACGCAAAGCCTTCTGGAACAGCTCGGCTACCGCAGACTCTCGAAGCACGAGCACGACGTGGCCGCTTTCATCATCGGCAGCCTCGACAGCGACGGCTATCTTCGCAGGGACATCGACAGCCTGGTCGACGACCTCGCCTTCAAGGCGAACATCACTTCGACTCCGGAAGAGGTCGAGAGGATGCTGAAGGTCATCCAGGAATTCGAGCCGGCGGGAGTCGGAGCGAGAGACCTGAGGGAATGCCTGATCCTCCAGCTGAACGCCCAGAAGAAGACAGACCTCGTCAAACTGACGGTAAGGATTCTGACGGAATGTTTCAACGAGTTCTCCAACAGGCATTTCCAGAAGATAATGACCAAGTACGGCCTGAGCGAGGACGAGATGAAGGCCGTGATGGGGAAGATTGTCAAGCTGAACCCGTCGCCGGGCGGCCAGATCGACGACACCTACTCGGACCAGGCGCAGCAGATCGTCCCTGACTTTGTCCTCAAACTTGAGGACGGAGAGCTGAAACTGACGATGCCGAGGTTCAACATCCCGGAAATCAGGCTGAACAAGAGGTACGCCGAGTTCCTAGCCGAGGCCCAGGGATCCTCTGACCGTCAGAAGAAAGAGGCCGTCACCTTCGTCAAGCAGAAGCTGGACTCCGCCAAGTGGTTCGTGGAAGCCCTGAAGCAGCGCTACAACACTCTGGAAAGCACGATGAAGGCCATCGTGGACTACCAGCACGACTACTTCATCGACGGAGACGAGTCACACCTCAAGCCTATGGTTCTGAAGGACATAGCCGAAAGGACGGGCTACGACATCTCGACCATCTCCAGGGTTGTCAACAGCAAGTACATCGAGACCCATTTCGGCATCTACTCCCTGAAGTATTTCTTCTCGGAAGGCCTTGAGAACCAGGAAGGAGAGGAAGTCTCCACCCGCGAGCTCAAGAAGGCTCTCCGCGAGTGCGTGGACGCCGAGGACAAGCGCAAGCCTCTGACCGACGACCAGCTGGTGGCCGAGATGAACAAGAGGGGCTACAAGGTCGCGAGGCGCACGATCGCCAAGTACCGCGACCAGCTTGACATCCCGAAGGCAAGGCTTAGGAAAAATCTATAGCGGGTCCGCTTCCGGAGCGCCGGCATCTCCGCCGACGGGAATTTCACTACTTACAGGGCGTTCACGGTAGCCTGGTCTTTTCCGGCCACCGCGCTTCACGGTCACGACCCTGTCATCGGCGAAGCTGAAATAGCAGTCGTCACAGATGATTATGTGGTCGAGAAGAGCGATGTCGCAGGTGTTGGCGGCTTCCTTAAGCTTGGCCGTGGCCGAAAGGTCGCTCTGGCCTGGACGGGGATTCCCGGAAGGATGGTTGTGCACCAGGACAATCCCGCTGGCCCTCTTGTCGATGGCTTTTTTCATTATCATCTTCGGGTCCACAACGGTGGAAGTCAGGCCTCCGGAACTGACCATCTCCTTGTGGATGATGTAGTTGGCCCTGTTCAGAAGGATGATCCAGGACTCCTCGTGCGTCAATCCCAGCAGATGCGGCAGCATCAGCCTGTACACGAATTCCGGGTCGGTCAGCGAAACCTTCTCTATTCCTGGATCTTCCAGGCAGCGGCGCTTCCCGAGTTCGAACGCCGCGGCGATGGACGCGTACTTGACGCTTCCGATGCCGCCGATCTCCTTCATCCTGGCGGCGTCCATCCCTGCCACGGCGGAAAGTTTCCCCTCGTTCTCCACCAGAAGCCTGTTCGCCACCTCCAGCACGTTCTCCTTCCTTGTTCCCGAACCGATGAGGATAGCCAGCAGTTCGGCGTTGCTCATCGATTCCGCTCCTTTGGCGAGCATCTTCTCCCGCGGCCTCTCCTCCGCGCACAAGTCTTTCATCTTCATAGTTCAAGAATATGTTTTATCGATGTCGGCAAGATACACCATAAAAACAGAAAAAAACTTAAGAAACATAAAATGTTCCCTAAGTTTTTCTGTTTTTTAGCCTGTTTATCGCAGGACGATAAGACTATTTCCTTTCGATGACCTTCTTGGCGGCCTCGATGATGTGGACAGCGTCGATGCCGTAGGCAGTCATCAGTTCGCCAGGAGTGCCGCTCTGACCGAACTCGTCCTTGCCGTTGACATATTCAACAGGCTTCGGAGAGGTGGCGCAAAGCACGCCGGCAACCAGTTCGCCAAGGCCGCCCGCCATGTTGTGCTCTTCGGCGACAACCACGGCTCCGGTCTTGATGGCGGAAGCGAGAACTGTCTTTGTGTCAAGAGGTTTGATGGTGGCGATGTCGATCACCTCGGCGCAGATGCCCTCGGCCTCGAGAGCCTCGGCGGCCTGGAGAGCCTCCCAGACCATGTGTCCGGTGGCGATGATGGTGACATCCTTGCCCTCGTTGAGGACATAGGCCTTGCCGATCTCGAACGGCTCGTCAGGAGTGAAGTCAGCGACCTTCGGTCTGCCGAAACGAAGGTAGACAGGGCCGTCGTAGGCGGCCGCGGCGATCACGGCGTTCTTCGTCTGGGTCCAGTCGCAAGGATTCAGCACGACCATTCCCGGAAGGACGCGCATAAGCGCGATGTCCTCCATCGTCTGGTGTGTGGCTCCGTCCTCGCCGAGGGTGATTCCGGCGTGGGAGGAAGCGATCTTCACATTGGTCTTGCCGTAGCAGACCTCCATCCTGATCTGGTCGTAGACGCGTCCGGTGACGAACTCGGCGAAAGATCCGGCGAAAGGCACCTTGCCGGCGATGGCCATTCCGGAGGCCACTCCGATCATGTTGGACTCGGCGATTCCGCACTCGTAGAATCTGTCAGGGAACTCGGCCGCGAAAGCGTCCATCTTGAGTGAGCCTTTAAGGTCGGCAGTCAAAGCCACGACCCTTGAGTCAGCCTTTCCGGCTTCAAGAAGGCCGGCTCCGAAACCGCTGCGGGTGTCCTTCTTTCCTCTATCGGTGTATTTTTTCATGATATTCCTAAATTAAAAGTCTCCCAAGGTCTCCTCAAGCTGGCCCATCGCGTTCTCGCACTGCTCGGCGGAAGGAACGCTGCCGTGCCACTTGTGCGTGCCGGCCATAAAGTCCACTCCGTGACCCATCTCTGTCTTGAACAGGATCATTTTCGGCTTGCCGTTGCCGGCTCCTGCCTTTGCCTGCGCGAAGGCCTCGAGGATCTTCTCCATGTCGTGTCCGTCGGCGACGATGGTCTCCCAGCCGAACGCTTCCCACTTGGCCTTGAGGTCGCCCAGACCGGCCACCGACTCGGTCGTGCCGTCGATCTGCTGACCGTTCCAGTCAGTCATCGCGATCAGGTTGTCCACCTTGTGATGGGCCGCGAACAGAGCGGCTTCCCAGATCTGTCCCTCCTCGGTCTCGCCGTCGCCGCAAAGGACGAAGACGTTCTCAGGCTCGTTGTCAGCCTTCTTGGCGAGAGCCACGCCGGCCGCGACGGAGAGTCCCTGTCCGAGGGAACCCGCGGCCTGGGTGATGCCCGGAAGGCCTTTCCTGACTGAAGGGTGGCCCTGGAGACGGCTGCCGTACTTACGGAACGTTCCGAGTTCAGAAGCAGGGAAATAACCGGCCCTCGACAGGATGGAATAGTACATCGGCGTGAGGTGTCCGGCGGAGAGGACGAACACATCCTGTCCCTTTCCGTCGCGCGTCCAGGTCTCCGGATTCTGTTTCATTACATTGAAGTACAGCGCTGTCATGAAGTCAGTGCTGCTCATCGACCCGCCCGGGTGGCCTGAGTTGGCCTTCACGACCATCCTGATGATGTCCCTTCTGATCTGGGAGGCGGTCTTTTTGAGTTCTTCTATCGACTGCATTTTCTATTTGATATTTTGAATTTGATTTATGCTAATTAGCCATCGGATTGCAAATATAAATCTTTTTTATCTCACGGAGAAATTTTACCTTTGTTTGTTCAAGCGGCCCGAAGGGCGGGCTGTTTGCGACCAGAATGGAATTTTAAACTCATTAGTTAATGGCACACGTAGTTATAATGCCCAAACAAGGGCAGTCTGTGGAAAGTTGTATCGTCACTGAATTCAAGAAAAAAGTAGGAGACAAGGTCGCCGCGGGCGACGTGCTCTTCAGCTATGAGACCGACAAAGCCTCGTTCGACGAGGAGGCCAAGGTCGAAGGCACAGTCCTCGCCTGCTTCTTCGCCGACAACGACGAGATCCCTTGCCTGACCAATGTGATGGTCATCGGCGAACCGGGAGAATCCTTCTCTGAATATGATCCTTCAGGCGCAGCACCTGCCGCTGCCGAAACTCCGGCGGCCGCTCCGGAAGCCTCCGGGACGGCTCCTGAAGCCCCGAAGACAGCCGAGGCTCCTGCCGTTCCGGCCGGGACGGTGACCGCCGGCGCTCCTGTTTCGCCGCGCGCTCGCAGACTGGCCGCTGAAAAAGGCGTTGACACTGCCCAGGTAGCCGGTTCAGGCCCTCACGGACGCATCATCGAGCGTGACGTGATCGCGGCCCAGGGCGCTCCTAAGTCAGGTCTCGCCAAGGCAATGATGGCCGACGGAGGCCTCCAGGCCCCTGCGGCAGGTTCAGGTCTCGGAGGAATGGTCAAGGGTTCCGACCTGAAGGTCTGGAAGCCTACCCACACCGAGAATCTTGCAGGAGAAGGCGAGGAGTTCAAGGTCGAGAAGATGTCCAATATGCGCAAGCTCATCGCCAAGTCGATGTACAACTCCCTGCAGAACACAGCCCAGCTCACACATATGCTCGGAGCGGACGCCCGCAGGATCCAGGCTCTCCGCAAGAAGGCCAAGAAGGCTCTCGAGGAAGGAAAAATCGATGCCAACATCACGATCAACGACTTCGTCTGCTACGCCGTCATCAAGGCTCTCAAGAAGTTCCCTAAGGTCAATTCACACTGCCTCGGCGACGCAATGAGGATCTTCAACGTCGTGAACCTCGGCTGCGCAGTGGACACCGAGCGCGGACTTATGGTCCCTTGCGTGAAGCACGCCGAAGACCTGAACATCATCGGCCTGAGCAAGGCTCTCAAGAAGGTGGCCGAGGACTGCAAGAAGGGTTCCATCAACCCTGACCTGCTTTCGGCCGAGGGCGCTTCCTTCACGGTCTCCAACCTCGGAGGCTTCGGAGTGGAGTGGTTCACCCCTGTCATCAACGTGCCTCAGAGCGCCATCCTCGGCGTCGGCACGATCGTTCCGCGTCCTAAGGACCTGGGAGCCGGAGTCTACGCTTTCGTCCCTTACCTCGGTCTGTCCCTGACCTATGACCACAGGGCTCTGGACGGCGGCGAGGCCACGCGCTTCCTCAAGCAGGTGGCCGTCGAGATCGAGAACCTCGAAGTTGAATTCTAGTCGAATTTGAAAAGTAATCACGATATGTACGATTTAGCAATCATCGGTGGCGGCCCAGGTGGATACGTGGCCGCCGAGAGAGCCGGAGCGGCCGGCCTCAAAGTAGTTCTCTTTGAAAGGAAATCACTCGGAGGAGTCTGCCTCAACGAAGGCTGCATCCCTACCAAGACGCTCCTGTACAGCGCCAAGGTCTACAACTACGCCCTCACCGGCGACCACTACGGCGTCTATGTCAAGGAGCCTACCTTCGACTACGCCAAGATCGTGGCCCGCAAGGACAAGGTCGTGAAGAAACTCGTCGGCGGAGTCAAGCTGGCGATGAAGTCCAACAACGTCGAGGTCGTGGCCGCCGAGGCGATGATCCAGGGCCGTGACGCCGAAGGGATCAAGATCACGGCCGACGGGCAGACATATTCAGCGAAGAACCTTCTGGTCTGCGCCGGTTCCGAAGCCGCGGTTCCTCCGTTCCCGGGCCTCAAGGAAGCCGGCGACGTGATCGTCACCAACCGCGAGATCCTCGCGATGAAGGAGCAGCCGAAGGAAATCGTCGTCATCGGCGGCGGTGTCATCGGCATGGAGTTCGCCGCCTTCTTCAGCACCCTCGGCACGAAAGTGACTGTCGTGGAGATGCTTCCGAAGATCCTCGGCCCTCTTGACGATGAAATCAGCGCTATGCTTCAGAAGATCTACGCCAAACGCGGCGTGAACTTCTGCCTCAAGTGCAAGGTCACCGGAGTCGAAGGCAACACCGTCGTCTACGAAGACGCGGAAGGCAAGGTGCAGAGAGTCAGCGGCGACAAGATCCTCGTCTCTGTCGGCCGCAGGGCCAACCTCACCGGCTACGGCCTTGAGAACCTCGGAGTCGAGATGCTCCTCAACCGCGGCGGAAGACCTTGCGGAATCAAGGTGGACGAGAAGATGCGCACCAACATCCCTGGCGTTTACGCGGCAGGTGACGTGACCGGATTCTCGATGCTCGCCCACACTGCGAGCCGCGAGGGCGAGGTGGCCGTCAACAACATCCTCGGCAAAGCCGACAGGATGCGCTACGACGCCATCCCGGGCATCGTCTACACCAACCCTGAGGTCGCCGGAGTCGGCATCACCGAAGAGCAGGCCAAGGCTTCCGGCAAGGAATATTCAGTCGTCAAGCTCCCTATGGCCTACGCCGGCCGCTTCGTGGCTGAAAACGAGGGAGGTGAAGGAATATGCAAGATCATCGTCGGCAAGAAGTACCACGAGGTTCTGGGCGTGCATATGCTCGGCAACCCTTGCTCGGAGATCATCCACAGCGCCTGCATCGCCATCGAGTCGGAGATGACCCTCGAGCAGCTGAAGGAAGTCGTCTTCCCTCACCCGACCGTCTCCGAGATCATCAAGGAGACCGCCTTCTCCCTTAAATAACTGACACTGGAACAAATAACATAAAAAGAATACTAAAATGCCAAAAGCGCTTTACATCGATCCCAACGAGACCCTGCGTCCGAAGGACCACGTCCTGGAGCTCCCGGAAATTCCTGTGATGAAGTACAAAAAGACTGTCAAGGAAGAGCTCAAGGAAGGTAATTTCACCAAGGAGGACCTCCTCCGCATCTACCGCGACATGTCCTACATCCGCGAGTTCGAGACAATGCTCAACCTTGTCAAGACCACGGGCGGCTACAACGGAGTGGCCTACAACAACCCGGGTCCGGCCCACCTTTCAGCCGGCCAGGAGGCCGCCGCCGTCGGTATGGCCTACTGCCTTGACACAAACGACTTCATCTTCGGTTCGCACCGTTCCCACGGCGAGATTCTCGCCAAGGGTCTGCGTTCCATCCAGATTCTTCCTGAGGACGAACTGAAGAAAGTAATGGAGGAATTCTGGAACGGAGCCACTCTGAATGTCGCCAGGAAGGCATATTCAGGAAATGACACCAAGGAACTCGGTATCCGCTTCCTCCTCTACGGAGCGATGGCCGAGATCTTCGCCCGCACCACCGGTTTCAACAAGGGTCTGGGCGGATCCATGCACACCTTCTTCACTCCTTTCGGCATCTACCCGAACAACGCCATCGTGGGCGGTTCAGGCTCGATCGCCGTCGGTGCGGCCCTCTACAAGAAGGTCAACCGCAAGAAGGGCATCGTTGTCGCCAACCTCGGTGACGGAGCGATGGCCAGAGGTCCGGTGCTTGAAGGAATGACCTTCGCGTCCATGGACCAGTTCAACACACTCTGGGAGGGCGACATGAAGGGCGGCCTTCCAGTCCTGTTCAACGTGATGGACAACCAGTACGCGATGGGCGGACAGACCAAGGGCGAGACGATGGGCTACACCTTCCCTGCCCGTCTGGGAGCCGGCTTCAAGGCCGACGCGATGGATGCCGAGAGAGTGGACGGCTACAACCCTCTCGCCGTCATCGACGCTTTCAACCGCAAGAAGGCCTACCTGCTTGAGAAGAAGGGACCGGCTCTTCTGGATGTCGTCACCTACCGCTACAGCGGACACTCCCCTAGCGACCAGTCTTCCTACCGTACTAAGGAGGAAATCGAGGCCTGGGAGAAGGAAGACTGCATCGTGGCCTTCGGCGAGAAGCTGAAGGAGGCCGGAGTCGCCGACCAGGCGGCCCTCGACGCCATCCGCGCCGAAGTCAACTCCAACATCTTCGAGTGCTACAAGCTCGCGATCGACACCGAGCTTTCACCTCGTATGGATCTTGTCAAGGAAAGCGAACTTCTCGGCGACATGATGTTCTCCAACCAGAGCATCGACTCCCTCAGCGATGCGAAGCCAGACGTGAATATGCCTCTGGAGGAGAATCCTCGCGTCAAGCAGATCGCAGGCAAGTCAAGGTTCTATCTTGACAAGGACGGCAAGCCGGCCAGCAAGATGAAGACGTTCAACATCAGGGACGGTATCTTCGAAGCTGTCGTTGACCGCTTCTACAAGGACGCTTCCCTGATTGCCTACGGTGAGGAGAACCGCGAGTGGGGCGGTGCGTTCGCAGTCTACAGAGGACTGACCGAGGCCCTGCCTTACCACCGTCTGTTCAACTCTCCTATCGCCGAGGCCGCGATCATCGGCACAGCGATCGGCTATGCGATGTGCGGTGGCCGCGTCATCCCTGAGATCATGTACTGCGACTTCCTCGGCTGCTGCGGAGACGAAATCTTCAACCAGCTTCC
This sequence comes from bacterium, assembly GCA_963619595.1. Lineage (GTDB taxonomy): Bacteria > Bacteroidota > Bacteroidia > Bacteroidales > UBA932 > Cryptobacteroides. The sequence continues at coordinate 5,507 of CAVEYE010000015.1, read as the reverse complement.
TAAGTGGCAGGCAATGTCAGGCAACATCCTTAAGATGCCTGTTGTCGTGCGCGTGTCCGTAGGATCCAAGTACGGAGCCCAGCACTCACAGGACTGGACATCCCTCTGCTGCCATATTCCTGGACTCAAGGTCTGCTTCCCTGTCACTCCGTACGACGCGAAGGGTCTTATGAACGCCGCTCTCCAGGGCACCGACCCTGTCATATTCTTTGAAAGCCAGAGAATCTACGACAAGGGCGAGATGTTCCACGAAGGCGGTGTGCCTGAGGGCTACTACGAGATTCCGATCGGCGAGCCTGATGTCAAGAGGGCCGGAAAGGATGTCACAATCCTGACCATCGGAGCCACCCTGTACCGCGCTCTCGAGGCGGCCGACACCCTGAAGGAGAAGTACGGAATGGAGGCCGAGGTCATCGACGCCCGCTCCCTCGTTCCGTTCAACTACGAGAAGGTGCTTGAGTCTGTCAAGAAGACCGGCCGCATCATCATTGCAGGAGATGCCTGCGCCCGCGGTTCGTACCTCAACGACATCGCGGCCAACATCACAGAGATGGCGTTCGACTACCTCGACGCCGCTCCTGTCGTGCTGGGATCGCGCAACTGGATCACCCCTTGCCACGAGCTTGAGGAGGCGTTCTTCCCTCAGCCGTCCTGGTTCCTTGACGCGATCAACGAGAAGATCGTGCCTCTGAAGGACTATGTCCCTGTCAGCAACCAGACGGCCGCGGAGCAGATCATCCGTGCCAAGAAAGGTGTCTAAATGATTGAATATGAATGATACGCCTGTCGGCCCAGCCTGACAGGCGTGTCATTTTGATTATACCTTCACATAATTAGTAATAAGATGAAAACAAAAGCAGTAAGATTATATGGTAAAGAGGACCTTCGTCTTGAGGAGTTCGAGCTCCCGGAGATGAAGGAGGACGAGATCCTCGCGAAGGTTGTCAGCGACAGCCTCTGCATGTCTTCCTACAAATCCTCCCACCAGGGAGCCGACCACAAGAGAGTTCCGAACGACATCGCCGAGCATCCGACCATTATCGGCCACGAGTTCGCCGGCGAGATCCTCGAAGTAGGATCCAAGTGGAAGGATCAGTTCAAGCCAGGAGACAAGTTCTCCATCCAGCCTGCGATGAACTATGAGGGCGGCCCTGTCGGCCTCCTCTCCGCCCCTGGATATTCCTACCGCTACGTCGGCGGCGACGCCACGTACGTCATCATCCCTTCCGAGGTGATGGAGACAGGCTGCCTCCTCCCTTACAAGGGACCGGGCTTCTACCCGGCCTCGCTCAGCGAGCCTTTCGCCTGCGTTATCGGAGCGATGCACGCCTGCTACCACACCCATCCCGGCTCCTATGTGCACCAGATGGAGATCAAGGAAGGCGGCAAGATGGCTCTTCTCGCCGGAGTAGGGCCGATGGGTCTGGCGATGATCAACTACGTGCTTCACCGCGAGGACAGAAGGCCGTCGCTCTTCGTCGTGACGGACATCGACCAGGCCAGGCTTGACCGCGCCGCATCCCTGTACACCAAAGAGTTCGCGGCCTCCAAGGGCATCGACCTGCGCTATGTCAACACAGGCGCGGTCGAGAATCCTGCCGAGACTCTCCGTGAGATCTCCGGCGGCACAGGTTACGACGAGGTTGTCGTGATGGCTCCGGTGCCGGCTGTAGTGGAGCAGGGTGACGACATCCTCGGCCAGGACGGCTGCCTGAACTTCTTCTCGGGTCCGGGTCGCTCCGACTTCAAGGCTCCGTTCAACTTCTACAATGTCCACTACGCCTCCACGCACGTGGTGGGCACCAGCGGCGGCAACACCGACGACATGAAGGAGGCCCTCCACCTGATGAGCCTCGGACTGGATCCCGCAGGTCTTGTCACCCACATCGGAGGCCTGAACGTCGTACCTGAGACCACCCTGAACCTTCCGTCGATCAAGGGCGGCAAGAAACTCATCTACACCCACGTGGAGATGCCGCTGACCGCCATCGCTGACTTCGGAGAGAAGGGGAAGACCAATCCGGTCTATGCGGAACTCGATAGCCTCTGCAAGGCCCACAACGGACTCTGGAATCTTGAGGCCGAGGAATATCTCCTCTCGCACGCCGAGGAACTGAACAGGTAGAGACTCCGCCGCCGGCTACCGGATGACGATCTTGTAGGTGTTGCCGGCCTTGTTGACGAGTTTGCTGTCACGAAGCCAGAGATTGGCCTCCTTGAGCTGACGGTAGGTCACGCCGTGTTCGGCGGCGAAATCCACAAGACTCTCTATCGGGCCGGTGACGGTCACGATCTCCTTCGGAGACTGGACAGGGTACTTCTCAAAGGTCCCCAGACGGAAACCGAAAGCGGCAGGGTTCTCGAAAAGCATCTTGGCCGCAAGAATCCTGAACATGTACCTCGAGGTCTCCTCCACGAGCCACAGGTCGAAGGCCGAACTCTGCTTCTGGTCGGTGAGCTTGCGGGATATTCCCCCCTGGCCGGCATTGTAGCTTGCCGCCGTGGTCATCCAGTCGCCGTACTTCCCGTACGCCTTGAGTAGATAGCGGCAGGCCGCTGCCGTCTCCTTCTCGACATTGTAGCGCTCATCCACCTCAGAATCAATGACAAGGCCATATTCCTTGCCGGTCGTCTTGGTGAACTGCCAGAGTCCGGCCGCTCCGGCCGGGGAGTACGCCTTCGGATTGAGGCTGCTTTCGATCGCCATCAGGTACTTGAGGTCGGAAGGGACTCCGTACTGGCGCAGGATAGGTTCGACAACGCTGAAATAGCGGTCGGACTTCTTCAGCATCAGAAGCGAGGAGGACTGCATGTAGGTGAACGAGATGAGTTCCCGGTCCATCCTTTCGTAGAGGTCCTCCCTGTCGAACCGGACCGTGTCGCCGGCGAAGACGATCATCGAAGGGACCTGCGGAGGCATCGCATGGAGGCCGGAAGCCGTAAAAACCTGCGCCCTGGCCGGAACGGAGGCCAGGCACAGGGACAAAACCACCGCCAGAAGGCAAAGGCGGTGACGGGACTGAATATTCATTTGTCTCAACTTTGACAAGCGACAAAACGCCGCGGCAGGATGTCTTGCCGCGACAGATTAATGCTACCGGTCCTGGAAACGCTTCGCCTGAGCCTCGATGAGAGCCTTGTCGTTGAAGTAGTCGATACGCATCGACTTCTTCACATCGTCAAGAGTCCGGGCGGCGACCTCCTCGGCCGCCTCGCTGCCCTTCTTCAGGATGTCGTAGACGGCAGGGATGTCCTTCTCATATTCCTTTCTGCGCGCCCTGATAGGGTCGAGTTCGGCGTTGAGGATCTTTTCGAGGAACTTCTTGACTTTCACGTCGCCTAGGCCTCCTCTGCGATAGTGGTCCTTCAGTTCGTCTAGGTTGGCGTAGTCCGGCAGGAAGAGTCCGAAGTGTTCGTCGCGGCAGAAGGCGTCAAGGTAGGTGAAGACAGTGTTGCCCTCAACGTGACCCGGGTCGCTGACATTGATGTGCAGCGGGTCGGTGTACATCGACATAACCTTCTTGTGCATCTCCTCGGCGGTCTCGGCGAGGTAGATGCAGTTGCCCAGCGACTTGCTCATCTTGGCCTTTCCGTCGATGCCCGGCAGCCTGAGGCAGGCGGCGTTGGACGGCAGCACGGCCTTAGGCTCGACAAGGGTCTCGCCGTAGATGCGGTTGAAACTGCGGACGATCTCGACCGCCTGCTCGAGCATAGGCTTCTGGTCCTCTCCCACAGGCACATCGGTGGCCTTGAAAGCCGTGATGTCGGCGGCCTGCGAAATCGGGTAGCAGAAGAAGCCGACAGGCAGTCCGCTTCCGAAAGCCTGCTCCTCGCCGTCCTGGCCGAAACCCCTCATCGCGATCTCGGTCTTGACAGTAGGATTGCGCTGGAGTCTGGCGACCGTGACAAGGTTCATGTAGTAGAACGTCAGTTCGGTGAGTTCAGGGATCTGGCTCTGGATGAAGAGCGTCACCTTTTCAGGGTCAAGGCCGACCGACAGGTAGTCGAGGGCGACCTCTATGATGTTCTGACGCACCTTCTCGGGGTTGTCGAAATTGTCGGTAAGTGCCTGTGCGTCAGCGATGAACACAAACATCTTCTTGTAGTCGCCGGCATTCTGGATGGCCACCCTGTTGCGAAGGGAGCCGACGTAGTGGCCGATGTGGAGCCGCCCTGTCGGACGGTCACCCGTAAGTATGATCTTTTCTGACATAATATTCATTAACTAACTTTAACTTTCGCCCAAGCAGTGCCCGGGACAAAATAACTTATCCCACGTTCGGGGCGTATCGCCCCATGAATATCTTTCCACGTTACCCCTTCCCTAAATCCCTCCCTCGGGGAAGGGACTGTACTCCGCACAGCCCGGAGGGCCTACTCGTTACCGGCTATCGGCAGGCCGCCGACATATTCCTACTTGATGAGGTTGAGGAACTCGTTGCGGGTGCGGGCCGAGGTCAGGAATGCGCCCGAGAACGCCGATGTCGTGGTGGTCGCATTGGCTTTCTGAACGCCGCGGATCGACATGCAGGTGTGCATCGCCTCGATGACCACCGCCACCCCGAGTGGATGCAGCGCCTCTTCGAGACAGTCGCGGATCTGCACCGTCAGCCTCTCCTGCACCTGCAGCCTCCGTGCGAAGGTCTCCACGATCCTCGCGATCTTGCTCAGCCCCGTGATCTTCCCGTTCGGGATGTACGCCACGTGGCACTTGCCCAGGAACGGCATCATATGGTGCTCGCAGGTAGAGTAAAGCTCGATGTCCTTCACCAGCACCATCTGGCGGTACTCTTCATCGAATATGGCGGACTGGATGATGGCCATCCCGTCCTGTGAATATCCCTGCGTGAGGAACTGCAGGGCTTTCGCCACCCTCTCAGGTGTCTTCACCAGCCCTTCCCTGCCGGGGTCCTCCCCGAGCAGACGGAGTATCTCCTTGACATGCACGGCGATCTGCTCAGTCGTCTCCTTGTCGTAAATATCCTCTTTTATGTATGACATTATCTCTCTGGTACAGTTGTTGAAACGGCATTTCCCGCTCTTGGCCTACAAAATTAGGCAAAAAATACTTAATGTCTTGATTTTTTGCATATCTTTGGGGCAAAGTGGGGCGCTTTTTCCGGCCTCGACACTTAGAACATTGATTATTAATAACTTAAATGCTAACTGAATATGTATTGGACACTTGAACTTGCCAGCAACCTGGACGATGCTCCGTGGCCTGCGTCAAAGGAAGAACTTATTGATTATGCCAACCGTTCCGGAGCTCCGGAGGAGGTCATCGAGAATCTGACCGAACTTGAAGACGACGGCGAGATCTACGAATCCATCGAAGACATCTGGCCGGACTACCCGACCAAAGAAGACTTCTTCTTCAACGAGGAGGAGTACTAATCTACAACTGGTTGATTATCAATGAATTAACGACTTTTTCGGTGAGTTTTTTCACCGGAAAAGTCGTTTTTCGATGTGCCTTACAGGGCATTCTGTGGCACATCGTGTCATCG
>CAVEYE010000014.1:0-5836 GCA_963619595.1 bacterium | reverse complement strand
GTGCCGCCGAAATTCAGGCCATAAGAGGAACTGGTGATGTTGAAAGAGTCGGAACTGCCTTTAGCCTTGGACCAGATTCCGTCCTCACCTCCGTCAGGAACTCTCCACCCTGCCGGACACGGGTCGTAGGCAGTCTTTTCCGAATCCCAGCTCCCGTTCGGCAGATAATTAGCGCCGCCGGTATAGAAAGTCATAGGATTCTGCTCCGCCAATGACGGAGTTATGGAAGTACTGCTCGTAACCCACTCGCCGGTCGAAACGGCTTGGGTGTTTTCACTGACCGAAGCCGCACCGAGGAAAGGATCCTTGCGGCCCCACTGATAGAAAAGGCCGAGGGAACCGACTTCACCTGCAGCAGCAGAGGTCGCACCGAGGTTGCGGTCCATCATAGTTCCGGCACCGTTGTAGTACACCTGTTCGTTCCAGCCTTCAGTCGCGCACCAGATGTGCCAGGACCAAAGAATAACACCTTTGGAGTTCTTGGCCGCGATGACGGCGTTGCCTTCGGCGAAAGTGTCGGGAGTCGAGAAACGGATGTAACCGTCACGATAGGAAACGGTGTCGATGAGGTCTCCGACATTCGGCATAGTCGTAGTTCCGAAGGATTCCCAAAGTACCTCCACGCTCTTCACATTGCCGACCGTGCCGTCGGTGTTCCCTTGAACGGCTTTGAATTTGTAGTCGCCGGCGTTCTGAACAAGGTAACAGTTGGCGGTGCCCGATGCGGAGAGATCGGTGTAGGCCTTTCCGTCATCCTCGCCGGAAGAGCTTCCGTCATCCCCGGACCCGTCTCCGCCGCCGCTTCCCGAACCCGTACTGTTCCAGTCATCGATCTCACAGCCGATTTCGACCTTGATGGCATTCGTGGAAGTGTTCAGGATGGCGGTGTAGGTGTATGCCACTCCCGGGCGGAAATTGAAGCTGTCCTCCAGCATATATGACACGCTCTTGGAATTGATCTCCAGAAGCGGCACGGATGTCTCAAGCATCTGAGGGACCACTATGGCCTCGAAAACCACAGCCTTCACGCCCTCGACGGTCTTGATGCCCAACCTTCTCATCTTGATGCTTTTCGCCCCGCTGTAGGCATTCTTCACAACGGAGCCCTTTTCCAGATCGACCATCGCATCGGCGACCGTACTGTGAATCAGCACATCGGCATCATCCGGAAGGGAACCGACATAGGATTCGCCGGCAATGATGCAGACGGTAAGCTTGCTCATTATGTGCTTCATCTGAAGGCTGACAGCTCCGTCCGTCCGGCTGATTCCTCCGGCCTTCGCCCAGAGGACATCCGAGGCTTCGTAAGCGCTAATCGACTCTCCCGTTGATTCCACGCTCTGGTCTGTCGCGACAGCCCAAGGCTGCGAATTCACATCTGAAACAACGCCCGTAAAAGGATAGTAAGCATAGATGTCGGCTTTCCCGTCCCCCCAATACACTTTCTTTTCAGGAATCCAGTTCTGCCCGTCAAAGGTCAGGGCAAGGTTGTTCGCTCTGTTACCGGAAATCTGAAGAGGTGTCGGCGTGGATGCATCGGCATAGTCGGTCACATAGATTCCGACTCTGTCTTCGGCCTCGAAGGTGTTCGCGGTCGCCCTTGTGCCAAGGTCCGGAGACAGGACACTGAAACTCATTTCCTCGTTTATGTGGATCTGCTCTCCGACAGACCCTTTCTGGCAGGCCGGAATAACGGCCGCGGCCAGTGCGATCATAGTAGTGACAGATAATTTTTTCATTGCTGCAAACCGTTAAAAATCACTAAGTTTAAAATTCGGCTTGGTCTCAATCAGCCTTGGAGGCAATTGATTGTACGAACCGCTGCCGGCGCTTGTACTGCCGTCCCACATCCAGGCTCCGGCACTTCTGACAGATGTCGTCGAAAGAGCCTCGGCATCCTTGGACTTGAAGTCCTCGAAAGAGTAAGTCTGCCCGGCATAGTCCATAATACGCTTGACAATAGCCTCGCGGGAAATGGCATTGTAGTAAGGAATGTTATTGTGCATACAGCTGGTCGGTTCGCTTCTGTAAACTCCTCGGGTGTGGAAAAATGCTCCTTCGTAGATGTCCACGGTGCCGGAGTATTGAGTGTCGTAGATAAGATGCGACCACGACACATCTTGCATACCTCCGCTGAGGGATATGTTGGCGTAGTAGCCGAGAGCCTGCATTTGGTTGATTTCCTTGACGTGGCCGCAGCAGATGCAGGCGCAGGACTGGATGAACGCATTGTGGTAGATGTACTCATCGGCAAGTTTTCCGAATCCGTGTCCGCCGGCCTCGTGGTGCACAAGACCTTGGAAATCATAAGGAGACGGATCCGTGCTCATAGGAATCACGGCGACAGCCGAGCCGTCGGCGAACATATAGGTGAGTCCCGCGTAGTCCGAACTGTTCTCAATCATCATCACCAGAGTTTTGCTGACATCGCTCTTGCCGGTGGCAAGGCTGGCAGCGGCGAAGGTCGTGGTGTAATCAGGTGATATGCCCGCATTTATGGTGTACTGGCTGCCGAAACGCGACTCCCGGATGGTGTTCACCGTTCCCATACCACTGTCCGGCGACATCCCGAAGACCGCATAGACGTTGAAGTAGTCCTTGTAGGTCTTGTACGGCTCGATGTCGAAGAAATACCCATAGGCATCGTTCATCGCCTGCAAATAATCGCCTTCGCTAATGTCCTTTGCATCGAAACAGTCACCCATCAGCACGATGTCGATGCCGTTGCCTTTGGAGGCTGTCTGAAGCGTCAGAACATCCCGGTCACCGTACTGGTAGTCGTACTGCTCCACCGCCATCTTCACACGGTAGTCGGTCCCGTCAAGAAGGAAGACCACTTCCCCGCTGCGGTTTCCAGCTCCTTTCTCGAGAGCGGTCGTGGAGACGCTGACATCCACCTTGGAAAGTGCGGTGGCTGCATCGGCATTGCCGGAAGAAGGGCTTACCTCCACCCAGTCGGGCTTGGACTCGACGCTCCACTGGCTTCCCTTCGGAACGCGGAGGACGAAATCCTTTGAGGCAGCGGCGTTCAGAGTTCTGAACCGGCCTCTGCTGACGGAGAACTCCTTGTGGGCGGAGAAGCGCTTGAACTCGCTCCAGTTGCTTGCATTCCTGTACAGAGTTACTGATGCTTCAGGCACCTCGACCGTAAAGTTGTCTTTGGCTACGCCGTTGAAGCTGTTGGAATTTATGGTAGGAGGATTCTTCGCTTCGCAGACTATCGACGTTATGCCGGTGCAACCGGCGAATGCACCCGACTCGATCACCTCGACATCCTTATGCAGGACCACTCCTTCCAGGCCGGTGCACTCGGAAAACAGATATGAAGGGACCGCCGCTATGTTCGAAGGAATAGTTACCGTTCCGCTGAGACGCCAGCATCCGGAGAAAGCCGCACTGCCAAGAGATGTCAGTTCTTTAGGAAGCACGAGGGTGCCGTTGAATAAAGTCCCGGCAAAAGCATCGTCACCAATAGTAGTAACGCTTTCAGGAATATTCAGCTCACCCTTCAGTTTCGTTTGTGCGAAAGCGTTTTGGCCAATCGTTTCCAGACCGTTCGGCAAGGTAAGCGTTCCCGATAATCCCGATCCATAGAAAACATAGCCTTCAATCTTTTTTATCTTACTCGGAATGGTAAGAGAGCCGCTTAGGCTGGAACATCTATAAAACGCATTACAGTCAATCGATTCCAGTTTTTCAGGGAATACAAGATTCCCGGTGATTGCAGATTCACTGAATGCCTTATCGCCAATTATTTTCAAAGATTCCGGGAATGACATCTCACACATCAAACTCTTGCAAGAAGCAAAAGCGCTTGAGCCAATCTCTTCAAGAGTCGAAGGGAAACTTACCTTGGTAATCTTGGTGCTGCTGAATCCCGAAACATATTTAAGTCCCTCAGGGAGTATTACGGTACCCGTAAGAGATGTCGAAGAGAATGCGCCATCCTCAATCCGTTCAAGTTTATCCGGCAGGAAGCACTTGATCAGAGTCGTCTTGCCACTAAAAGCGGAAGAAGGGATTTTGTACACTCCGCCTATCTTGCTCTCCACCTCCTTGAGATTCACTCTTTGGAGCGAGGTCATCTTGTTTCTCATGTAAGTGTAGTCGGTCGCGTTTATGGATCCTGTCAGCTTGAGGTTCTTGATCTTCGTTGGATCCATTTCCAGACGGTCAACAATCGTGGACTCAAGACGGCCAGGTACCGCATTGCTAATGACAACATATTCCCTTGCATCATCCCCGTGCGAGTTATTGTCCGCCTCCCAGGCGCTTATGCTGACGCCGGAAAGTTCTATCTCATACTCACCCGTCGCGGACTTCTTGCTCAGGTTCAGGTCGAAGGTGGTGATCTTGCCCGTAAGGTACTCCGTAGGGACATCGCGCACGAACTGACGCGGAACGCCATCGACGGTGATCACAAGCACCGGCTTCCCAGCCTCCACAGTCTGAGGCACGACGATAGCCCTGTACTCGCCGTTGTCGTTCATAGGCACGATGCCGGTAAGAGGAGCCTCTCCGTCAGGAGTAACTACACCGGCGGCAAGGTCGATGGTGGACTTGCGGACAGTGTTGGCGATGAGAACCGCCTTGGTCGCCGCGGCGTACTCCTCGTCACTGTCCCAGCCGGATCCTTTAGCGAAGCGCACACGCGCGCAAGACATTATATGTCGGAAGGTTAGAATCACCTTGGAAGCGGTCGGAGTCACATTGGCTGTCTTTGCCCAGAGGAAATCCGATGACTCGTAAGGGGCGAGCTGTCCGTTTTCCGCATCCTTGGACTGGTCTCTTGCGACCTCGTAAGGGTAGGCCCCGATGGAAGTCGGGTCGGCATAAGGATAATAGCCGTAGAAGTCCACCTTGGTGTCATTGTCCTTGTAGAACACGTCATAGTCCGACACCCATTCTCCATCCTCGGAAAAGCGGAACTTCACGTTGTCGGCCTGGTTGTCCTCCAGACCGAGGGTTCCCGGAGTCTCTCCGTCATAGTTGACGATGTACACTCCGACTTCATCATTGGTGCAGAATCCGTCGGTCGTGACCCTGGTCGCCGGCTGCTGGTGGATGTCACCATAGATCTGAACCTTGTAGGCATTTTCTGCAGGAGTCTCCGGCTGTATGCCCACCTCGTCGACACTGCAGGCCTGGACCAGAGCCAAGCCGGCGAGCGTCAAAATCAATAGTTGGTGTTTCATATGTTATGTAATGTTGTTTTTTGTGATGAAGGACTATATTTCTCCTTCTATGACATCTCCCTTTCCCCAGGAATCAAGGCTTCCCGACTCGAATGTCAGGCCGCTGTCTCGATTCGCGAAACGGGGAAATTTATTTCTGGCGAGAGTGTAGGCCTTGGAATAAGAATATGTAGCGTGCGAACTCTCCTTGTAATAGGTAATCGAAAGACCGTTTGTGAATTCAGTAGGGTATAAAACAAAGTAGTAAGTCACGCCCGGAGTGAAACAGCCGCCGTCAGGAGCATACATCATCAGTTCCGTTTCCCCGAATTCAATGGATTCGACAACCGGGACAGACTCCATAGATATCTTCGCCCTTCCAGCGATGGATTCTCCGCTGTTTCCCTTCAGGGAGACAGCCTTGATGTCATCGGAAGCCACAGTGAATCTTATGCTTGCGCACGGATTATAGAAAGTCAGGTAGAAATTTCTGGACCTCGCGATCTGAGGGAACAGTTCCTTCGCAAAAGTGTTCTCCGCAGCCTCCTGCTCAGATTGAAGTGTGTAATAGACATAAGTTCCGTCACAGGTGGTGGTCGATTTGTAAGGATACACTCCCCAAAGGCTGGTGTCGTCGGTGAGTCCTTCTCCGCCACCTACGG
>CAVEYE010000013.1:0-18281 GCA_963619595.1 bacterium | reverse complement strand
TCAACCTGCACAAGTCGTTCTCCACGCCTCACGGCGGCGGCGGTCCTGGCTCAGGTCCTGTCGGAGTCTGCGAAAGGCTTGTCCCTTACCTTCCTGTCCCTAAGGTCGTCAAGAACGAGGCCGGACGGTTCGAGGTCAAAGGACGCGCCGGAGCCGGTCCTGACTATGCTGAAAAGAACGCCGAAGGCTGCGCTAAATCGGCCGGAGAAGTGTCCGGATTCCTGGGCAACTTCGGTGTCATCCTCAGAGCCTACGCCTACATCCTTATGCTCGGCCGCGAGAATGTCAAGCTCGTCGGCAGGTACGCCACTCTCGGGGCCAACTACATCAAGGAAAGCCTCAAGCAGTGGTACAAGCTGCCTATCCCGACCGTCTGCAAGCACGAGTTCGTCTATGACGGCCTTGTCGACGACGGCTCGAGGAAGGCGGAGGACGGGACCGTCATCCGCGAGGGCGCTACGACGCTCGACGTGGCCAAGAGGCTTCTCGATTTCGGTTTCCATGCCCCTACGATCTACTTCCCGCTTCTGTTCCACCAGGCCATCATGATAGAGCCTACGGAGACGGAGTCCATAGAGACCCTCGATTCGTTCATCGAGGTGATGAAGAAGATCGCTCAGGAGGCCGCCGAGGATCCTGCCATCCTGAAGAGCGCGCCGCACACCGCTCCGATCACCAGACCGGACGAGACCACGGCCGCCCGTCAGCCGATAGTCAAGTACCAGGACGAGCGATAAAACCGCCCTGGATGTTCAGAAAACGCTCCGCGGCCACCCTGCCGCGGAGTTTTTTTTATTCTTTTCCGCCCAAAAGTTTGCAGGTTCAGAATTTTTTCCTACCTTTGCAATCCCGATGGGGTATTAGCTCAGTTGGTAGAGCGTTTGAATGGCATTCAAAAGGTCAGGAGTTCGATTCTCCTATGCTCCACTTCCCATTGTAAATATTTAAGCACGCATCTTCTTTCGGTATGAAACAGAGGCCTAACTTCATATTCAGAACTCTTGAGAACTTCCGGAAGACAGAGCTGGAGGACATCTGCGCCTATTTCGGCATGAACCTTCCTGGAAAGGTCCTCAAGGCCGAGTATGTGAAGAGACTTGGAGCGTACATCGTCGAGGAACCGCGCGTGTGGATGATGAACATGCTGGAAAGTGATCTGCGCCTTCTGAGCAGACTGGTGGGTCTCGGCCCTGAGAAATCCCTGTTTCTTGACTATCCTGATTTTCCGACCGTGCTTGAGGTCGTGGGCATCATTGCCTCCGACAATTCCGACGAGAACTTCAAGCGTGTCTGGCTTCCGCGGGAATTCTACGACATAGTCTGGCCTTGCGTGGATGATGTCATCGCCATGTGTGAGACCAGCGGAAGGTTCGAGATCGACCGCGCGGCTCTGGGCTATCTGAATCTCTACGGCGTGATGGATCTTGACAGTTTCTTCGACAAGATGCTCGACTACAAGGAGTGGGCAGGCTGGAAGGACGCCGACACCTTCTCCGAACTGTTCACGGGAAGTCCGGTTATGAAACTCTGCCGTGTGGACCTTCCGGACGGGATTTTCATGACTTCTCCGTCCTTGTTCCATCCTGAGGTGGTTCTTGCCGGCAGGAAGGACCATCCCGACATCAAGGATTTCCACAAGTTCGCACCGGTCCAGGCAATGGAGGCCGGCGGCGGCTCTCCTTTCTTTGTCTTCGGACTGGGTTCGCCGGAAGGGAAGAAACTTGTAGAGATGCTCGGGAATCTGGGCTATGACGAGGCGGAAATCACCCTCGAATGCCACGACATCTGGCTGAACGCCCAGATGACGGGAAGCGAGGACACGACGGAGGCGATCTTCTCCTGCGTGACCCGCAAGCAGGACATCATCGACTCTTTCGAGGACTACAACGATTGTATGAAAGTGGTGGCGGCCTATGCCAACTCCCTTCCCAAATGGCTCCTTTCGGGCTATTCCTCCAATGAGACCAACTGCCTGAAGGTGGTTCTGCGGACAGAGGACGACCCGCTTGAAAGCCTTGTGAAGAAGAACCCTCTGCTCGGCCTCTTCGTCCACCCGTCTCCGATGGATGCGCCTTGCCCCTGCGGCAGCAACCTTTCCTACCGCAACTGCCACGGCAAGCACCTGAGTTAGAGCGGGAATTCTTTGAATATGCCCCCTCGGCTTTCCGGGAACGGCGGCGGAATTCCGGTTTAGGAACATCAAGACTATACTTCTGTCGGCAGGCAGGTCTGAAGTAAAAACAGCCCGCATCTCTGCGGGCTGTTTTTCGGTTAGTTAGTAGTGTATTACCTTATTATGAAAGAAGGTCTGTTGTCGTTAGAGTGAGATGACTCTCACATTTCTGACACAAAAGTAAGCAAAAAAATCGTTTAAACAATCGTTTTAGTACGAAATTTTTAAACGATTTATCACTATTCTACCTTTTCTTCTGACTATCAGACCTTTCCAAAAGTTCAGGGCGAAGCCTTCTGGTTCGTTCCAGGGCCTGTTCGTCCTGCCATTCGTGTATCAGTTTCGGATTTCCGCTCAGCAGGACCTCCGGCACCTTCCAGCCTTTGTAGTCCGCCGGCCTTGTGTAGACGGGAGGGGAGAGCAGGTCGTCCTGGAAGCAGTCGCTCAGCGCCGAGGTCTCGTCCGTGAGCGCCCCCGGGATCAGCCGGACTATCGAGTCGGCCAGCAGGGCCGCCGGGATCTCACCGCCGCTCACCACATAGTCTCCCACTGAGATCTCCCTGGTCACGAGATGCTCGCGGATTCTGTGGTCTATGCCTTTGTAGTGGCCGCAGAGCAGGATGAGATTCTCCTTGAGGGAGAGCTGGTTGGATATTCCCTGATTGAGACGCTCTCCGTCCGGGGACATGTAGATGATCTCGTCGTACTTCCTTTGGGAGGTGAGTTCCTCGATCATCTTCTCCACAGGTTCTATCATCATCACCATTCCGGCGTCGCCGCCGTAGCAGTAGTCGTCCACCGTGGCTCTTGGGCCGAGACCGTATTTCCTGATGTTGTGGACGTTGATCTCCACAAGTCCCTTTTTGATGGCCCTGCCGACAATCGAGTGGCTGAGCGGGCTTTCCAGCAGTTCCGGGACGACCGTGAGTATGTCTATACGCATAGATTCTTGTATTATTTCCTGCAAAAATAGGCTTTTTAGAGATAGGAAAAAAATGATGGAGGCCGTCAGCCCGGCCAAGTTGGCTCGGAACCGAAAAAAGAAATGATTATAAGCGGTTTCTTTATTGTTTTTTTTGGTATCTTTGCGGATACGTAACTCTTAATTTAACTGCTTTATGAGCGATAGTAATGTTCCTGAGGTCAACCAGACCCCAGATGTAGAAGAAGCCCCGAAGGCTCTCAACGTAGAAGTTGAAAAACCTGAGACCTCAGAGAAGGTCGAGGACGAAGTTGTCGAGGCTCCGGCACAGGCCGGGGCGGATGTGCAGGTGGACGCCGCCGAAGTGGATGGCGCTCCGGCCGCGGAGGAGGAAGCTCCAGCCGTGGATCTGGGCGGCCTGTCTCTCGCCGAGCTGTCGGACCTGTTCGACAAACTGTCACAGGATGAAAACAGAATGAAAAGATATAAGGAGGCCGACGCCATCAAGTCGGCTTTCTACAAGAGGCTGTCCAAGGAAAAGGCCGAGGCCGGACTGGACTCCAAGGTAGACGAGCCTTCCTCAAGGGAAGACGTGGTCGACGAGGTCGCCGCCGAGCCGCAGGCCGGTGAGGCCAAAGAGGCCGTCAACAATCCGTTTGAGGCCATCGAGACCGCTTTCAAGGGCGTTTTCGCCGCCTACAAGAAGGAACGTGCCGAGTACAACCGCCAGCAGGACGCGCAGAGGGAGGAGAATTTCGCCCTCAAGCAGGCCGTCATCGAGGATCTGAAGAACCTTGTCGAGAAGCAGGAGGACGTCAACTCGACGTTCCCGGCTTTCCGCGCCCTTCAGGACCGCTGGAGAGAGATCGGCCCTGTCCCTGCCACCAAGTTCCGCGACCTTAATGACACTTACCAGTTCTACGTGGAGAAGTTCTACGACATGGTGAAGATCAACCGCGACCTCCGCGACCTTGATTTCAAGAAGAATCTCGAGGCGAAGGAGGAGTTCTGCCAGGCGGCCGAGAAACTTTCCGAGAACGAGAATGTGGTCGAGGCCTTCCGCGAGCTCCAGAAGCTCCACGAACAGTGGAAGGAGTTCGGTCCGGTCGCAAAGGAGTACCGTGACGCGATCTGGGACCGCTTCAAGGCCGCCACGGCCACGATAAACAAGAAGTACCAGGCGTATTTCGAGGGTCAGAAGGAGAAGCAGCAGGAGAACCTCGCCGCCAAGACCAAGCTCTGCGAGCAGGTCGAGGCCATCGCTGAGAAAGAGGTTAAGTCCTCCAACGAGTGGAACACGCTTTCTACCGAGATCGAGGAGATCCAGAAGACCTGGAGGACCATCGGCTTCGCCACGAGGAAGGACAACCAGAAGATCTACGACCGTTTCCGCGCCGCCTGTGACAAGTTCTTCACCAGCAAGAGGGAGTACTATTCTCAGTTCAAGGATTCGATGAACGAGAACATGGAGAAGAAGCTTTCTCTCATCGAGCAGGCCGAGGCTCTGAAGGACAGCAAGGAGTGGAAGAAGACCTCCGAGGCGCTCATAGCCCTGCAGAAGCAGTGGAAGGAGATCGGGGCCGTGCCTCGCAAGAAGTCCGAGCAGCTTTGGAAGCGTTTCCGCGCCGCCTGCGACGAGTTCTTCAACGAGCGCGACAAGAACGCCAAGCCTGAGAATGACTTCTACGCCAACCTGAAGGCCAAGAAGGCTCTCGTGGATGAGATCAACGGCTATGTCCTTTCGGGCGATTCAGCCGCCGACCTCGAGGCCGCGCGCGGCTTCGCAGAGAAGTGGCAGGGCATCGGTTTCGTGCCGTTCAAGGAGAAGGAGAACATCCAGAGCGCCTACAACGAGGCTATGCGCGCCAAGTTCCCTGATTTCTCTACGAGAGGCCAGAGGCAGGGCGGCGGTCAGAACCGCGGCGGCTTCGCAAGAAGGCCGGTGACCGAGAAAGACCGTCTTGTGCAGCAGTACAACAAGCTTCAGCAGGACATCGCCACCTACGAGAACAACATCGGATTCTTCTCTTCTTCCAAGAATTCCGCACCTCTGATCCAGAAGATGCAGGAGAGGATCGACGCGGCCAAACAGGAGTTGAAGGATCTCGAGGCCAGGATCCGCAAGGCAGAGGAGAGTGAGGAAGAATAGTATTTTTAGATGGATAAGAATTCGATAACAGGTATTGTCCTGATAGGTTTGCTCCTGTTCGGCTTTACCTTCTACCAGAACAAACAGTATCAGAAACAGGCCGCCATCCAGGCTCAGATTGACTCCATCAATCTCGCGGAGCGTATGAGGGCGGATTCCATAGCCGCCGCGGAGGCGGCGCTGGATCCGGTCGCGGATTCCGTCGCTGTTGACGGAGAACCCGTCCGCGCCTCTATCTACAAGGATTCGCTGCTTGAGGCGGCGCACGAGGGTGAAGGTGAGATCGTCGCTTTGACGAACGACAAATTCGAGGTGGCGTTCACCACGAAAGGAGCGCAGCCATATTCAGTAAGACTCAACGACTACAAGTCCTACGGCGGAGGAGAACTCTACGTCTTCAAGCCGGGGATGAGCCGCTACGATGTCAAGGTCTACGCCGGAGAGAGCGTCAGCACGGCTGATTTCAACTTCACGGTCGCAGAGAAGACGGACACGTCGGTCGCGATGAGGCTGCCGTTCGCCGGAGGAGGCTACATCGAGCAGCGCTACTCCATCGAGCCGGGGTCATATTCAGTGAAGAACACCCTCTCTTTCATAGGTATGGAGAAGGTCGTCCCGAAGAACGTGTTCTCTTTCGACATCGACTATTTCGTGACGATGCCGAGGATGGAGAAAGGCTACAAGAACGAGGTCCAGTACTCCAAACTCAACTACTACTTCACGGGCGAGAAGAAGCCAGAGGCAATCGCCAAGGGAAGAAGCGCCCAGCGCAGGGTGGACGCCAAGGTCTCCTGGTTCGCCTTCCAGCAGCAGTTCTTCTCCGCGATCATGCGCTCTCCGCAGGAGTTCGCTTCCGCCGATTTCGCGCTCAACTACTTCGCCGAGGATGACGAGAGCCACAACCTGATGACGGGCGAGGCGAGGATGAGGATGGATTTCGAGCCGGGAAAGAGCGAGGCTGTGTACCCGTTCGAGTTCTACTTCGGACCGAACCACTTCAAAACCCTCAGGTCCTACGACCAGAAGTACGAGAAGATCATCCCTCTGGGAGGCTGGCTCGTGGGCTGGTTCACGAGGTATGTGATCATCCCTCTGTTCGACCTGCTGCACAGGTTCATCTCCAACTTCGGAATCATCATCCTGCTGATGACCATCTTCATCAAGATAGTCGTGCTTCCGTTCGCCTACAAGTCGTACTCTTCATCGGCCAAGATGCAGGCCATCAAGCCTGAAATCGACAAACTGAACGCCAAGTACCCTAAGCAGGAGGACGCTCTCAAGAAGCAGCAGGCCCAGATGGACCTCTACAGGAGGGCCGGCATCAGCCCTATGGGCGGCTGTCTCCCGATGCTTCTCCAGTTCCCTATACTCTGGGCTATGTTCCGCTTCTTCCCGGCCTCCATCGAGCTGCGCCAGCAGTCCTTCCTGTGGGCCGACGACCTCAGCGCCTACGATTCGATCGTGGACTTCGGAACTAGGATCCCGCTCATCGGCGACCACCTGTCGCTGTTCGCCCTGCTGATGGCCTTGTCGATGTTCTTCTACTCGAAGGTCACCACTGCCTCGCAGCCGGGAGCGGACGACCCTCAGATGGCTTCGATGCGCTTCATGAGCGTCTGGATGATGCCTATAATGATGTTCTTCATCTGTAACAGTCTTTCTTCCGGTTTGAGCTACTACTACCTGCTCTCCAACCTCATCACGATGCTGGAGACCTGGGTGATCAAGAAGTGGTGCGTCAACCCTGAGGAGATCCAGGCGAGGCTGAAGGCAACCGAGGGCAAGAAAGCTCCGAAGAGCAAGTGGCAGCAGCGTCTTGAGGAAGCTCAGAGGATGCAGGCCCAGATGCAGAGGGAGCAGCAGCAGAGAGGCGGCAGACGTTAAAACCATCGCTCAAGTGATAGAAGAGAATCTCAATAACATCAAAAAAGAACTGCCATCAGGTGTCAAACTGGTGGCAGTTTCCAAATTCCATCCTTTCGAGGACATCCTGACGGCCTACCAGACCGGACAGAGGGCCTTCGGGGAGAACCGTCCGCAGGAATTCGCCTCCAAGGCTGTCCAGCTTCCCCAGGACATCGAATGGCATTTCATAGGGCATCTCCAGACCAACAAACTGAAGCTTGTCCTGCCTCACGCGGCGTTGGTCGAGTCCATCGATTCCCGCCACCTTCTCGACCTTGTGGACAACTGGGCGGAACTCAGCGGGAGGACGGTGGAAGTCCTGCTGGAACTGCACCTCGGCGCGGAACTCACCAAAGGCGGCCTGACGGAGCAGGAGATCGAGGCGATAATGAATGAATATGCTTCCGGAGCCTCCTACACCCACGTCCGCATCAGAGGACTGATGGGCATGGCGACCCACACTGACGATGAGTCTCTCGTGGAGGCGGATTTCGCCCGCATCGAGGCCTTCAAGAAGCGTCTTGACGGAAAGTTCCCGTCCCTGACGGACTTCACCGAACTGTCCATCGGAATGACCCACGACTGGAGGATCGCCGTCCGTCACGGAGCGACTATCGTCCGCATCGGCACGGCCATTTTCGGCGAAAGATCCTATTGAAAGGGAATATGTTAAAAAAAAAGACCGGCGGAATCCGTCGGTCTTTTTTGTATTGTTGCCGGATCGCTGATTAGTTCAGTGTTCCGTTCTCGGCCTTCTCGATCATAGCCTGGTTGGCTGTGATGTAGATCTCAACACGGCGGTTCTGGGCGCGGCCTTCCTTTGTGGAGTTGTCGGCTACAGGCATAGAGTAAGACTTGCCCTCGGTCGTCATTCTGGAAGATGCGATGCCGCAGTTCTTGAGGTAGTTGGCCACTGACTGGGCTCTTTCCTTGGAAAGTTTCTCGTTCACGGCGTCAGAACCGGTGTTGTCGGTGTGGCCGTAGATGGTGATGTCGGTGTCCTGCATGTCGCTCATCTTGGTGGCGAACTGTGAGAGTTCGTTCTTGGAAGCCTGTGACAGGGTTGAACCGTTGGTAGGGAAGAGGATACCGCTGTTGAAGGTGACCTTGATGGCCTGGAGGCCGTTCTGGTCCTGTACTGTCTCAATCTGGGCGTTCTCGAGAGCCTCGAGTTCGGCGGCTTTCTTGTCCATCTTCTTGCCGATGACAGCGCCAGTGCCGGCGCCTACGGCTGTGCCGATGGCGGCTCCGATGGCAGCGCCCTTGCTGTCACCGATGGCGGCTCCGATGCCGGCTCCGATGATGGCGCCTGCTCCTGAACCCAGAAGAGTGCCCTTGCCTGTGTTGGACATTGTTCCGCAGCTGTTGAAAATCATGGCGCCGCAGAGAAGTGTCAGAACAACTTTTTTCATAATGCTTTGTGATTAAATGATTTCAAAAAAGGCCAGGCCTTCAGGCCCGGCCTCCGGTTATCTGTCGATGTGGAAATTACTTCGAGATGACACGTGCCATTTCAAGCACCTTGTTTGAATAACCCCACTCGTTGTCGTACCAGGCGCAAACCTTCACGAAGGTAGGATCGAGCTGGATGCCGGCCTTCTCATCGAAGATGGAAGTGTGTGAATCGTTGCGGAAGTCGGTGGAAACGACAGCCTCGTTGGTGTAGCCGAGAACTCCCTTGAGTTCGCCCTCGGAAGCCTCCTTCATGGCGGCGCAGATCTCCTCGTAGGTGGCAGGAGTGTTGAGCTCGCAGGTAAGGTCTACGAAGGAAACGTCAGATGTAGGGACACGGAGAGACATACCGGTAAGTTTGCCGTTGAGCTCAGGAAGAACCTTACCTACAGCCTTGGCCGCACCTGTTGATGAAGGGATGATGTTCTCGAGGATTCCGCGTCCGCCTCTCCAGTCTTTCTTGGAAGGACCGTCAACGGTCTTCTGGGTGGCTGTGGCTGCGTGAACTGTTGTCATAAGACCTCTCTTGACACCGAACTTGTCATTGAGCACCTTGGTGATAGGAGCAAGGCAGTTGGTGGTGCAGGAAGCGTTGGAGATGATGTCCTGTCCAGCGTAGGTCTTGTGGTTTACACCATAGACGAACATAGGGGTGGCATCCTTTGAAGGAGCTGACATGATGACCTTCTTAGCGCCGGCCTGGATGTGCTTGCGGGCGGTCTCGTCGGTGAGGAAGAAACCGGTTGACTCTACAACGACGTCAGCGGCGACCTCGTTCCACTTAAGGTTTGCAGGATCCATCTCAGCGGTGACACGGATCTTCTTGCCGTTTACTACAAGGTGTCCGTCCTCAACTTTAACGTCGCCCTTGAAAGCTCCGTGTACTGAATCGTACTTGAGCATGTAGGCGAGATACTCCGGGTCGAGAAGGTCATTGATACCTACGACCTCGATGTCATTTGAGAAATTCTCAACTGCTGCACGGAAAACCATACGACCGATACGGCCGAATCCGTTAATACCAAGTTTTACCATTTTAATAGATATTAAATAAGTTGTTAATACTTTTCACTACTAAATCAACCGCAGCCTTTCACTGCAAAAGCGATGCAAAATTATTAAAAAATTGCGGAATTTAATATATTTGTCAGTTAAAATGTTAATGATATGCTGAAGAATGATGCTGGACTGAACATATTGCTGACAAATGACGATGGTTACCGGGCCGGGGGACTCCGCTCCCTTGTAGGGATGATGCGTCAGTTTGGCAGTGTCACTGTCGTGGCTCCGAAATTCCATCAGTCGGGGATGTCGATGGCGGTCTCGATGGGCTGCAAGGCTTTGGCCTACAAGGAACTGCCGATGGAGGACGGGGTGAGGTGGTCCTACCTTGACGCGACTCCGTCAAGCTGTGTGAAGTACGGCCTTGATGAGATGGAGTGGCCCGGCGGCAAGCCTGACGTGGTGGTCTGCGGGGTCAACCACGGGTCGAACGCGGCGACCGCGGCGAACTATTCCGGCACTCTAGGAGCGGCCGAGGAGGCGGCTCTCAACGGAATATTGGGGATCGGGGTGTCGCTCGACACCTTCCGTCTGGACGCGGATTTCACCGTCGTGGAAAAATTCTTTCCGGAAATATTCAGAAAAATGCTTGAGTCCGCTCCACGCAGGAAAGGTGTTTTCTACAACATCAATTTTCCTGAGGTGCCGGCCTCGCAGGTGAAGGGTGTCAGGGTCGCCAGCCAGGGCTTCGGCCATTGGGAGAAGGAGTTCAGACTCTGGGACACGGACCTTCTCGCCCGCAAGGGGATGAAGCCGGAGGATCTAGGCCAGACTTCCACCCCGGAGGCCGAGGAAGGGGAGAGGCTCTATATGATGGTGGGTGATTTCGTGGACGATTCGCCGGCCGATGACAACAAGGCGGACCATCATCTCCTCGCGCAGGGCTACATCACCATAGTGGCCCACAACATCGACAACACAGACAAGGAGGAGATAGCCCGCCTGGACGCCTCCGGATTCAATATCGATTTCTGATGCGCTACTATATCATCGCAGGGGAAGCGTCGGGCGACCTTCACGGGTCTAACCTGATGAGAGGACTTTACGCCGAGGATCCGGAAGCGGATATCCGCTTCTGGGGCGGAGGCCTTATGGACGAGGTGTTCAAGTCGCACCAGAGCGGCGTCGGACTGGTCAAGGACTACAACGAGGGAGCCGTGATCGGCTTCACGCAGATCATACTCCACGCCAGGGCCTTCGCCAACCGTTTCAAGGTCTGCACCGAGGACATTGTCCGCTGGAAGCCCGACGTGGTGGTCCTGATCGACTATCCGGGCTTCAATTTCCGTGTGGCCGAGTTCGCCCACAAGGCAGGGTTCAAGGTCTACTACTACATCGCCCCGAAGGTCTGGGCCTCGAGGGAGAGCAGGGTCAAGAAACTGAAGGCCTACGTGGACAAGTTGTTCATAGTCTTTCCGTTCGAGATCGAGTATTTCACCCGGAAAGGCGTGGATTTCATCTACAAGGGCAATCCTCTGATCGACGCCATCGACAATTCGGCGGCTTTCAAGGAGACCCGCGGGGAGTTCCTCGCCAAGACGGGACTGCCGGACAAGCCGATGGTCGCCCTGCTGGCCGGCTCGAGGTCCGGGGAGGTCAGCTCGATGATGCCGACCTTCATGGAGTTCGCCGACAAGCTGCACGCCGCTCCGGGATATTCAGACTACCGCTTCGTGGTGGCCGCCGCTCCGTCCCGTTCGATGGAGGACTACTCCAGGTACATCGGGGACAGGGACTATGTCGACGTGGTCTTCGGGCAGAGTTACGCCGTGATGCGCCATTCCCGCGCCGCGGTGGTCAACTCAGGCACGGCTTCGCTGGAATGTGCCTTGATAGGGACCCCGCAGGTGGTGGCGTACAAGGGAGCGGCCATCAATTTCCTGATCGCGAAGGGCATCATCAAGATCAAGTTCATCAGTCTTGGAAACCTGATCCTGGGCCGGCACTGTTTCAGGGAACTGCTTCAGTACTACTTCACTGCGGACAATGTACTCAACGAGGTGCGCCGGCTGATTGAGGACGGGGACTACCGTTCGGCGATGCTTTCGGGCTACCAGGAGATCCGCGACGCCCTGGGCGGCGAAGGGGCCTCCGCGGCGGTGGCCTCGGCGATGATCCGGGACCTGAGGGGTGGAGCGGTGGCTCCGGGAGGCGAGAAAAATGGACTGTAAATGAATATGTTAATGAATATGAGAAATTCGAATTTTGTTAAGAAGTTGTCGCTTATGCTGCTGCTGGCTCTGTCGTTCGCCTCGGCGGCATATTCAAAGACCACCGGTGAATTGCCGACGGAGATTTATGTCGAGGGTGGAAAGAACCACGTGCAGGGCATCGCTCTAGACGAAGACGCCGGAATGATGTACTTCTCGTTCACCACGAGTTTTGTGAAAACTGACCTGCAGGGCAACGTCGTCGGTTCTATCGAGCGCATCCAGGGACATCTTGGAGCGATGACTTTCAACAAGAAGGACAGGAAGGTCTATGCCACCCTCGAGTGCAAGGACGACGTGATCGGCGCGAACCTTTCGAAATTCGCCAAAGGCCGCTCGATGTTCTATGTGGCCATCATAGACGTGGACAGGATCGACAGCGTCGGGATGGATTCCGAGAACAACGAGGCGTTCAGGATCGTCTGTGTCAAGGACGCCACGAGGGACTACCACATGACTGGTTTCGCCGACAAGGAATATGAGCATTACTATGGCTGCTCCGGGATCGACGGCATCACCATCGCTCCTGTCCTGGGCAGGCGGGGCGGCAAGGAGTACCTCTATGTCGCCTACGGAATCTATGGCGACGTGTCCAGACCTGACAACGACTACCAGGTCTTGCTCCGCTATGATTTAAAGAAGCTGAACAAGGCGGCCGGCAAGGTCAGATTCGGAGAATTCTATGCGCAAGGGCCGGAAAACCCTATGGACAAGTACTTTGTGTTCACCGGCAACACCAACTGGGGCGTGCAGAATCTCGCCTACGACAAAGAGTCAGGAATGATGTACCTCGCCGTCTACAAAGGCAAGAAGCCGGTGTACGGCAACTACGACATCTTCTGCTTCGACGCCACAAAGAAGCCGGTTTCCGGCCTGCTCGCCGGTGTCCTCTACGACAGGGCGAAGCATCCTGTGGTCGGCTCCAGGGAGAAGCCTGTGCAGGGCTACCGTTTCAAGTACGGCTCCACCGGACTCTGCCCGGTCGGCGGAGGCCTGTTCTACATTTCCGAGAACGGCCGCGACAAGGAATCCGGCCGGCAGTACTGCAAGGCGCGCCTTTACCGCTGGACGGGAGAGGAACAAGGCTGCTTCGTACGCCTGTGATTTTGGATCTTGAAAAATAATCTTGAACAGAACTCTCCGGCATAACCGCTTGCTTTAACTATGGCTGAAGACGGAAAAATCATCATAAAAGGGGCTAAGGTCAACAACCTCAAGAACATCACAGTGGAGATCCCGAGGAACAAACTCGTGGTCGTCACCGGGATATCCGGGTCAGGCAAGTCCTCGCTGGCGTTCGACACGCTTTTCGCGGAGGGCCAGAGACGTTTCGCTGAGAGCCTTTCCTCCTATGCGAGGCAGTTCCTCGGCAGGATGAGCAAACCTGACGTGGAGTCCATCGAAGGAGTCCCGCCGGCCATAGCCATCGAGCAGAAGGTCAACGTCAAGAACCCCCGTTCGACCGTGGCGACCACGACGGAGATCTACGACTACCTCCGCATAATCTTCGCAAGGATAGGCCGGACATATTCACCGGTCAGCGGCGGCGAGGTCAAGTGCCACGGCGTCAATGACGTGATGGCAGACATTCTGGGAAGCGGCTCGAGGACGGTCTACATCCTCGCCGACCTGGGCTGGGACGCGAGGGAGGACAAGGTCGAACTGATGCTCCGTCTCAAGGAGGTGGGCTATTCGCGCTTCTTCGCCGACGGCGAGGTGGTCAGGATCGAGGATGTGATGAAAGGGGCGGACAAGGGAGAGTACCCTTCCGGCCTCTGCCTTATGGTGGACCGTCTCAGACTGCCGGTCTTCAAGGACTGCCTGCCGTTCTCGGACGACGGCGTTCCGTGGCCGGCCCAGGACTGGGAAGACCTGCAGACGAGGCTGCGCTCCTCCATCGACACCGCGTTCCGCGAGGGCGGCGGCCACCTCATCCTGCGCAAGGACGGAGGAGTGGTTTCTGAATATTCCAACCGTTTCGAGCTTGACGGGATCGTCTTCCGCCAGCCGGATGAGTACCTTTTCTCTTTCAACAGCCCTCTCGGGGCCTGCCCGGTCTGCGGCGGCCTGGGAAAGATCATAGGCATCAGCGAGGATCTGGTGGTGCCGGACAAGAGCAAGAGCATCTACGACGGCGCTATCGCCTGCTGGAGAGGGGAGTCGATGGGATGGTTCAAGGACCATCTCGTCAAGGTGGCCCCGCGCTACGGCATCCCGGTTTTCGAGCCTTACGGCAATCTCCCGCAGAAGATCAAGGACATCATCTGGGAGGGACACAGCATCGAGGGCGACGACAATTCGATCGTCGGCATAAACGAGTTCTTCAAATGGGTGGAGGCGAACCGCTACAAGATCCAGTACAAGTTCATGCTCAACCGTTTCTCGGGACGCACGACCTGCCACTCCTGCCACGGCTCGAGACTCCGTCAGGAGGCTCTCTACGTCAAGGTCGGCGGCCGCACCATCGCGGAACTGCTCGAGATGGACATCGACACCCTGCTCGACTTCCTCGAAGGCCTCGAACTTTCTGAATATGACCGCTCGATCGCCGGCAAGGCCATCGAGGAGGTGGTCACGAGACTGCGGTACATCAAGGATGTAGGTTTGTCGTACCTGACTCTGGACAGAGCCTGCAACACGCTCTCCGGCGGAGAGAGCCAGAGGATCAACCTGGTGAAGGCCCTCGGCTGCTCTCTGGTCGGCTCCATGTACATCCTCGACGAACCGAGCATCGGCCTGCATCCGAGGGACACCGACCGCCTGATCGGTGTGCTGAGGAAACTCCGCGACCTGGGCAACACATTGGTCGTAGTGGAACACGACGAGGAGATCATCCGCGCGGCCGACCTGCTGGTCGACCTCGGCCCGGAGGCCGGAGTTAACGGCGGACAGATCGTCTTCCAGGGCAAGGCGGACGGAAGCCTTGCCGAGAGCGTCATAGAGAAGTCGTTGACACTCAAGTATCTGACCGGGAGGAAAGAAAGGTACGCCAGAGAGAAGCGTACGTGGACATATTCAGTGACGGTGGAGGGCGCGGCGCAGAACAACCTGAAGAACATCGACGTGAAGTTCCCGCTGGGGGTGCTGACCGTCGTCTCCGGAGTCAGCGGCAGCGGCAAGTCCTCGCTGGTGGGGGACATCCTCTATCCTGCGCTTTACAGGATGATCAACCAGACAGGCGACCTTCCGGGACAGTTCAGGAAGATTTCAGGCAATGTCGACAGAATCAAAAATGTCGAATATGTCGACCAGAACCCGATAGGGAAGAGCACCCGCTCCAACGCCGTGACCTATCTCAAGGTCTACGACGACATCCGCAAGCTGCTTTCCGACCAGCAATACGCCAGGATCAACGGCTACACTCCGTCCTACTTCTCGTTCAACCAGGACGGGGGACGCTGCCCGGAGTGCCAGGGCGACGGTTTCGTCCGTATCCCGATGCAGTTCATGGCCGACGTGACGATGGTCTGCGAGGCCTGCGGCGGCAAGCGTTTCAAGCCGGACATCCTTGAGGTGCGCTACAGGGGGAAGAATGTGGACGACATCCTCAACATGAGCGTCGAGGAGGCCATAGCCTTCTTCGGCTCACAGAAGGAGGAGGCTGCTAAGCAGATCGCCCGCAAACTCCAGCCGCTCGTGGACGTGGGACTTTCCTACATCAAACTGGGACAGAGTTCGTCCACCCTTTCCGGCGGCGAGAGCCAGAGGATCAAACTGGCCTGGTTCCTCTCGAAAAACGCCGAGGAGCAGGCTTCGGGTTCACGCAAACGGATAATGTTCCTGTTCGACGAGCCGACAACCGGCCTGCATTTCCACGATGTGGAGAATCTGCTGAAGGCCTTCGACGCGCTTCTTAAGAACGGCCACACCGTGGTCGTGGTCGAACACAATCTGGATGTCATCAGGGCCGCCGACTGGGTCATCGACCTCGGCCCGGAGGCCGGGGACAACGGTGGAGAGGTGGTCTTCGCCGGCACTCCCGAGGACCTTGTCAAGGACGGCAGGTCCTGGACAGCGAAATATTTGAATATCTCCAGCCATCCGGTTGTCTGATTTGCAAGAAAATCTCTTATCTTTGCCTAAGTGTGTTAGAATCTTAACGATTGTTTATGGACATTGATTTCGTGGTGACCTGGGTCGATATGAACGATCCTGCCTGGAAAGCGGATTTTGCCAAGTATTCCGGCAAGATTGACAACTCGAAGAATCAGTTCTCAGAGGCTCGGTTCCGTGATTATGGTTTGTTGAAGTATTGGTTCAGAGGCGTGGAGAAATTCGCCCCCTGGGTGCGGAAAGTTCATTTCGTCACCTGCGGCCAGAAACCTGAATGGCTTGACGAGACCAACCCTAAGCTCCACCTGGTCAGCCACCGGGACTATATTCCCGAAAAATTTCTGCCGGTATTCAACTCTTCCCTGATTGAACTGTACCTGCACAACATTCCGGGAATCTCCGACCGTTTCGTCTATTTCAATGATGACTTTTATCTTACGGCTCCGACTCCTCCTGAACGATTCTTCCAGGGCGGTCTGCCTTCAGACATAGCTGTATTCCGCTTCAATTCGGGAGCCAGCCTCTGGTCAAAATGTCTGGAAAACAACATCCGTCTGATCAACAAGAGATTCGACAAAAGACAGGTCCTCAGGGAATTCAATGACAAATGGTTTTCTCCTTGCTATGGCGGCAAGGCCTGGCTGACGCGGCTCCTTGGATTCTACAGCAAGTTCATCACCCTTAAAATCCCGCACAATGCGCAGCCTTACCTCAAATCCACGTTCGAAGAGGTCTGGGAATATGCCGGTGATGAACTGACAAGAGTGTCTGAACACAGATTCCGCAGTCCGGAAGACTACACACAGGAACTTTTCCGCACATGGCAGATCTGCAAGGGGAATTTTGTTCCGTACAACACTTACGCCGACACGAAGATGTTCCCGTTGATAATGAAACCTGGTGAAGCCGTCAGAGCCGTGCGTGAGGGAACCTACAAGCTGGTATGCCTGAATGACAACGTCCACATACGCGATTACGACAAGGTGATGTCATCGCTTGAGGAATCATTTGAGTCGATTCTGCCGGAGAAATCATCGTTTGAGAAACAATGAGTCTGCGGCTCTTTCAGATGGGCAGGCAGTCCGGCCGAAGTCAGAGGGTGATGTCCATCTTCCGTGCGATCCAACCTTCGAAAAGTTCCTTCTCTTCGGAAGTGGCTTCCTGAAGGGCGTTCATGCAGCCGAATTTAAGTCCGGACTGGCTGTCGGCCCAGTCCAGCTTTTTCCTGAAATAGCCGATGTCCTTGGGCTTGCGTATCATCAGGTTCACTCCTTTGTGACTTTTATGAATCAGCAGACCTTTGCTTTCCGCAAGCACATAGAAGAACCCTTGGACATTGAACTGCTCATTGTCCCTGAATCTGTGGCGGACATTCCTTTCGATGGCTTCAGGATGTGCGGTGAGATAGCCGGCAAGAACGCTCTTCAGAATCGGATGCGGCTCGTGGGGAAGGTAAAAGAAATGGTTCCATCCGATCATCTCCGCCCCGTTGAGCAGGGAATCCTTGTAGGTGAATCTCTTGTGGTTGTTCTTCTTCAGCCTGATAGCTCTTATCAGCTTCATGGCCGGAGAGGAGAATTTACTTGAATAGCAGACGACCTTGCCATCCCTGAACAGATCCTCCTTTTTTGAGGGACTGGTAAAGAAAAAATCATCGCACATGTAGATGAACTCTTCGCTCAGACCGGGGATACGCCACATCATTGTCTCAACGGCCAGGCTGTTGAAAACGGGCAGATATTGTTCGAAACCTTCGAAAAGAGAGTTCTGGTCCACGATGATCACCGGAACCTGACTCCCCGGGAAATTCCTGTTCAGGAAGTCTCCGAGTTCGGGATCCTGTCTGTTGGTGATGATGAAAATTCTCTTGACATAGGGAGCGAACCTTATGATGGAAGCCACAGCGAACCGGATTTCATTGCTTTGGAGAAAGCGTTCCTTGCCGGCTATGTCTTCAAGTTTGTCTTCTTTCTTGTCGGTAAGGTATTTGCTGCGTTCTGCCTTCTGCTTGGGGTCATTCCCGTTGACCCAGGTCAGCACTGCATCGATTTTTGTCTGATCTTCCATTTGAATGGTGGGTATTAAAGGATTTTTGATTCTGCAAATTTATGAATAAAACTTGGAAACTGTTTTGAAGTACTTAAGTTTCGCACGTGCGAAACACCTTATTTCCCGTCACGGCAGTGACGGAGAGTGACGGAGCAAGTCCCTCCCCCGAGGGGAGGGATTTAGGGAGGGGGTAACGTGGAGGCCCTCCGGGGTGTGCGAAGCACATCCCCTTCCCGAGGAAGGGGATTAAAGGAGGGGGTAACGTGGAGGCCCTCCGGGGTGTGCGAAGCACATCCCCTCCCCCGA
>CAVEYE010000012.1:0-3368 GCA_963619595.1 bacterium | reverse complement strand
ACTTGTAACGGGATCACTATCGCCCATATTCGCTCCCGACACGCACTCAACACCGTGTGACGGGATCACTATCGCCCATATTCGCTCCCGCCGCACACAACGCACCCGTCACGCACAACGCCGCCGGCTTAGAAACTGTAGCCGAGGGTGATGTAGGTGGAAGCCAGGTGGGTTCTGGAAGGACCGTCGCCGAAGAAATTGTTCAACTGTCGGCGGCCGGTGACACTCAGCGACAAAGGACCGCATTGAACACCGAGAGTGAACAGGAAACCATACTGGTCCGGATTGACGGAGAACTGACCGCCGTCTATGGTCAAGGACGAAGAGTTGTCATCGAAGACATAGTCATAGTAGCCACCGAGACCGAGGTACAACCTGAAAAGATAGCTCGGATACTGCCAGAGCAGGGTCACCGGCACGGAGACTGCCTGCTGACGGTACTTCAGTTTAGAGCCGAACAAGTCGGAATCATCAGGGAACTTGCAGGTCGTCAACTCGTAGAGGACCTTGGCGTTGAGAGCTAAAGACTTGACATTAAGCTGGAACTGAGGACCAACGCTCACGCCCGAGCCGTACCTTCCCACCAGTGAACTCTTCCGGAAATCCAGCATGGACTGCTTCCAGGCGGCAGTCAGCCCGGTCTCGAAAACAGGCAATGTGTCAGTATGCTTGCGGGCTATCCTGCCCGAGGCCTTGAATGACGGATCGGAAGCCACATTCAATGTGAGGGCGGAAACGTACTCCGTAACTTTAGCAAGACCATCATAATCAATGAGTTCAGGGTCATCCTTCGGCTTGTGGTAAGGAGACTTCAGACCGGTTGAGACGGCAAGCGTCGGCACTTTGAACTTAGCGAACTCCTCGGTGTCGGTGGCCGTCATCACGGACTTCTCGAACGCTTTCGGATCGACCACAATGGAAACCTTCTCCGCTTCGTCAGCCACGATACTGCGACCGTTCCGGATAGTGGCCACTCCTTCCATAATCAGCTTGCCGGAAGCCTTGTACCAACCAACCATATCGATGCTCATCATCAGTTTCACTTTGTCGATCAGGTCTTCCTTAACAAGTTTATGGGAAAGAGCCACAGAGCCGTAGAGTCCGAGTTCCTCGGCGTCGAACGCCGCTATGACCACGCTGCGTTTAAGTTCGGAGCGGTGCGCATAGAGTTCCCTGGCGATTTCGATCAGAGCGGAAGAACCTGAAGCGTTGTCATCGGCACCGTTGTAAATCTTGCCGTTCCTGACCCCAAGATGGTCATAATGGGCGCCAAGCACGATATATTCATTCTTCAGCACCGGGTCCGAGCCTTCGATGACACCGACGATGTCCACATAGAACCTGCTCGGGTCACCCAAGATAGTCTCTGGATCCATTAATCCATCCTTGCCGTCATAGGAGAAATAGTTCTTGAAATCCTTGAAAAACGGCTTCAAGCCAATCTCTTCATACTGTTTCTGAATATATTCGGCAGCCTTCAAAGCATCCGCCGAGCCGGCTCCACGTCCTCGGAGGCTGTCACTGGCCAGGTAGAAGAGGTGCCCGCTCAACCGCTCCCGAAGTGAAGCGTGTTCCTCCGAGGCAGCCCGGCTGCCAGCATTCAACTGATTGTCAATGTCTTGTGAATATGCCAGAGTGCCACCCAGAATCGGCAGCAGCGCAAGAGTCAAAATGGTCTTTCTCATAGATTTGAACATTATATTACAGACTTCCGCGAAGTTAAGCAATCAGCCGCGGAAAACAATAGCCCTGTCCTAAGAATATGATAATTACCGCAACCTCAGGCAAGATTGCGAACCTTACGCTGGAGAGCCGCCGGGAGAAGGGACGCAAGTCTCTCACGGTCAGCCTTATGGACATATATTCGTTTAAGGCGGCTCCCTTCGAAGGCCTCGTCTCCGATGAACTCGAGGCCGGACGGAAGGATGATTTCTTCCAGAGATTCGCAGTAGTAGAACGCTCCCGCCCCGATGGCCTTCAGGCCCTTGTTGAGTTTGACGGTGTCAAGGGAGAAACACTCGGCGAAGGCGTTGTCGCCGATCGCCACAAGGCCCGCCGGGCAGGCGACGGAACGCAGTTCCCAGCATTTCAGGAAGGCCTCCTCCCCTATCGACACAAGTTCCTTCGGCAGACGGATGCTCTTGAGCCAGCCGCATTCGGCGAAGGCGGCCGCCCCGATGTGGGTCACGCTGGACGGCAGTTTGACCTTGTCCAGGAACGAGACCCTCTCGTCTTCAGGAATATCCTCGCCGATTTTTCTGTCCTCGGCCATATAGTCCTGGAAGGCGAACGCTCCGTCACAGATGACCCTGACTCCGTCCCTGACGACGACCTCGCCCGGATAGTTCTCTGAATCAAGGAGTTTGAGGCCATCGGCGGAGTAGTTGCAGCAATAGTCGTTGTCCCAGTCATCGGTCAGCCTGTCTTCCGGACGGACCGAGGTGTCTACCTTCAGTTTCTGAACCCAATCCTGCATACGGTCAAGGAATATCAATCAACATCAGAATGATTTGAGGAAATCGAGGTCCTTCTTGAGCATTATCTTCGGATCCATCAGGGACACCTTCTGGAAAAGCTTGAACTGGTTGACTTTGGAGAGATAGACCTTCTCCTCGTGCTTTCCCTTGCGCCACCATTTGTAGAAGCCGATAGGGTCGTTCTCGAAAGGGATCTTCGCAAGGATCTCGGTCGTGTAGCCCGGGAAGTCGACGGTCACGTTAAGCCCCATGTACTGTCGCCAGTACTTCTGGTCCGCCCTGCGGAGCTTGCTCATAAGCGGGGCGTAGACCTCGAACTGGTCGACCTGAAGGGTCTTTTCCCGGACGATAAGTTTGTGGATTCTGACGGGATCGTAGTTCAGCCAGGCTCCTACCTTCAATGTTTTCGGACCCTCGTCTGTGTCGAGGGTCAGCTCATCCATAGAAAAATAGACCTTCTCTGAGTCCAGAGGATAGACTGCTTCGGTTTCCGCCATACTTAATTCAAATTTAGGCAAATTTACGGAAAAATTCCTCAAAAGCAATCTATAGGGTTAACGAAAAGATTCAAGATAAAGTTAAAAACTCAAATTTTGCACCTCCCGTCACGAATGTGACGGAGCAAGTCCCTCCCCCGAGGGGAGGGATTTAGGGTGGGGGTAACGTGATTCATTTATATGGGAGATAATCTCCAATCGTGTGGCGAGGCGCATCGCCACCTGCACTTCGGCTCTTGCGGGAGATGAATCAGAAATGGAACTTCTTATGTTTGAGCCAGAGTCCGTAGACCTCGCTGACATTGGACGAAGTCACGAAAGCGTTGATGTTCTCCCTCCTGATGTATTCCAGCAGGTTGGAGAACTCCTCCTGCGTTAGAAGTGTCTGAACTTC
>CAVEYE010000011.1:0-4696 GCA_963619595.1 bacterium | reverse complement strand
TCGACCCTCGCCGACCTCACCCTCTACAAGAGTATGATGGACAGCGACGAACTGGTCGACTTCTGGCTCAGGACCGGTATCCACACTCCTGAATACATCCAGCAGAACTACTACGACAATGGTTACACCAGCAACACCAAGTGGTACGAGGAACTCATGAACCTGAACACCCCTCAGACCCAGAACGACATCACCATCGAAGGTGGCGGCAGAAGGGTCTCTTATATGTTCTCAGGCTCGCAGTACCATCAGGAAGGTTTCACCCCTGGCAACTACTATGACCGCTACACGGTCCGCTCGAATGTCCAGGCCCATCCTATGGATTGGCTGAAGTTCGGCACCAACCTGTCCTTCTCTCTCGACGAGAATCAGAAGAACGGTAACTGGGGATCCGCTGAAGGCGGTATGGCCGCCTACACTTTTGGAGGCCTTTCTTACCTGAACAACCCTCTTATCCCTGCCACGACCGATGAGAAGGGCGAATGGTACACGGCGCTGAATCTGCCTGTTCCGGACTATTACATGTCAAGCAAGCCTAACATCTACAAGCGTTATGGCGTGAACGGCAACATCTTCGCCCAGATCGAGCCTTTCCGCAACTTCAAGATTGTCAGCAGGGCCGGTCTTGACGGCTACATCAAACTGCGCAATTACCAGAACAGCCCTCTTTACACCGAGGCGCACGGCGGCACCCCTACCGTGATAAAGTCAACCGCCTTCGAGTACTCCGCTACCATCACAAACACGGCTGAATATTCATTCACGGTCGCTGATGACCATCACGTCAGCGTGCTCGCCGGCCAGGAAGGTGTCGAGAATTTCTACAACTACTACGGCGCGCAGTCTTCAAAGCAGACTGACTACCGTCAGATGCTTCTCCAGAACGGTGTACAGTCAACCTACAGCATGAGCGAATCCGAGACTGAGTCCCGCTTCCTCTCTTACTTCGGCCATCTTGACTATGATTTCGCCCACAAGTACTACTTCGACGCCACCGTACGTCGTGACGGTGTGTCAAGGTTCGGCGCAAACAAGCGTTGGGCCAACTTCTGGTCCGTCGGCGCAAAGTGGAACATCAAGAAGGAAGAGTTCCTCAAGAATGTCAGCGCCTTCGACGCCCTCGACTTCAAGGTAAGTTACGGTACGCAGGGTAACGCGTCTTTGGGTAGCGACTATCCTTCACTCGGTCTTATCTCCAACAGTGGAAGCTACAACGAGGTTTCCGCCCGCTACGTTTCACAACCGGCCAACGCCGACCTGTCCTGGGAGCAGCAGGCTCTCTTCACCGTGGCCCTTTCCGGCCGCGTGTTCAACAAGGTTGACTTCGATGTTCAGTATTACAGAAGAAAGACATCCAACATGCTTATGGATGTTCCTCAGCCTTACACGACAGGTTTCACGGAGGTGTCCCAGAATGTGGGTTCCATGCAGAACACCGGTGTCGATGTCACATTGGGAGTCGACATCCTCAGAGGAAGAGACTACTTCTTCCGCTTCAACACAACCTTCAACTACAACAACCAGAAGATCACCGAACTCTTCGACGGTCGTGACCGTTGGGTGATCGCCAACACTCTGGTGGCCTATGTGGTGGGCAGCCCTATTATGTTCTACACGCCGATCTATGCCGGAGTAGACAAAGAGACCGGCGCCCCTACCTGGTACAAGGCGGGCGATGATCCTGATGTCACCACCAAGGACGAGGTCACTACCTCATTCGATGAAGATGCCCTCACCCAGAACACCGGCAAGAAGCGTTACGCTCCGATCAACGGCGGTTTCAGCTTCTCCGGCGCATGGAAGAACCTTTCTTTCCAGGCTGACTTCTCCTATGTCCTCGGCAAGTACCTCGTCTCCAATGACGGTTTCTTCTACGCCAACCCGTGGAACGCCACTACCGAGACCCAACACAAGAGCATTTCCGACTACTGGACGCCGGAGAACAAGGATGCCCAGTGGCCTGACTGGTCTCAGGGATACACGATGCAGTTCGACACCCACCTTCTTGAAGATGCTTCTTTCCTGAGGCTCAAGAACCTGCAGGTCGGCTACAGCCTTCCTAAAAAATGGCTGAACTGGACCAACAACGTGCTGAAGGGCGTGAAGGTCACCTTCACTGGACGTAACCTTCTTACATTCACCAAGTACACCGGTATCGACCCTGAGGTCAACTCCAACCTTACCTACGGTATGACCGGTAACTCCAAGCAGTACCTCGGTGGACTTGAGATCACATTCTAAATCAGACCAAGAGTATGAAAAAGATTTTTAACATAGTTTTAGTTTCCGTTTCAGCCGCAGCCTTGCTGGCTTCCTGCGATCTTGAACTGACTCCTAAGGGAAGCATCTCGTACGATCCGGAAAACATCATCACTAACGAGACTGACCTCAACGGGTTCAGAGCCGGTGTACTCGCCAATTTCAGAGGACTGGAATATGGCTCAATGGACTGGGTGTCCGATGTCCAGATGGACTATTTCAACGCCGTGCAGGGCTATGGCAACAACGGCGGCGATGTCCACAGGGCTAACAAGGACATGACAGCCAGCAGCTACAACACAGAGGCCAGCTGGACCACCTGCTACTACGCTATCAACAAATTCAACATCGTGATCGAAGGCGCCAGAAAGGTCCCTTCTGACCTTGCCGCCGCCGCTGCGGTCGCAAGAGGTGAGGCCTTCCTTGGCAGAGCGGTCGCCTACACCCATCTTGCAAGACATTTCGCGAAGCCTTATGGCAGCAGCTCCTCCACGGATCTCTGCGTTCCGCTCGTGACCGTCTATGACCAGACCGCACGTCCGGCAAGAGCTACCGTTCAGGAGATCTACGGCCAGATCAAGACAGACCTTGATTCCGCAGCAGTACTCCTCGCTTCCGTGAAAGGTGAGGCCAACTCCAAGTATCCTACCATCGACGCCGTGAACGCCGCTTACGCACGTTACTACATCGACACTAAGGATTACACCAATGCGGCCGCTTCCGCGATGAAGTTGATCGAGACCGGCACCTACAAGCTGGCCACCACCGCTGATGATCTTACCAAGGTGAATGTCAACGACGAAGGCACAGAGGCCATCGTTCAGTTCTATGCCTCTCTCACCGAGGGCATCGGCTACCATTCCTACTACACCCAGATGTCGAAGGACAACGACCACGGAATGTATTACTCTCCTTACTACATCCCGACCGCCGCTCTTGTCGACGCTTATGACGAGGGTGACTTCCGTAAGGCTGTCTGGTTCGACAAGGCCAACTACTACTGCTACATCAACAACGGCTGGCACAAGGATGAATTCTATGTGTTCACAAAATACATCGGCAATCCTAATCTCACATCGAGCGGCATTCCGAACTCCGGCAATGCAATCAAGCCTTTCATGATCAGCGAGATGTACCTAATCGCGGCGGAGGCTTACGCCCAGGCAGGCAACACCGCTTCAGCGAAGACTGTCCTGAACACCCTTCAGGAGGCCCGCGGGGCCAAGGCTACCGACGGCTCTATGGCTTCCGTCAAGAAAGAGTGGTTCCGTGAGACTGTAGGTGAGGGTCTGCGTATGAGCTGCCTCAAGAGATGGGGCGAGGGCTACACCACCCGTGCCGCCCAGGAAGCCGCTGTCGAGGCGACCGTCGTAATGGAAGGAACTGACTACACCCAGAAGTCCCTCCCTGCCAGCGACTACCACTTCGTATGGCCTGTCCCTACCTACGAGATGCAGGTCAACCTCAATCTTGTGCAGAATGAAGGTTACGCCGACACTGCCGAATAGTCTTAATTTTTCAAACACGAGAAAGATATGAAAAGTATTTACAGAATATTAGCATTCGCGGCCGCGGTGGCCGCTTTCGCGAGCTGCCGCGAGATCAGTGACTACAAGACTACACCGTTCGCCAATCTCTACAGAACGACGGTTTCTGAGTCGGAGAGCGTCGGCAGTGTGACTATTCCTGTCATGCTCAGCTCGGTGAAAGGCGACAACAACACCAGCGTGACTTTCAAGGTTGTTGAAGGTGCCGCCAAGGAGGGTGTCAACTTCACGGTTGAGCCTGCAAGCAAGGTGCTGACGTTCAACGGCACTGATTCTCTCGACATTACCATCAACATTGTCAACAATCCTGGCGTGTTCACCGGTTCGCTTGATTTCCAGATTGAACTTGTAAGCGCCACCAACGACTACCAGATCGGCGGCACCAGCGTGGCGAATTTCACCATCAAGGACGACGACCATCCGCTCGCAAACTTCTTCGGAACATTCAGCGGTCCGGCTCCGGGATATTGGGGTGACAACTACACCGCTGAGGTCCAGGTTCTGGCTGACCCTAAGGATGTGGACAAGGTCTTGATTTACAATCTCGATACATACTTGGCAAGCAATGGACTTACGGCATCTACCGGGAAATATAACATCTTCTCTGGCTCTGTCGATACGGAGAAAAGACAGATCACCATCCCTTCCGGCCAGAAGACCGGTTATGTAAGTTCCTCTCAGGGAAATCTCTATGTAGTCGGTTTTGACGCGCCAAGTGTGGATGATGCGACTGGATATTCTGACATAGTGTTCAACTACAGCAGTGACTACAAGACAATCTCCGTTCCGAACGGTTATGCCTGCAGAACCAGTCAAGGTTGGTGGGAGATTTATGTTGGTCCTATGACATTCACGAAGAAATAATTTGATTTTCATTCCATAGGCCGGAA
>CAVEYE010000010.1:0-4419 GCA_963619595.1 bacterium | reverse complement strand
GCGGCTTCAATTCATTGGGGAGCTGACTCCCCAAACCCCTTGAGGCGCTGCGCTTCGACTAAACGTCAGTGGCTCTTTTATGTCTTTACGCGCCGCTGTGCGGCCTTGTTATTATCTTAGTTCAAAGGTACGGGAGATCTCTGCGGAATCACCGGCGTAGAGATCAATGGTCACGTGCTTAGGCCCTACATTAAGCTTGAACGAGCCGGCGGTGTCAGACTGATTGTAACGGGTCAGCCCTGGCCTGTACTCATCAAAAAGAGCGCTCGCATCCTCGAGCGGCGACCCGTCGGATTTCGTCTTGAACCTTTTGCCACGCTCAAATCCGTAGTGAGCCGTATCTTCGGTTATAGCCTTGTAGATTCCCTTCTCCGGAGTCGACCACACGCTGCTCATCTCCATCTGGGTGATGATGCCGCCATCGCCCTTCCACTCAGTAAGACCGGTGCTGTGGGAATGTCCGCACAGAACCATCACCTCCCTCTTAGCGAACTCAGCCCGGAAATGCAGCCTAGCCTTGAGGTTCTTCTCGCCCTTGCCGCCGTGGAAGAACCACCTCGCACTCTTGGTGTCAATCGGGAACACCGGTCCGTGAGTCAGAATGAAGGTGTGCCTCGCCCCCTCGGTCTCTCTCAACATCCTGTCGATCAGCTCATCGTCCGGTTTGTTGAAATCAATGACCAGAAACGCATCCTTGCCGACCATAAAGTAGAAAGTCGTGCCGGTGACCGACATACCGAGTTCCTGCGACATCCGCATAGGCATATACTCGTGATAAGTCTCCTTGGCGTCCACTCCGCGGATGTCGTGGTTGCCTGCGACGGTCACGAACGGCAGCGTGCCGATTTCCTTCTTGATGGTGGCGACGGCATCGCTCAGCATCTTGCGATGGATGTTGGTGTCGTCACAGTCACCCTGGATCAGATCCCCGACCTGCAAAGCCATCACGGTGCTGTCATCGATGAGGGAAGCGCACCTCTTCAGCAGCCTCGGGCATCTGTCACGCCACATCTCTCCATTGCGGGCGAATTCGGCAAGATGCACCTTGTAGCGCGACTCCTTCGGTTCGGAGTAGAGGGCATGATAGACGCTCGCAGGTTCAGTGTCAAAATGAGTGTCTCCAAGAATGACCATTGAATATTCCCGCAGATTGCGAGAAGACTTCGTCTTCGCCTTCGCCTCGGCAAGCTCTGGGATGCCGAACAACGCAAGCCCCGCAAGCGAAGCTGCCGATGCTGTTAAAAATTCTCTCCTGTCCATATTGTGTTCTTCTTTTCAGCGGACCTGCATCCGCCCGGTTATAATTTTATGAATATCTCAACGTACATTCCTGTCGATTCCCCTATGCCAGAAACGCGGTGTCAGGTCCTCGAGGCTGTAACCCACAGACGGATCCTTGCGGACACGATACAGACGCTGGTTGGTCGTCCTTGAGTTAAGCGGTCCGAGGCTCTCGACATAAGGACCCACCTTGACATAGTCAAAGCCAAGGAATATCTCATCCTCGACTTTCGGCCTTCCACTGTACAGAGCCGCCGACAGACCTAAGAACCGGACGTGCCCGGCAAGCCGTAGAAGGGTCTTCCTGTCCTGACCTTCGCCGAGAAAAAGGAAACAGTCCACTCCGAAGTTGTCGGCCACAAGGTCGTCTATCACGCTCTCTGTCAGTTCCTCGCCGATGTCGGCCCTGAGAAAAGGCGAATGACATCCAACGCAATCACCAGGGCAATTGCTTATGTCTACCGCCAAGACGACTCTATCGGGAATCTCCTCGACGACCACTGAGGTCATCTCAGGGACATATTTAATCATAACTGAGAGCCTCCCTCACCGGATGGAGACTTCAGGGCGTCGTGGATGTAAAAGCGGTTTCTGGCCTCGATCTGACGCATCTCGCTGAACGACGACACTCTCTTCAGGTAGCCGATCACACGGGTCAGGTAGTCCAGATTGTGGCTGCCGCACTTAGGGCAGACCTCAAGGGTGTCCTTGCTGATGTAGCCACAGTCGTTGCAGACAGTGTTGCGGCAGTTGAATGTGAAGTAGTTCGTGCCGTAGTGGGCGGCAGTCTTGAGAAGCTGCCTGTACTGGTCCTTCGAGAGGTGTTCGGCCACGTTCATATGCAGGGCTGAACCGCCGTCAAGATGCTTGACATATTCACTGCCGTGCAGCTTGAACTTGTCGATCATCGAAAGGGAGTCGTCCTCCGGATTGTAGAAGTACGAGCTGTACATATTGTGCTTCGGAGAGACGAAGAAACCGTCCTTCTTGTCCCAGTTGTAGTTCTTGCCGGAAAGATTCTCGCCAGGAACAAACTCGGTGTTGAACATCGTGTCAGGAGTCTTGTCCTTCTTGTTGGACCTGTTGATGGTCTCTAAGATGGTGTCCACGAACTCGTTGTACTCCGGGTTAGGGCTGATGGTCAGTCCAAGGAACTCGGCCGCGTCGGTGAGTCC
Source organism: bacterium (assembly GCA_963619595.1). Classification (GTDB taxonomy): domain Bacteria; phylum Bacteroidota; class Bacteroidia; order Bacteroidales; family UBA932; genus Cryptobacteroides. Next base: position 1,963 of record CAVEYE010000010.1, on the reverse strand, counting down.
GTTCACGCCTATGGTCAGATACTGCCTTCTCATGTCGATGAAACCGGCCTGGTAGACATCGAGCATATGGGCGGCGAGGAAGTCCTTGATGATCTCATTGAACGACTTCTGGTACTTGTGGACGCGTTCTGTCTCCTCGGTCACCGCCGCTCGGATATATTCATAAAGCTGGTTCTTGTCGTAGTCGGCCCGGGTGAGCGCTTTGGAGCCGTCTATGACAACGCCCTTCTTCTCGACGAAGTAGCGTCTGGTGGCGAGCTGAATGAGTCTGTTGAGGTTGATGGTCATCACGGACTTTGAGCCGGTGGAGACGGAAGCCGTACCCATCGAGTACTGGTGCGTGGTGTGATTGTGCGAGCCGTCGATCTTGTCCAGTTCCGTGATAGAGTTGCGAAGACGGCAGCAGCTGGCTAGGCTGTCAGGACTGTCGGAAAGGTAGCAGAAGAAGCTGTGTCCCTTGGACCACATCTCGGCGGTGAAATCGGCGTACTCCTTGTCGATGAAATCGTCCTTGCCATCGGTCAGCAGTGCCATCGTCTCCACCGGGAAGGTGAGGATGTACCTGTTCCTCTCCTCGTTGAACCAGTTCATGAAATGCTTCTGCAGCCAGGACAGCGTCTCCCATTTAGGCTCCGAGCCGTCAGGGAAACGGAAATCGCCGAACACGCCGCGGAAGTAGCTCTCGTCGAAATAACTGATGTTCCAGAACACTGTCTGGTACCCGCGGTTGCCCGCAGGCATATTCATAGAATGCACGACCTGCTGGAAGTAGTTGTCTATGACCTTCACGAGGGTGCGCCTCTTGGCGTTCATCTCCACCACATCCTCGAGATGCTCAAGGTAGTCGTCGCCGTAGTCCTTGCGGATGAAATAGTCAAGGTACATCAGGAATTCAGGGGTCGCCACGGCCCCCATGAACTGGGAAGAGATCGAGTACACAAGGTTGATGAACTCGCCGCAGAACGACTTGAGGTCGGTCGGGGCCACTGACACACCGCCAAGATTGCGCAGACCGTCGGTGAGGAACGGGTACATCGTGATGGCCACGCAGTAAGGGTAGCCCGGAGTGCCGCTCTCGTCGTGCTTGTAGAGGACGTGGCTTTCAAGGTCGGCGATGTACTGGCTCGCCATTGCGCGGCCGTACAGAGCCTTGATCTTGTCCTTCATGATGTAGCGGTTCTGCTTGATGTTGTTCTCCTTGTAGAGTTCCTGGCCGAGCGTCACGATGTTCTTGCGGGTCACGTTGGCGTTGGCGTCGAACTTCGAGCCGGTGGCGGCGTTGGACGCAGCGATGTAGTCACGGATGAAGTCCCTCTTCTTGCGGAGGTCGAGACCGGCGTCGAATTTCTCGATGTAGGCGATAGCCACCTTCTTGTTGATCGACATCAGGCTTTCCTCGACCTGGCGTCTGATCTCGCGGCTGGTGATCTTGTCGTAGATGTAGAGATTCTCTGCGATGGAGACCACGACAGCCTCGGGGCATTCCTCACCCGCGGTCTTGTAGGCCTCGCGGATGCCATTCATCAATTTGACCTTGTCGTACTCCTCATAGGAGCCGTTGGTCTTACGTACGGTCACGTCCATATCCAGTAGATTTTATTCCGAATTTATTCCGATAAGTATTGATGGCTATCACAAAACCACAAAGCCAGCCCTTACCCGGAATCCGGGCAGCTGACGGTTTGCACAAAGATAGCAGAAAATCCGGGCCGTTCATCACTTTTCCTGTGAAAAATATCAACAATCAAAGACGATGGCTGTTAATTATTTTTCGGTCAACATCTTATGTTCCTGAAATGAAAACGGGCCGGTCAATGACGACCGGCCCGGACATATTCAGAGATGCAAATCTTTCTACATCAGGATATAGCGGAGCAGGAAGAGAATCGCAAGCACCCACATCGTGATGCTGATTTTCTTGAATTTCCCGCCTATCGCGTTGATGACAACGTAAGAAATCATA
>CAVEYE010000009.1:0-5196 GCA_963619595.1 bacterium | reverse complement strand
AATCCAGCACGGCCACAGATCCGGTGATCCTCTTGACGGTCGTCTGGGCGTAACCCGTCACGACCACCTGGTCGAGCTGGTTGTCCTCCCATTCCATCACGATGGTGATGCCCTCTGTCTTGCCGGGAACTATCTTGTAGACAACCTCTTTCATTCCGACCGAGGAGAAGATGACGGACTTGGCCCCTTCCGGAAGCCTGAGGCTGAACCTGCCGTTGAGGTCGCTGGTCGTTCCGACCGATGTCTTCTCCGCCGACACGATTCCGGCTCCGATCACCGGCTCGCCATCCGTGTCCACAACCCTTCCGGTCAGCAGGATTCCCTGCTCGGCCGGGACCGGCTGCGTTGCGGCAGGACCTTTTTTTGCTTCAGCCGACATCTGTGCCGACAGAATAGCCGCTGCCAAGATGAGCCAGCATCCAAGTGATTTGTATAGCAACTTGTTCATATAAAGTAATTTCGGTATATTGTCCTTGCTATCGGACTGCGATAGCTTCAGGATGAAAAATGTAAAATTACAAAATAGCCGCTAAATTCGTGCGTCCAACCGCCACAAAGTATGGCGACAGTCCCGGAAACCCGCCCCCGTGAACGGAATTTCGCGGAAAGCCCCGCCTGGCGCTTCCGTCTGCAATTCTGTTGAACATAGGTTTGCCGGGTTGAGTGGAGTCGCAAGGATGTGGATCGCCAGGATGTGAATTGAGATGATGTGAGCGGAATCGCAGTGATGTTGCTGAAAGTTGCTAAATTCGCGGAAGTGCCGGCTAAGCGCGATTGCGTGGGGATAGGATGCGTAGATGCCAGGGTATGCCTGATATTCCGAAAATTCGGCTTGCTGAGTGTTGGAGATAATAGTAATAGTATGACTGATAGTAAGATAAGAAGAATCCTTTTTGTATGCCACGGGAACATCTGCAGGAGTCCGATGGCGGAATTCATAATGAAAGCCCTTGTGCAGGCGAGGGGAGAGACGGACCGGTACTACATCGAGTCAGCCGCAGTCTCCGATGAAGAATATGGAAACCCCATCTACCCGCCGGCAAAAAGATGCCTGACCCAGCACGGTGTCCGCTTTGATTCAGCAAAGACCGCACGCACCGTCACGGCCTCCGACTATAAACGCTTCGACCGCATCTTCTGTATGGACAGCAGCAATTTACGCTGGATCCGCCGCATAATCACCACCGACCCGGAGGGCAAAATCCATCTGCTGATGTCCTGCACAGGCACCGGCCGAGATGTCGCGGATCCTTGGTACACGGGTGATTTTGAGAAAACCTTCCAGGATATTCTCTACGCCTGCGAAGCCCTCCTGGATTCCTCCCTCTGACCCTTTCCTGTTCCTTGTTGAACTTTCTGTGCCGCAACTGACTGTCTGACACACAATGGCGGGGTCGAGCCGCTTACCACCGACCTGACGCGGTCCGCGGCGGACAAAAAAAATAGGGAGCGGCGCTGTGCCGTTCCCTATTTATCAGATTTAGATTCAGTGCTTGATTAGAGCTGAGGACCAGCCTTCACAAGAGCCTTGCCGGCCTTGTTGGACTCGTACTTCTTGAAGTTCTTGATGAACCTTGCGGCGAGATCCTTCGCCTTCTCCTCCCACTGTGAGGCCTCGGCATAGGTGTCGCGAGGGTCGAGGATGTTGGTATCTACGCCTTCAAGCTTTGTAGGAACCACGAAGTTGAAGTAAGGAATGGTCTTGGTAGGAGCCTCGTCGATGCTGTGGTTGAGGATAGCGTCGATGATGCCGCGGGTGTCACGGATGGAGATTCTCTTTCCTGTTCCGTTCCAGCCGGTGTTCACGAGGTATGCCTTGGCGCCGCTCTTCTTCATCTTCTTCACGAGTTCCTCGGCGTACTTCGTAGGATGAAGCTCGAGGAACGCCTGTCCGAAGCAGGCCGAGAAGGTAGGAGTAGGCTCGGTGATGCCGCGCTCGGTACCTGCAAGCTTTGCGGTGAAGCCTGAGAGGAAGTAGTACTTGGTCTGCTCAGGGTTCAGGATTGAGACAGGAGGAAGAACACCGAACGCATCGGCTGAGAGGAAGATCACCTGCTTTGCGGCAGGACCCTGGGACTCAGGACGTACGATGTTGTTGATGTGATAGATAGGGTAGGAGACGCGGGTGTTCTCGGTAACGCTCTTGTCGTTGAAGTCGATCTTGCCTTCAGCGTCCACGGTGACGTTCTCGAGAAGGGCGTCGCGGCGGATGGCGTTGTAGATGTCCGGTTCAGACTCCTTGTCGAGCTTGATGACCTTGGCGTAGCAGCCGCCTTCGAAGTTGAACACGCCCTTGTTGTCCCAGCCGTGCTCGTCGTCGCCGATGAGCTTGCGCTTAGGGTCGGTTGAAAGGGTGGTCTTGCCGGTTCCGGAGAGACCGAAGAAGATTGCGGTGTTCTCGCCGTTCATGTCGGTGTTGGCGGAGCAGTGCATCGCGGCGATGCCCTTCAGAGGAAGGTAGTAGTTCATCATAGAGAACATACCCTTCTTCATCTCACCGCCGTACCAGGTGTTGAGGATCACCTGCTCTTTGCTGGTCACGTTGAAGGCGACGCAGGTGTCGCTGCGGAGACCGAGCTCCTCGAAGTTGGAAACCTTGGCCTTGGAAGCGCAGTAAACTACGAAATCAGGCTCCTGGTCGAACTCTTCCTGGTTCTTCGGACGGATGAACATGTTGGTCACGAAATGGGCCTGCCAAGCGACCTCCATCACGAAGCGTACCTTCATGCGGGTGTCCTTGTGGGTGCCGCAGAAACCGTCTACAACGAAAAGCCTCTTTCCAGAGAGCTCCTGCTGGGCGATCTTCTTGACTGTCTTCCAGACTTTCTCTGACATCGGGTGGTTGTCGTTAGGGTACTCTGGGGTGTTCCACCATACGGTGTCCTTTGAGTTTTTGTCCATAACGATGTACTTGTCCTTAGGGGAACGGCCTGTGTAGATACCGGTCATGACATTGATAGCGCCGAGCTCGGTAACCTGGCCTTTCTCGTAGCCCTCAAGCTCCGGTTTTGTCTCCTCATTGTAGAGAACCTCGTAAGTCGGATTGTAAAGGACTTCCTTCACACTTTTGATTCCGTACTTGCTTAAATCCATCTTAGGCATAGTGTTTTGAATTTATTGAGTTAAACTTATTCTCCTTAAAGCGTCGCGAATTTAAGGAAATTTTATGCATTACTCAAATCCGCGAGCGATAAAAATTCGTACATTTGTCAACGGGCTGGCAACACTGCAAAATTTTTGCCAGCGCGAAACGCAATTTGTTGGTATAAAACGGTTTACGCGACATTATGACACCGAAGGAAGTGCTGAAGGAATACTGGGGTTACGATAGCTTCCGTCCTATGCAGGAGGAGGTTATCGGAGCCGCCCTGGAGGGGAAGGATGTGCTGGCGATAATGCCGACCGGAGGCGGGAAGTCCATCTGCTTCCAGGTCCCGGGACTGATCCGCGAGGGAATCACCCTTGTGGTCACCCCGCTGATAGCCTTGATGAAGGATCAGGTCCAGAATCTGCGGGACAGGGGAGTCAAGGCTCTTGCCGTGTACGCCGGGATGTCCAGGCAGGATGTGGACAGGGCGCTGAACAATGCTGCCTACGGCGATTTCAAGTTCCTGTATCTTTCTCCGGAGCGTCTGGGCACCAGCCTGTTCCAGTCCTATGTGGATGTGCTTGACGTGGCGTACATAGTTGTCGACGAGGCGCACTGCATCTCCCAGTGGGGCTATGACTTCAGACCTGACTATCTGAATATAGGAAAGTTGCGGGAGAGGGTGGACGCTCCTGTCATAGCCGTCACCGCGACGGCCACGCCTTCTGTGGCAGAGGACATAATGGCGCGTCTGGGCTTCAAGGAGAAACTCCTGATAAAGAGCGGCTTCGAACGTCCGAACCTTTGCTACATAGTCCGCCGTGCGGAGGACAAGTACGGGCAGATCCTCGGCATCTGCAACGGAGTCCCCGGCACGGGGATAGTCTATGCCCGCAACAGGAAGAAGTGCGAAGAACTGTCGGAGTTCCTCCGCTCGCAGGGTGTCACGGCGTCCTTCTACCACGCAGGCCTCGGCGGCGAGTCAAGGGCGGAGCGTCAGGCGGCCTGGAAGAGCGGCGACATCCGGGTGATGGTCTGCACCAACGCGTTCGGAATGGGAATAGACAAGCCTGACGTGCGGTTCGTGGTCCATTACGACCTTCCGGACAGCCCGGAGGCCTACTTCCAGGAGGCCGGACGCGCGGGACGCGACGGGAAGCGTTCCTATGCCGTCCAGCTCTGGAACGGGGTGGACAAGCGCAGGATAGCCCAGCTGGAGGAGGTCTCCTTTCCTACGCTTGAGTACATAGAGAACGTCTACCAGCGCCTCCACGTGTTCTTCGAGATCCCTTACGACACCGGCATCGGCCGTCAGCTGAAGTTCAAGATAGAGGATTTCTGCGCCCGTTTCGGCCTCCAGCGGTCACCTGTCTTCCACGCCCTGAAATACCTTGAGCGGACGGAGCACCTTACATATTCAGAGGAGGTCGACATCCCGACGAAGGTCAGGATCAGGGTGGACAGGAAGTCGCTCTACGACATCGACCTTCAGGGGCAGAAGGAGGCCGACGTGCTGGAGGCCCTGATGCGGAGCTACGCGGGCATATTCTCGTTCCTCCAGCGCATCGACGAGGAATGGATCGCGAGGCGTTGCGCGCTGACGGTGCCGATGCTGCGCCAGACCCTCTACTCCCTGTCGCTGCAGCACGTCATCAACTATGTGCCAGCGGACCATTCCGACGTGGTGCTGCTCCATCACGACCGTCTGCGGCCGGGCAATGTCAACCTTATGCCGGACCGCTACCGGATGCTGAAGGAGAGTTACCGCGCCCGCAGCGGGGCGATGCTTGAATATATCAGCGAGTCCGACGAGTGCCGTCCCCGCTACCTGCTCCGCTATTTCGGGCAGACGGAGGCCTGCGACTGCGGAGTCTGCGATGTCTGCAGGGCAAGGCGCGCGTCTTCTTCCGACTCCGCGGTGGCTGCTTCCACGACAGCCGGCACAGCTTCAGCCCTTTCGGAGTTCATCAGGGGCAGGGGCGGGGAATATTCACTTGAGGAGATTGTCGCTGAATTCGGCAATCCGGCCAAAGGCTATTCCCCCGGCTACCTTGAAATTCTCCGCAACCTGATCGACGTCGGGGATGTCCCGATGTACCGCCCTTGAC
>CAVEYE010000008.1:0-23463 GCA_963619595.1 bacterium | reverse complement strand
GGCGGGCCTACGTAAACACTAAAAAAAGCGAAGAGTGATCTTCGCTTTTTTCGTTATTAATTTACGTTCCGTTTGTGCGGAACTCTAACCCCGCAGACCTACAGCTTGACCATCAGCAGGTCGGTGTAGGTCTTGTCTCCGGCAGCATAGCCGCTGTAGGACGAGCCGTCGAAGAGCAGGAACTTGTAACCGTTGACCTGGAACTCCGAGCCGGCCATAGGGCGGAAACGAAGGTAACCGTCGTCCGTGAATCCGAACTCGAGAGCCGAGGACTGGCCCCAGATGCCCGTGTAGAGATCAGAGACGAAGCCGAAGACAACGGTCATGTAGCTGAACTCGCCGAGATTCTGGCTGTTTAGCCTGATGCAGTGCTGAGAAGGGACATATTCCCCGGTGACCTCAGGACTGTAGTTCTTGTAGTTGCTCAAGCCCTTGATGGACACCTTGTTCTCCCCTGTCTTTATGACATCGACCCTGAAGGCCTCGCTTGAGGATGTGCCGTCGGAGTCCGAGACAGTGGCGCTGAGAAGGTAGGAGCCTATGAAATCATCGATGCTCCTGGCGAGATAAGTCTCTGAATGCGAGCGGGTGGAGACGGTGGCGGAAGTCTCCGCGACATCTCCTTGGACATTGTAGAGCCGCAGAAGGATCTTGTACTCCTTTCCCTCGTCGGCCGAATATGTCAGATGTACGCCTTCCTCGGTGTTGGCCGAGGCGACATAGTTGTCATCAAGGCTGTCTCCAAGCACGCTGAAGATCTTGTCGAGAGTGTAATACTCCGCATAGTAGTCCAGAATCTCCTTGTAGCCCATCACATATTCAACCCTCACCACATTCTTCACCTTCAGGTCCCAGGCGATGCTTGTGTAAGGGTTCTTCTCCGGGAGCGACAGCCCGCAGGCAAGGACCCGCGGAAGTATCGTTCCGTCAGGGTCATAGGTAAACCTCACGACAACCTCTTCGCCAGGCACTCCCTCCGAGGTGAACGGCACGGCCACAAGGGTGTTCGTCCCGACCCCTGCTGTCACCGTCAGACTGTCGGCCGTGAAGGTCAGGACATCGGCCGCGGTCCCCAGACATATTCCCGAAACAGTCTCCGAGATGGCCGCCGCGTCGGAGGAGATGTCGCCGCTCACGACCACGGCCTTGCAGTAAGAGACATAGTCATTGAAATCGAAGCTGAAAGTCCCGTCGCCCTTGTAGGTGGCCGAGCCTATGGCAGGGTCTGTGTCGTGGTCGCCCTCGAAGACGAGAGTCTCCTCCCCGTAGCCATAGTAGCCGCTGTCAGGAATATAGTAGATAACGTTCAGTGTGAAAGTCCTGTCGCCGTCCCAGGTGCAAGGGAACGAGGAGTAGTAAGAGTCGCTGCCGAGGTACTGTGCGAGGTCGGAGACGTACACATAAGAAGCGCTCGACTCGTCATAGTAGCCGATGGACTGCCCTGGCACGGAGACGGTCTTTTTCTTCCAGTCCACCGTGAAATTGAAATAGGAACCCGAAGCCCAGTCCACCAGACGGAACACGTTGTCGGTGCCGGTGGCGACCTCGACAGGGATGCCGCTCTGCCAGCCAGTGTAGAACTGGGAGAAGTTGTAGGTCGCTGTCTGCTGGACGGTCTCTCCGTCTTCCGTGGTACGCATATACGGCTCCCATTCAAGGGTGAACGAGGCGCTCACGTTGAGAAAGTCGCTGAACTGTCCGATGTAGGCGGAGTCCTCTCCAAGCCGCGCGTCACGGCCCACGATCGCGAGCGACACGCTCACCGAGGAGCCGAGAATCACATCGGACATGTCCACCTTCAGCGGCACTTCGACGGTGTACTGGCCGTCAGGGATGACTACGGTGTCCTTGATGGAGAAAAGCCCCGCGTCCTTGCCGCTTTTTTCAAGAAGCACCCTGTAGGTGCCTTTGTTGCCGCTTCTGGCGAGGGTCACGGCGATCGTTCCTTCCTCCGTACCCTGTACGAACTCCTTGCTCATGCTGCTCTGGAGGAAGTGGATCTCGCGGTCGTCGTCGGAATTGCCCGTGGCGGTCAGGCCGAACTGCTCCTGCGAACAGGACAGCAGCAGAGCAGCGGCCAGTGAAGCCAAGAATATGCTTGCGAATGTGTTTGTGAATATATTTTTCATCAGAATATTCATTTACAGAGGGTTCTGGTCTTCTTCGTTGATGTTCGGATTGTTGTTGATCTCATCCTGCGGGATGGTCATCACCCAATCGTAGTTCTCCGGATCCGTCAGGTTCACACCGTTACGGCTCATCATCGTCAGGCACTCGTCGGCGAAGCCGTCAGAGGCGCTTCTGTCGATGCCCTGGCCGAGACGGCGGACATCCACAACCCTTCCGAACTCTCCCCAGAGTTCGACCCTCTTCTCGACGAGGATCTCCTCCAGAAGCGAGCCGGTCCAGGAATTGGTCGTCGAACCGAGATTCGTGCCGGACAGGGAGGAAGCGTCGTAGCCGGAGACCCTCTGCCTCATCACGGCGTTGAGGTACCTGACGGCCTTGTCCTTGTCCCCCAGACGGAGAGCGGCCTCGGCCGCGTCGAAGTACATCTCCTCGACTCTCATGTAGATGTAGTCGCCGAGCCAGGCGGCCACGTTGGAGAAACGGAACTTGGACGAGACGTAAGGAGCGTCCTCGTCGTCCGGGTCCCACCACCTGCGGCGGATGTCGCCCGGCAGCATCTTCTTGTAGAGAGAGGAGCTTACCAGCTTCGGAGCGGAGACGGCGTAGGCACCGTCCGTGTTGTCCATGTGCGAGAAGAAACTCGCATAGCCGCCGGCCTGCTCGGTGTTCTCGATGCCGGCTCCCCACATCACGTTGGAAGCCGAGATGTCGTTCATTCCGCCGAAGAGTTCGGACTCCCCTCCTATGCTGTACTCACCGGACCCGATGATCCTCTCGGCATCCTCAAGAGCCTGCTTCCAGTCACCCTTGGCGAGCGACACCCTGACTCTTATGCCGAGGGCGACATAGAGGTTGATGTGCGATTTGTTGCCGGCCACGGCAGCCCCGTAGCCCTTCTCAAGCAGTTCGACGGCCTTGTCAAGGTCGGAATCGATCTGGTCGAAGACCACGTCAAGCTTCTCCCTCTTGTTGCCCACGAAATCTTTGTAGGTCGGGGAAGTGTAGATCGGGACACCTGGATCCTGCCAGCGGGACTTGTCCTGGAGAGCGCTGTAAGGCGGTCTGGCGTACCAGTTGGCGAGGTTGTAGTAGCACAGTCCCCTGATGGCGTAGGCGCTTCCAAGCACATAGTCCCTGTCTTCCTCGCTGCCGGCCATCGTCTCCGAAGCCGAGAGGACATAGTTCATGTTCGAGATCCAGGTGTAGTTGGCGTTCCACACATCGTAGGAACGGAAGGAATCCGAGGTGTAGTAGGCTTTCGTGTTGTAGCAGTGGTCGTACCAGAACCAGCCGTTGCCCTGCCCCTGCATTATGAAGTCGTCACCCATCGCCTCGAGAGCGATGTTGTAGGCTGATATTCCGAAACACTGGTGGGTGTTGCCGCCGGTAGACCAGCCCGCAGTCCACATCGTGCTGTAGACTCCGTCGATGATGGACACCGCCGAAGAGGCGTTCTTGAGGAGGTCGTCTCCGGAACCCGAATCCGTAGGTGCGAAATCCAGTTCGCAGGACGAGATGCAAAGAACTGACAGGCAAAGAATTATAAACTTTTTCATCTTTCTGGTCTCCTTTAGAAATTAATGTCCAGACCGAGGGCGAACACCTTTGAAGGCGTGTAGGTGTAGGACACCGTCCCGGCGAAATTGTACTGAGGGTCCATACCGTCAAGATGGCTGAAGAGGGCGAGATTGTCGGCGGTGAAGAACACCCTGAACGACTTGATCTGAGCCTTGCCGGTCACCGATGAAGGAATCGTGTAGCCCACCGTTATGTTCTTGACAGCGAAATAGGAAGCGTCGATCAGCGACTCTCCGGTGGAGTTGTAGCTGCCGCCGATCTCGACCCGAGGGACATCGGTGATGTCTCCCGGCCCGCGCCACCGCCTCAGCTTGTTTTTGTGCCAGTTGTTGCCGGCGTACATCACGTTCATCGCGCCGTCATAGAGAGCGTCGAGAATCTTGCCCCCCACTGAATATGTGGTGAGGAAAGAGAGGTCGAAATTCTTGAATATGACGAAGTTCGAGGCGATGCTGCCGCTCCAGAGAGCCTGGCGGCTGCCATAGTAGTACTTGCTCAGCGAAGCGAGACCGACATTGTCGGTGACATATTCATCGCACTTCTCCGTCGTGACGGCTCCGCTCTCGTCCACTCCGTAGCGGTAGTAGGCCCAGTAGAGCTGCTTGCCCGTGGCAGGCGAAACGCCCGCGGACTTCGACATGTAGAAGGTGTAGATCGGTTTGCCGACCTCGATGACCATGTTGCCGTAGTTTATCACGTCCTGCGACGAGGTCAGCGACTTCACCTTGTTGCGGTTGAGCGAGAACATCGCGGTCGCGTCCCAATGGAAATTCTTTCTTTCGAATATGACTCCGCGGAAAGTGGCCTCAATACCGTTGTTCACCATCGAGCCGACATTGTCGTCGTAGCCGGAGAAGCCGGAAGAGATCGCCAGAGGGTTGCTCAGAAGCATGTCCCTCGTGTACCTGTTGTAGTACTCGACGGTGGCTGAAAGCCTGCCGCCCCAGAGGCTCGCCTCGACGCCGGCGTTCAGGTTGCCGTTCTTCTCCCAGGTCACGAGTCTGTTCTCGATCGAGGAAGCGACCGATCCCGGACGGGTGCCGTTAGGCCAGCCGTAGTTGAAAAGTCCCTGCCAGACATAGTAGGAGCCGAGGTTGTCGTTGCCCTGCACACCGTAGGAGACCTTGGCGGTGAGGTTGCTCAGCCAGGACGAGGTCCCGGCCATGAAGTCCTCCTGGGAAACCCTCCAGGAAGCGCCCACCGACCAGAAATTGCCCCAGCGGTTGTCCTTGTAGAAGCGGGAGGACCCGTCGATACGCCAGGAAGCGTCGAAATAGTACCTGTCAGCGTAGCCGTAATTCACTCTGGCCAGCACGGACTCGATCGCATAGTCATTTGAATATGAAGTGTTTCCCGTCGTGGTCACGGCCGAGCCGAGTTCATCGATGCCGTCCACGATGCCGCTCTTGGAAGCGGCCGCGTAGTTGTAGTTGTAGCGATAGTACTCGTGGCCGGCGAGGAGGTCCAGCGAATGCTCTCCGAACTCCTTCTTGTAGGTGAGAAGTTCGTTGAGGGTGTAACTCATCGTCCTGGTGTTGGTCTTGGAGATTGTTCCGCCCTGGTCCTTGGCGTTGCCGTGGTACTTGTCGTTGACCCCGGTGCGGCCGTAGTCGGTGAAGTCCACGCCGAGGTTCACGGTGAGGTTCAGTCCGTACAGAGGGGAATCCTTATGGATTGTCCCGAACTTGGCGAAAGTCCTGGCGGACACCGAGTTGCGCTTGTAGTAAGCCTTGTTGTTGTAGAGTTCGGCCTTCGAGTTGAAGCCCTGTGCCGTCACACGGTTGGCATAGCCGTTGTCATCGATTGTTCCATATTCATACTGCCTCAGACCGTTCTCGTCCAGCACGTCATTTCCATCCATATCCTTGAGATAGACCGGGTAGACAGGGGCCATGAACTGGGCCGTGTACCAGACATTCGAGGTGGAGGATCCGCTGGCGTCCTGGAAGTCGGAGACCGAGTGGGCGAGGTTCGCCCCCATTCCGAGCTTGAACCAGTCCGTGGCCTGCACGTCTCCGCTCAGCCTTGCTGTGAAACGGTCGAAATCAGTGTTCTGGAGCGTACCGTTCTCTTTGTAGTAGCCCAGGGAGTAGAGGTAGCTGGTCTTGTCGGTGCCGCCGCTGACCGAAAGGATGTGCTCGGTGCGGAAGGCCTTGTTGTCGCTGATCTCGTCCATCCAGTTCTCGTCCCAGGCCGCCACGGCGTCGGACTTGACCTTGCCGGTAGACTCGTCGACAAGAGTGGACCAGGTGTAGTTCTTGTACGGGTTGTAGTACTCCGGATTCTTCAGACCGCCGATGGTCTCGGCCAGATGCGAGGAAGCGTAGGCCGCGGCCCCTTCACTGTCCATAGCGCCGGATTCGGCGTAGCGGACAGAGTTGAAAAGGCTCTCCCAGGTCAGTTCGACATATTCATCCATCCCCACGAGGTTGTAGCGCGGGAGGGCTCTGGAAGCGACTCCGAAATTGCCTTTGTAGTTGACATTGACCTTGTCCTTGCCGCCTTTTTTGGTGGTGATGACGATCACGCCGTTCGCTCCCCTGGCTCCGTAAAGGGCGCCTGCGGAGGCATCCTTCAGGACCGTCATGGTCTCGATGTCGGCCGGGTTGATGGAACTGATCGCACCGTCGTAAGGAACTCCGTCCACGACATAGAGCGGGGTGGACGAGGCGTTCACGGAGCCGACTCCGCGGACCATTATGGAAGCGCCCTCGCCAGGCTGGCCGCCGCCGGAAGTGACCTGCACGCCGGCCACGGTGCCCTCAAAGGATTTCGTGAGGTTGCCCACAGGCCTCTTGCCGAGTTCCTCGCCTTTCACGACGCTGGCCGAGCCGGTGAAGGATTCCTTCTTCGCCGTTCCGTAGGCCACGACGATCACGTCGTCAAGGACCATAGCCTCGTCGGTCAGGGTGAAGTCCACCACCGACCTTCCGGCCACATTCTGTTCGGAAGTGGTGTAACCGAGGTTGGAAGCGGTCAGCACCGCGTCCGAAGGCACTCCGGAGAGAGTGTACTTTCCGTCGATGTCGGTCACGGTGCCGTTCGTCGTGCCTTTCACGAAGACTCCCGCCGAGATGACAGGCACTCCTTTCGAGTCAAGCACCGTGCCGCTTACCGTCAGCTTCTCCTGCGCCCCGGCGGACAGAACCGTCAGGACCAGCAGGGCCAACGAAAAACATATCTGTTTGAAATTCATATTCTTTCCTTAAAATTCCTCTCCGTCGAGCGGGATGTAGGTTTCAACTATCCTAGTATTGCCGAATTCAGGACGGCCGGTGAACCGGTCTTTTGAGCGTGACCTTGTCGCCGTCGCCGCCTTCCCTGTGGTCGATGCGACCGCATAGCGGGTCAGAGTGTCCCCTCCCCTTTCCGTGAATGTCGCCAGCAGGACGTACTTCGTGCCGCTTTCCAGAGCCTGTCCGTCGACTCCGAACGAGAGGGTGAATTTGCCGCTGAGGTTAATAAGGCTGAGATTGGACTCCGGCAGGTCGATGCCCTTCTCCCTGACGATCCTCTCGGTGTCGGAAGTGGTCAGGCCGCCGAGGTCACTCAACTTGCAGAAATAGTAGCGGAGACTCTTCAGATGGAAGTTAAGAGGCTCGTCATCAGCGTAGTAGGCCGTCTGGAACACGCCTGTCAACGAACTGGAGGACGGATGCGAGGTGCTTGTGCCAAGGCTGACACCGGCCCAGTCGTAGTAGTTCTCGCTGGACTTGGTCGGGAGCGAGTTGACAACGAAAGTGGTGTCACCGGCCTCGTTGACAGCCACCGTGCCGAGAGTGTAGGAGGTGGAGGCGCTGAGAGAATACCTTGTTGTGAGACCCTTCTCACCGTTCACCTTCGCAAGAGATGAAGCGTCGGAGGTTTTCGTACCCCTCGCTTTGACATATTCCTTGAAAAGTTCCGCCGAAGAGTCGAAGTAAAGCTTGAACGAGCGGGTGGAGGTCATCAAGGTTGTGAACTCTTTCACCCCGCTGCCTTTCCAGTTGACCCACAAGCAGTTCGACGGGTTGTAGATGCCGTTCGTCCCGAGGTAGAGGGTCTGGTTGAACCAATCAGCCCCCGTGATGTCCGGGATCGAAGGAGTGTCGTCGGCGAGGGTCTTCGTGTCAAGCCTGTAGAGCGGAGTCGTCGCCTGGCCGTCGGTGTTTATGCCGAAAGCCACGATGCTGTAGGAGGTCTCGCTGTAGAGAGGGCTTTCCGTGTAGGCCGCCGTGCCACAGTAGGTGTACTGTTTGATTCCGGAAGCCTTGTCGTAACCCGCGGCCTCGATGGAATTGACGAAGGCCTTGAGGTAATAGTCACGCAGGTCGTTCTCCGACATCGCGTTGAAATAGGTCGTCGGGACTCCGAAGAAGATGTAGCGGAAGTCAGCCACGGCGTACACGTTGAATGTCGCGTAGTCCGCTCCCGTCTCGACGAGCGACATTATGATCTGAGGGATGTCCTCGGTCTCCGGGAGGGTCGTGAATTCGAGGGTGCCCGGCTCGGAGTCATTGACATAGTCGTCGGAGGACAGAGCCTTCAGGCTGAAGACATAGGACGTGGAGGCCTCGAGGCCGTTGATCTCGACCGAAAGCGAAGAGGTCTTCCCGCTGAAAGGTCCTACTGAATATTCATAAGAATCAGCTCCGTAGACTCCTTTCCATTGGATGATGGTCTTGGACTTGTAGCCGGCGACGAGCTCAGGCACAGGTGCTTCGAGCGTGGACACTCCTTCCGTGGTGACGCTGAAGGTCACTGTCGGGGAGGCTGTGTACGAGCCGTTGGTCCCCGCATCGGCGCGGAGGGTGACCGTGTAACGCTCCGAAGGCTGCAGACCGCTGAAGGTCACCGAGGTCTCTCTCTGTGAGATTTCTTCTCCGCCGTTGAAAGTGTAGGTGTAGGAGCCGGCGTCGGTGACGGTCTCCCAGGAAAGGGTGAAGCCCGTGCAGGTCAATTCAGTCACACAGGCTTCCGGAGTCGGAAGAGCCTGAGGCTCGGGAGTCTGTTCCTTGGAGCAGGAAACGGCTGACATCACGGCGCAGACGGCCGCGAAGAAGAATATCATTGTCTTTTTCATTTGCTGACCGTGACTTTAAGTTCCTTGTAAAGTTTGCCGCCGTTGGAGATCGTGATGGTGGTTTCACCCTTGGAAATACCTGTGACAGAGAGTATTTCTCCATCGAGGGCCGCCTCGGCGACACCCTCGGAGGACACGCTGTAGGACACGACATTGACGGTAGGGAAATAATCCGAGAGGTCGACCCTGACGGTCTCGCCCACAGAGATCGAGCAGGCAGGGATGTCGCCCAGGAAATCCATATAGTGGAGCAGTTCCGCGGTGTCGAGCATCCCCGCCCCCATCTTGCCTGAATATGTCTCCGACAGAGAGCCGCGGAACGGAGCCGCGGAACTCAGGAGAGCGGCTTTGAGGACATCCGGAGTGAGGCCCTTGCGCTTTGAGTTTCCGTAGTAGTAGGAAACCGCGAGGGCGCAGGCCCCGCTGACGTGAGGACAGGCCATCGATGTTCCCTGCATGTAGCCGTAGGACGAGCCTCCGTCCTTCCCGACGATCGTGCTGTAGACCCCGCCGTACTGACTGTCGACATAGGTGTCCCCGCCCGGAGCGGAGATGTCGATCCAGGAGCCGTAATTCGTGTAGACCGCGCCGTCGCCTTTGTAGGAATGTGCGGCCACGCTCACCACGGCGTCATCGGCCGCCGGATAGGAAGGATAGTCGACCGCCTCGTTGCCGGCGGCGAAGATGATCAGGCCGCCCTTCATCGGGCCGGACTGCTCACCGTTCTCGTCGACTCCGGCGTATTTGATGAAATAGTCCATCGCGCGCCTGAGAGCCCCGTAGGTGTTGCGGGTCCAGGTGTTCCAGCTGACCTTGCTGGTGTAGCCCCAGCTGTTCTGGCAGATGACCGCGCCGTTGTCGGCAGCGTACTTCATAGCCCTCACGGTGCCGCCGAGGCCTGCCCCGGAGCTGCCGCTGTCGCTGTCGCCGAGGCTCTGGAGGGTCATTATCTTCACCCCGTCACCCCTGCCGGAGCCGCCGGCTATGCCGTTGACTCCCTTGCCGTTGTTGTTCACGGCAGCGATTGTCCCGGCCACGTGCGTGCCGTGGGACAAGGTCGCCGATGTGGTGACCGTGCCGTTGCCGTCGATGAAATTGTAGCCATAGATGTCATCGATGTAGCCGTTGCCGTCGTCATCGATGCCGTTGCCCGGGATTTCGCCCGGATTCACCCACATGTTGTCGGCCAAGTCCTCGTGGTCGAATTTGACACCCTGGTCGATGACGGCCACGATCACGTCGGAATTACCCGTGGACATAGGCCAGGCGTCCCAGACCCCGGCGTCGGCCCCGACCAGCGAAGTGTTGCCGAAGACAGAGCCGGTGTTGTTGTAGTGCCACTGCCTCTGCCAGGCATCGGCGGACTCGTCGAACGGGAACTGTCCCTTCCTGGACACGGAAGCCGCGGCGATTCCCGCAGGGGCGGCCGCCGCTCCGCAATTTCCGAAAACCGGAGAAGCGGTGAACATCTCCGGGCCATCGGCTATAGTAGGTTTCACTGAATATTCAATACACTCGAGAGATCCGCTGCGGCGGAGCTGCGAGACCACATCGGAAGAATTGAGCGAAGGATCGAAACTGGCTATGTACCAGCAGTCAAGCCCTTCGGCACGGGTTCTCGCCTCGAATTTCCCGCATTCCGGGAAAAGCCTTTCGAGACGGAAGGACGGAGTCCCCTCCATCATCCTGGCCACCTCGTCCGCTCCGGCCTTGGCATCGGAAGCCTCGCCGGCCGCTCTTGTCGAAGAGGATCTCTTCACTTTCAGAAGAAGTTCACCTCTCACAGCCACTCCGACCCCTTCATTGATTATGACCGGACCGGTCCCGGCGGCGTTCTCTTCCTGATCAGCCGCTTCCTTGGTGCAGGCGGCCGTCACGGCCAGTGCAGCGCAACAGAGCAGCGGCAATAAGTTTTTAATAGTCAATTGCATACAAAATTAATACGTAAATTCAAGATAGTCCACCTTTGTGGTAAGCCCGCCCTTCGTGTCATCGGCGAGATAGCCTACCGCATAGACGACATATTTCTCACCCTTCGTGAGCTTCTCGCCCGAAAGGTCGATGATCCTGGAACCCTGGTAAGTCGTGAACGAACCGTACTGTTTTGAGTAGAGGATGTAGGTGTGGGCCGCATAGTCCGGACTGTCAAGCTCGTCCCACGAAGCCTTGCTCATGTAGTCGCACACGAAAGTCTCAGACGAATTGCTCGCCGTGACCGTCAGCAGATCCCCGTCATGCTTGATGGTGAACGTCATGCTCGACGCAGGGGCGGAAGCCGAGGAGAACTCCACGGCATCGATGTCCCCGCTGTAGGAGAACTCCGCTTCAGATGCGTTGTAGGAAAGGTCGAAGGCTGTCAGACAATAGTCAGTGCGGTCGTAGAGGTACGGCCTCTGGTCTGAGGTAAGGCGGTCGGTGTCGACGGTGCCCTTGCTGAGGAAATCCGCTGGAGAGGAGCCGTACTGGACGGCCATATCCTTGATCTGGGAGATTCTGGCCTCGATGTACTCCTTGGCCGTCATCTTCTGGTAGTCAGCCTTCCTCACAACCGCATAGACATAGGTCTTGGAAGCGTCCACAGGCTCGACCTGCACACGGCAGGTGGAAGTCGTTATGCCGCTGACCGTTATCTTGTAGTTCTTGTAGATCTGCTGCTCGGATTTCTTCGCGCTCTGCACGACGCGCACCTTCAGCGGACGCACTCCGGAGCACTCCAGCTGGATTTCTCCGGTGCGGTCCTTGCCCGTGGTGTTGGCCTCCACGTCGACCGTGAACTCGGTCGCGAAGACAGACGAGACTCCGATCCAGTCCTCCGATGAGGTGACCTCGGCCTTCCTGCCCTCCTTCGGGCCAGAGATTGAATATTCACAGACAATGCGTCCGCCGTCCGCGTCGGTCTTGATGACGCTTTCTTCCACCACGAAGGTGGAATCGACGGTCTCCTCCTCACTTCCTGACTTGCCGCAGGACAGCAGCGAGGCAGCGGCGGCAAGGCCGATGAATATGTGGCTGAACGGTTTCATGTCACTTCGCATTGTAAGTGAACCTGTACCAGGCGATGTTCGAGGCAGCGCCGGTAGAGGTGTTGTAGCTGAAGGCGAAACCGACATATTCCTTGCCGGATTCCATGTCCGAATAGTATTTGAGAGGGAGTCCCCTCGCACCGTCGGCCACGCTGTAGGATGAGAAGCCGCTGCTTTCTATGAAGCTGTCCACGACAACGGAAGGAGCCTTGGAGTTGTCCCAGAACTCAGCCGTGGTGAGGCCGAGGCCGAAACTGCCGGTGGTGGTCTCGGCAGGCGTGACCATCAGGATTCCGGTGTTTTCATCGTAGGTGATCGCGAAAGCGTCGGAGGAAGGCGGCACCTTGCCGGTCTTGAACTTGTAGACCGCCACATTGCCGCTGTAGCCCCAGTTCAGAGTGAGGTCGAAGGCCACAAGGCAGTAGTCGGTGTCCGGCGTGAGGCCGGTGGCCGTCGTGGAGACGTAGCCCTTGTAGAGTCTGCTCTTGAGCGGGAACGGTGTCCCGTACTTCTCCTCGTAGCCTTTCGCATATTCCTTGATCTGCTCCACGGTAGCCTCCACGAAGGCCTTTCCGCTGGAGTACTTGCCGTACTCGGCCGCTGTGACGAAGGCATAGAGGTAGTAGGTGTCGGACATCGAAGGTGCCACGGTGAACATCGCGGTCGCCTCCTTTATGTCATTGACATCCAGCGTGAACGTCAGCTGGCTGTTCACTACATAGTCAGGGTTGGCGCTCTGGATGACCGTGACTTTGACATCCTTCGCGCCCTCCGTTCCCAGAACCACGGTGGCGGTTCTGGAGCCGTCGGACTGATTCTCGGCGATTTCGAGGCTGACCGTCCTGGTCTGCGATCCGGCGGTTGTCCCTTTTGAGACGGAACCCTCATCCTCCGCGCCGGCGCCGCCAGCCACCGAGATCCAGTCCTCGGCGCAGATGGCCGTGACCGCCTCGGAGGCGTGGTCTCCCGTGACGGTGACCGACAAGTCAAGGGTCGAAGCCGAAGCGTCCGCTTTCACAACATTGCCCCCGGCCACCTGTATCGTGGTGTCGAAAGTCTCTTCCGAAGAGGTCTTCTCACAAGCGGAAATTGTGACCGCGGACAAAACCGCGGCCACAATCGCCTTAAGAAGACAGATAGATGATCTGTTTTTCATTCAATCATTGTTTAGTCAGCGACGAAGGTCACCTCGAAGCTCTTCACTTTCAGATATTTAATCCAATCTGTAGTCTTGATGTTGAACCAGGTCATGGTTTCGTCATCGTTGAGAGCGGTACTGGTGTAATAGCCGTCTTCACCCTTGACATAAGATGTTGAAGCAGGGTCTGTCCACTTTGTTCCGTCCGCAGAAAGCTGCATACGGCAATCCGCATAAGAGCTGGCCCTGGTGTACTTGTCCGCTACAACAACGAATTTAGAGATTTCTCCGACGGCTGAAGTACATTTGATTTCAGACTGCTTGGAGTATGACTTGGTCGCGACAGTGAAACACTCATCTGTAGCGAGAGAGTAGTTGATGTAGGTAAAGGTGACAGGGACCGCGACAGTCTTTCCATTGGCCGCCTTCGCATTGAAGGATGCATTCAGAGCGACATATTCATCGGTCGCCTCGGCTCCGTTGAGAGCCGCGTCGATGGCCTTCTTGACATCAGCCGCGGTAACGGTGAGTGTGTATTCCGTAGCCGTCGCGCTCTGCTGCGTGACTGTGATTTCAGCTGTTGACTCGGCGAAACCGACCGCCTTGACAGTTACGACGCCAGACCTCTTCGCTCCGGTGTTTTCCGCCACGGTGACATTGACCTTGCCGTTGGCATAGTTTGCTGAAAGCCAAGATGCAGCGTCCTCGGCGACACTTACGGTCGGGTTGCCGGTAGCGGCATTGACAGTGCAATCTATGCTTGTAGTCGAAGCTTCCTTGGCGACCTTAAGAGCGGTCTCGCCCAGAACGATTTCAGGAGCAGGATTGATCACGATGCATCCAAGATAAGGGATGCAGTATTTGTCTGCAGAGAAGTTGTCGACAGTGAGGACGAGAGAACCGTTCCTGCTTTCTTCGGTTGTGTAGAAATAGCAGTTCTGTCCTTCGGTGTTGTCACCGTTACCTGTGATGGTAACCTTACCGAGCTCAACTGATTTCGAGCCGTTGACAACGCTCACCGTGAAGTCTGCCGTCACATCGGCGGTGTTGACGCCAAGATTCATCTTGACGGCCTTCATGCCGTTGAAGCTGGCGTCTGACGCAAGAACGACCTTAGCGACTTTCTGTGTGGCGAGTTTCTGTTTGTAAGTTCCATTCGAGTAGATATAGCTGCCGGCGGCATTCTCCTCTCCGTTAGGGAAAGAAAGGGAGAAGTTCATCTTTTCCATATCGCTGTCACCCCAAGACTTGGTGTCGGTAGTGATGCACTGGCTATAAGAGAATTTGCTCATGCTCCAGGAGGATCCTTCAGCGATAGTGACATCGTGGGAGACAACGGTGTCGGTGGTCTTGTAGTTGACCGTCGGGGCCGCGATCTCACCGCGGTTGATGACCAGACCCTTGCGGTCGAAGACAAGGTCGGCCTTGCCCGTGGTGACGGTGATCTCCACATCGAAGGTGCCAGGCTTGGCGGCGAACCAGGCCACATAGTCCTTCACGGTCGTTTTGCCGTCACCCTTGAGGGTGATTTCGTCTTTCTTGGTGTAAGGCTTGAGTTCGATCTCGTCGAGAGTCTTGGTGACATCGGTGTAGAAGCGTCCGGCGATGACCTTGTCGTCACCTGTCGCCTTGATGGACACGGATTTCACCACGAGGTTCTCATACTCGGCAGGAACGCCGGCGAAAGTGATCTTGCCGTAGCCGAAAAGATGGCCGATACGCACGGTCTCGCCTTCGTTGACGGAATTGAACTCACCCCAGGAATATGATTCGGTGGCGTTGCACTTGATGGTGGAAGGCTTAAGCAGCATCACACAGGCCTTAGGAGCCCAGGATGTCTGGGTCGCGGCCGACTGGTCATCAGGAAGGGTGACGATCCAGCTCGTCAGGTCCTCCTCTGAATAGACGGTGTAGAGAGCCTCGGCAGGGAACACTCCGTAGAATTTGTACTCGGAGGCCTTCTGGGAGTCGCTGATGCTGTAGATAGTTCCGTTGAACGTAGGCATCACAGCCTTCTCATCGGCGAGCGTGAAGTTCGTGTAGTAGCGGTTCGCCTCATACTTGTCCCTGTAGCTGACATAAATCGCCTTCGTCGGAGAATCGGTCTTGGCGATGGCGGCGGCGAACTTGTCGCCGGAGACGAAGTTGATGTGCTTCGCGCCGTCATATTCAGCCCTTGTGGCTCCTTCCTCGGAAGCGAGTTTCACTGAAAGGGTGATGTTGTCGCCGCTTTTCACGCTGACCTGAGCGGTTTCAGTCTTGGAGCAGCCCGCGAGCACTGCCGCGACGGCTGCGATGTATGCTATTTTTTTCATTTCAATGTCGTTTTACTGTTTGTTGACACCCTTTGTTACCATTCTGTGTAAGGATCGGAGTCTGTGATGATCACGCCGCCGAAGATTCCATATTCAGACCTCTTGACGACGATGTACTGCGCCGAGTACTGTGAGTCGGTGTTGCGGACAGCCTTGAGAAGGATGTAGCCGTTCTCGATGTGCTTCGGAGCTGTGACGGTGACTGTCTTGGCCTCGGTGTCGAGCACGGCGTCGAAGTTCTTGGTTTCAACAAGAACGAAGGTGTTGTCGTCAGCGCCGCTGAGGGTGTAGTTGAAAACATAGGTGCCTTCCGGATCGATCTCGACATCGTAGTTCTCGACCTTGATCACAAGGTTCTTGAGGATGGTGATGACCTTCTCGCCGACAGTGAAGATGTAGGCGGCGTCGGTCTCGTCGACCGTGACGGTAGGAGCCTCGGTGCCGGACACAGGGACAGTCTCCCAGTTCTGCCCGTCAAAGGAGACTTTCCAGACTCCGTCGACAATCTTGAACTGAGGGGTCTTGCCGTCCTCGCCCTTCTTTCCGTCGGTGCCCTTGACAGGGACATTCTGGCCATTGTACTTGAGAAGCTCGCCGTCAACAGTCCAGTAGCAGACGCCGTCGATCTCGACCACACCGATGACAGGGGTCTTGCCGTCGTCACCTTTCTTGCCGGCCTCGCCATCAGCGCCGGGCTGGCCGTCTTTACCGTTGGTGAGAACGGCTGTTGTGCCGTCGCTGAAAGTGATAGTGTAGGAATCTTCGCCCGGAACGACCGAAGTGACGGTCACAGCCTTGGCGGAAGCCGCCACAAGCTGCTCGATTGAAGCCACATTGGCGTTCACCTTGGACTCAAGGGCCGCCACTTTCTCCTCGAGGGCATCAACTCTGTCTTCGAGGTCTTTTGTGCAGGAGCAGACCATAGCCGCCGCTGCAGCGATCGCGAACAATACTTTTTTCATATTATCTGATTTTGAATATTTTTATGCTATAAACAGTGCCTGACCGCCGTGGCGCGTCAGAATGAAAGGATCGGGTAGCAGGTCACCGCGTCGTCGAGCCAGGTCAGATAGCCCGAGAACTGGCCTTTCTTGGACACTGTCTTGTCCTGGGCCGAGCCGATCCAGAAGACCCTGCAGCTTTCCGAGTCATACTGTCCGCAGCACAGGAACATGAAATAGTCGTATCCCGACCTGCTGCGGTCTCCGTGCATGTTCTCCTTCATGCTGGCAGGCACCTTGGACCAGTGCGAGTTGAGTTCGTCCACCAGATCGTAACTCGTGTAGAGTTCGTCATAGTAGGAAATGTCGCCCTCGTACCAGGAAAGGGTGCTGAGATATTCAGCGACCTCGTTGCCGCCGAGGTTTGCCAGAAGGTCCCAGACCTGGCCGCTCGAAGGGATGTACCAGCCGGACGTGTTGGCAGGAGCGCCAGTGAAGCCGCGGGTGGTCCAGTCGACAGCAGGGAAGGTCGTGATAGCGTCGCCTGGATACAGGCTGCATATTCCTTTGGTGGCCGAGTAGCCGCTGATGTCGTTGTAGTACGAGGTCGCCAGTTTACCGCGTTTCACGCAAGTGACGTTGAGTTCCGACAGGGTCGTGAACTTGGTGAGGGAATCCGGCGTCTCATACTTGTTGTTCGGGTCCTTCATCGCGAGCGGCTTGTAGGCCCTTTTGAGACTCAGGACGAGGCCGTGGGTGTAGCCAAGAGCCTTCTCGGTCTCGGAGATGCGGTCGGAGGCCGTCTGGAACACGATTCCTATGACGGTCTTGCCCTCGACAGGAGCCGGCCTTTCGTCCCCTGTGAGCCAGACGGCATTGGTGCCGTCAGCGTTTATGCTGACAAGGCCGCCGTCGCTCCAGGTTCCGTCAGAGTAGAAATAGTCACCGATACGAGGCTCTTTCATAGGCGCTTCGGCCGCTTTGACCACGACCTTGAAGGAAGCCGTCAGCTCCTTTCCGTCAGAACCGTCGGCTATCTTCGCCGTGACGGTCGCCTCGCCCGGAGCGAGAGCCGTGATGTAGGCGGACTCGGTGTTGCCGTCTATCTCAAGAGGTTCACACTTGATGACCTGCGGATCGGAGACCTTCCATTCGTTGACCGTCTTGTAGGTCACATCGGCAGGAAGTATCTGGGCGTCAAGCTTGAACGATTCGTCCACCGTGATTTCCTTTTCCGTAGTTGCCGCTCCGTCCACCGAGAGAGTCAGGGACTCGGCCTTGATGGAATAGACGCTGACAGCGCACTCGGCCGTGTGGCCGTTGCAGGTCACGGAAATCTTCGCCTCGCCTTCAGAGACGGCCTTCACCTCCCCGTTGTCGACTGTCGCCACCTGCTCGTTGTCAGAATTCCAGATGAGGACCGGACTTGTGGCGTCGGCAGGGCTTATGGTCGGGCTTAACGTGTAGGTGTCGAAAACTTTCAGGGAAAGGGACGTCTGGTCAAGGGTGATGTCATCGACCCCGATAGGGGTCACTGCCACGGCGCATTCAGCCGGCGAGTCAAGGTCGTCGTGGATGGCGTAGATGGTGGTGGAACTCAGTTTCTGGGCCTTGAGGACGAGGGAGATGCCCTCTTCGCCGTAGCTCTGGCTTTCAATCGAGACGACACTCTCGTCGGCCACCGTCACGATGACCTCGTCGGCTCTTGTGGCCGGAGTGACTTTGACTTCAAGGGAAGTTGTCCCGTTGACAGGGACAGAGGTCTCGGCCACTGCGAATTCCACACTGACCTTCTCGGGAGCCTCATTCTTGGCCTCCTTGCCGCAACCGATTGTCAAAAAAAGAAGAGAAGCCAACGCTCCTCTTGTGAATAGAGACTTGAGGATATTCATAAATTCAACTTTAGCAAGTAACTAAATGCATGTGACAAAGTACCTTATCTCACGTTCGAAGAGTATCACACGAGAAAAAATCATCTCACGTTACCCCTTCCCTAAATCCCTCCCCTCGGGGGAGGGACTTGCTCCTTCACTGCCGTGACGGGGAATAAGGTGTTTCGCACATACGAAACTTAAATCATAAATAAGTAGCCTAATCGACCTTCTTGTTAATAATAATTCTTCCTAGAACAATAATCTTTAATAATCTTTCAATACAGTTCTAACGGCTCAAAGTTAGATTTTTGAATTTGAAATCGCAATATTTCCCGGCAGAAAATTTTACCCAACTCCCTAATATTCACCGCTTTATATCAAACAATCCTAAATTTCCAAAAGGATTTAAAACAATGGTTGACAATAGAAAGAAGGCCTTTTGATTCCGTTCTGAAACCAAAAGGCCTTTTACGACTTTCAAATCATCATCCGGGAATATTCACCCCCGGAAAGAATAAATTACATTCCAGGAGGCGGACCCATCGGACCGCGTCCGCCAGGGCCGCCGCCAGGACCGCGGTGTCCGCCCTTGCCTCCGAAGTTGCCGAAGCGGTAGGTCAGGGAGACGATGATGTAGCGGCCGAGAGTGTTGTTCAACGTCTCGGTGTGGTAGTTGGATGAATCCGAGATTGAAAGGTTCTGTGCCTGGTCAAGGATGTCATAGGCGTTGAGAGCCAGGGTGAACTTCTGCTTGAAGAGCAGTTTGGTGATCTTGGCGTTGATGATCATCTGAGGATCCTGCTCGGTCGTGTAGCCGTTGTACCAGTTGTAGTTGCCTTCGGCGACGAGGCCGAGACCGCAAGGAAGGGTCCAGTTCATCGAGGCGGAAGCCATGTTGCTCCATGTCATCTTCGTGGACTGGTTGGCGACCGTGTACCAGGACTTGGACATCCTCGTGCGCGCTCCGGCCGTAAGTTCCACAAGGTCATTGCGGTAGGTGAAGCGGATACGCTCGGTCAAGCCCACGGTCTGCAGGTTGTTGAGAGTGAAGCCGAGGCTCTCGAAATCTTCGAGGAACTTGTCGTCGAGGACATTGTTCTCGGCGTCATAGTAGCCGCTCATGTCGACCGAAGAGCCGATGTAGGACGAAGACTTCGAATAGCTTGCGCGCAGCATGTTGAATATGCTGAAATTGGACTTGGCGATAGGTGAGTTTAGCATCACACGGAGGCTTCCGTTGAAGGAATCCTTGCCGTTCACAGGGATTGAGTACTGCACGCCGTTCGTGCCGTACCACTGCGCGTTCACGATAGGGTCCTTGACGATGCCGCCGTCAAAGCCGGCGTTGATGGACATGAAGGTCTCTTTGTTGGTGTGACGGAAATCAGCCCTGATGTCGTGGTTGAAATAAGGCAGCAGGTACATGTTACCGAACGACACGCTGAGAGGGTTGGTGTTGTCAGGCACCTTCATCAGCTGGCTGACCGAAGGTTGCTGCGAACGGCCGAAGTAGAAGCCGCGGACATTGGTGTTGTCGTCGATGTCGTACCAGAGCATGGCTTGCGGAGCCCAGTTGAGGACGTGGCTGTCGTAGGCATCGTAGCCCGTGGTCTCGTTGTGGGTGTCGGTAGGATTGGCGCTCACTCCGACCTGGGCGCGCAGCTTGTTCTTCTGGTAGACGAAGTTGCCGCCGAAAGTCTGGTTGACATAGCGGTTGACGATCTCGCTGGAGTAGAGGTCGTTCTTAAGCTCTCCGGACGGATTGTAGAGATAGGTGTCCTTCGTGAAGACATCCACCACACCGCTGTCGAAGGTGTTCTTGGTGGAAGTCGTCTTGTTGTAGGATGCCTCGTAGTTGACCTCGACGAAGAAGCCTTTGCCGAGAGGCTCGGTGTAGGTGAGGCGGCCGGTCAGCGAGTTGGTGTTCTGGTTCTGGACGTAGCGCTGGTTGATGATCGAATCGGACTGGGCGTCGAACTCGTCGAAGGTGCTGGTCAGAGACTGGTTGAATCCGTTGGTCTCGTTGCCGCTGAAGTTGTAGCGTACATTGAACGAAAGTGTCCTGCCGGCCTTGCCCAGCTTCTGACGGAAGAGGAAGAAGCCGTTGGTCTTCCAGTTGCTGTTCGAGCCGGAACTGTTGGTGAAACCCTCGTTGGTCTTTGTCGTGTTTCCGTTCCTCTCGGTCAGGGTCTCGAAATCGGAGAACTCGAGGAAGTCACCGTTGCCGAAACTTACCTGAGGCTGGAAGAGGATGGAAGTGTTCTCGGAGAACTTGTGTTCGAGACGGACTCCGAAACGGTGGCCGTCGGAACTTGTGGTGCTGGAACCGTTGTTGTTGTAGATGAGGTTGTAGTCATCAAGGTAGGTCTTCTTGATGCTGTTCTCCTCGACGTAAGTCTCGTTGTTGTTGTAGAGGTAGTTGCCGCCGAGCTCCATCTTGTCGTCGAAGAGGTCGACATTGCCGTTCACACCGGCCATCCAGGAAGTGGTGATACCGTTGCCGGGACCCCAGCCGCGGCTGCCGCGGCCCATTCCGCCGCCACCGCCTCTCATTCCCTGCATCATGCTGCCTGCCAGGTCGTTGAACCCGCGGTTGTTGGTGTTGTTGCCGTTGACGATGACGCTGAGCTGGTTCTTGTCGGTGAAGCGGCCGAGGAAGCCCGCTCCCTGGTAGCGCCAGTCACCGTCTCCGGTTGACAGAGAGGAACCTGCCGCAGCCTTTCTGACATCGTGTCCGCCTCCGGCCATCACGTTGCCGAACAGTCCGTTCATCATACCTCTCTGGATGGAGAGGTCAATCACTGTCTCGTTGTTGCCGTCATCGATGCCGGTGAACTCGGCCTGCTCGGACTTCTTGTCCACAACCTTCACCTTCTCGATGATCTTGGCAGGAATATTCTTGGACGCAAGTTGCGGGTCGTCCAGAAAGAAGGTCTTGCCATCGATGGTTATCTTACTGATCGTCTGACCGTTGGCGGTCACCGTGCCGTCTTCCGAAACCTCGACTCCCGGCAGTTTCTTGAGGAGGTCCTCAAGCATGTCGTTGTCGGTCGTCTTGAACGACGAGGCGTTGTACTCGATGGTGTCTTTCTTTATCACGATCGGATTGCCGGCGGCGGAGACGCTCGCCGCCTCGAGGACCTGGCGGTCAGGATTCATCTTCAGAGTCCCGAGGTTCTTATCGCCCTTCATCTCAATTTCCTGGACCAGAGGCTTGTAGCCCATAAGCTCGGCCTTGACGGTGTACTTGCCGGAAGCGACCTTCTCGATGACGGCCTTGCCCTTGTCGTTGCTCAAGGCGTACTTGTAAGCCTTCGAAGCGCCCTGCTTGGTCAGGGAAACCGTGGCGAAACCGACTGGTTCTCCGTTGGAGGAGTCGGTCAGCACAAGGGTGAGCGAGCCCGAAGACTGGGCGAACGCAAGCGCGGCGGCCGACAGGATGCCGGCGAGGAAAGTGATTAATTTCTTGAAATTCATACAGCTACTAATCTAACAAAACTGCTGTCAACGCTTATCAGCCGTCCCAGCCGGTAAGCCAAACACAAATTTGACAGAACCTTAAGCCTACGGTTTAATCCGGAGTCAAAAAAAACTCTATTTAACCCTCTCCGGATGGGCTTTTATGAAACTCTCCCAGCCCGAGCCGCCTTTCTTGGCGGTCAGCGGGGAAGATGTCGTGTAGTAATGGCAGAGGGCGATGGCGAGGGCGTCGGTGGCGTCCAGATGCTCCGGCTTGAAGTCCACGGAAAGCGTCTTGCGCAGCATCATGCTCACCTGCTCCTTGGAAGCTGCCCCGTTGCCCGTGATCGCCTGCTTGGCCTCCCGGGGAGCATATTCAGAGATGGACGTGATGCCATATTCAAGAGCGGCGAGCATCGCCGCCCCCTGCGCGCGGCCGAGTTTCAGCACCACCTGCGCGTTTTTGCCGTAGAAAGGCGACTCCAGCGCCATCTCGGTGCCGTGGTAGGTCTTGCACACCTCGCTCACCGTGTCGAAGATCTGGCGGAGCTTTGAATATGCATCCGCTTCCTTCCGCAGATCCAGCACGCCCATATCCACGAACGAGGGCTTTCCTTCGAGGACATCAATGACCCCGAAACCAAGCAGATTGGTCCCGGGGTCTATGCCTATGATCGTTCTTTTGCCCATAACTTTACTCCGGAAGCCATGCGGGCCGCCGGGGAAGCGGATTTAGTCGATGTAATCAAATCCGGTGTAAGGTCTGAGGACCTCAGGGATGACGATCCTGTCTTCCTTCTCGTTGTCCTCGAGCAGGGCGGCCACGACACGCGGAAGAGCCAGCGAGCTGCCGTTCAGAGTGTGGCAGAGCTGCATCTTGCCGTCGGCGTCGCGGTAGCGCAGATGCAGACGGTTGGCCTGGTAGGTCTCGAAGTTGGAGACTGAAGAGATCTCGAGCCAGCGGCCCTGCGCCGCGGACCAGAGTTCAAAGTCGTAGGTGATCGCGGATGTGAAGCTCAGGTCGCCGCCGCAGAGACGGAGGATCCTGTACTTGAGGCCGAGTTTGTTGACAAGGCTCTCCACGTGGGCCACCATCTCGTCGAGGGCGGCGTAGGAGTTCTCAGGCTTCTCGACGCGCACGATCTCGACCTTGTCGAACTGGTGCAGACGGTTCAGACCGCGCACGTCCTTGCCGTAGGAACCGGCCTCGCGGCGGAAGCAAGGGGTGTAGGCCGTCATCTTCTGCGGGAAGTCGTCGTTGCCAAGAATCACATCTCTGAATATGTTGGTGACAGGCACCTCGGCGGTAGGGATGAGGTAGAAGTCATCCAGACCGACATAGTACATCTGGGCCTCCTTGTCAGGAAGCTGGCCTGTGCCGAAGCCGGAAGCGGCGTTGACCATTATCGGCGGCTCGACTTCCTTGTAGCCTGCGGCCGTGTTCTCGTCGAGGAAGAAGTTGATAAGGGCTCTCTGGAGTTTCGCTCCCTTGCCTTTATAGACAGGGAATCCGGCTCCGGTGAGTTTCACGCCGAGATCGAAGTCGATGATGTCGTACTTTTTGGCGAGTTCCCAATGAGGGAGAGCGTTCTGAGGAAGATGGACCTCAGGACCGCCCATCTTGACGACCTGGTTGTCCTCCGCTCCCTTGCCCGGGATTACGAGGTCGCAAGGCATGTTAGGGAGGAGAACCAGCTGGGCCTCAAGCTCTTTGTTGTTCTCGTCAGCCTTCGCCAGAAGCTCGGAGGACTTAGCCTTCAGGGCGGCGACCTCTTTCTTGGCCTCCTCGGCCTCAGCCTTCTTTCCCTGCTTCATCAAGGCTCCGATCTCGTTGGCCTTGACTTTCTGCTGAGCCACGATGGCGTCGCTCTCAGTCTGGAGAGCCCTCCTGTTCGTGTCCAGTTCGAGGACTCTTTCCACGATGGCCCTCGCATCGAAATTCT
>CAVEYE010000007.1:0-4080 GCA_963619595.1 bacterium | reverse complement strand
AAATCCGTGTACCTAAGCGATAAAAAAGCCGTTCTTCGATTCTTCAAGAAAATATCGTATCTTGGGGAAATATTATAGCAAAACGCGATATGGACAGACGAAAATTCATCAGGACAGGTGCAGGGGCGATAGCGATCGGAGCCCTGGCCGGATCTACTGCCTTGCGGGCGGCCGGGATTACCGCAGAACTGAAAACAGGGGAGGCGCCTAAGAAGCCGGAGAATCCGCTGACAGAATATTCATCGGAATCGGGGAAAGCTGTTGAAGGAGACCTTCGCGTGAGGTTTCTCGGAACGGGGGCAGCTGACTGGAACGGAGTTGACGAGAGAGGGGAGCAGAGACGGCTTTCAAGCATATTGCTTGACAACCGCATTCTGATTGATTTCACTTCATCTGACGCGGACATGCTGCCGGCTGACTTCACGAAGCCGGATGCAGTCTTCTACACACATTCACATTCGGACCATTACAATGCAAAAGCCGCCCTGGAAATCCTTGAACCGGGAATTGTCCATTTAAGCGACTCGTGGCAGGAGAGAGCCAAAGAGAACTTTGAAGCCGCTTCCGCCGAACTACGGAAGCCCGGTCCTGAAGTCATCGGACTCGCGATCGGTCGGAAGATACAGTGCGGTGACATTTCAATCACGGCTCTCCCCGGCAATCATGCGACCGGGGATGAGAACGAACAGACATTGATTTATCTTATCGAGAAAGGATCTGTGCGTGTGCTGTATGCAACCGACACCGGAGGAATTCCGGTAAGAGCGGCAAGGCTGGCCGGAATTGATGCGCACATCAGGGACGGCAAACCCATCACGGGCCTCATAATGGAAGCCACCATGGGCATCGGCTATGATGAGGATTTCAGGATATTCACACATTCAAGCGTGGGAACTGTTCTTCGCACGGCAAATGTCCTGCTGTCCACGGGAAGACTCGTCGCGCCACAGGGACAGCCTGTGTACCTGACTCATCTGGCGAGAACGCTCAACGGCACCCAGGCTGAGCTTGACCGTGATTTGCCATCTCCTTTGCGTGCCGCCTACGACGGCCTTGAAGTCATATTCAGATAGTGATGTGTTTTCTGCACGGTGCGAACCTTCTGAAGGTGCCCAAACTCCTGAAAAGCGGCAGGGGCTGCCGCGGCCGATGAACTATTCCCCGATGAAGTAGCCTTTGCGGCGCGGGGCCTCTTCAAGCCTGTCTGAATATACCGACGGGGCGAATGGCCGCATATTGTACCTCGAGGCCATCACCTGACCGTAGGCTCCGGCGCTGCGGATCGCGATTTTGTCGCCTCTGACGCTCTTGGCCAGCACTCTCTCCTTGCCGAACGTGTCGGCGGATTCGCAGACCGGACCGACCACGTCATAGACCCTGGTCTGTCTGCTGTCGGCATCCTGATAGTGAGCGGTGAGGTTCTCGATCTCGTGGTAGGCTCCGTAGAGCGCCGGGCGGATCAGGTCGTTCATCCCTGCGTCGATCATAAGGAAACGACGGTTCTCTCCCTTCTTGACATAAAGCACCTCGGAGATCAGCGAGCCGCACTGTGCCACCAGGGAACGCCCCGGCTCGACGTGCACGGTCTGGTCGGGCCTTCTCTTGAGGTTCTTGTCGATGGTGTTGAACCAGGTTTCGAAATCCGGGATCGGATTGGCGTCGGGAGCGTCATAGTCGATGCCCAGACCGCCGCCGAGGTCGATGTTCCTGACAACGACTCCGCTTTCCTCGAACTTCGCCAGGATCTCGTTGACCCTGTGGCACTCAAGTTTCACGACCTCCTCCACGTCGAGAATCTGGGATCCGATGTGGAACTGCAGACCGAAGAACTCTATGAAGGGGTTGCTGGTCACCTTTGCCACAGCCTCGTCGAAACTTCTGTCGGAAATTCCGAACTTGTCCTCGTAGAGACCGGTGGTGATGTGGTGGTGGGTGTGTGCGTCGATGTTGGGATTGATCCTCAGGCTGATGGTAGCCTTGCGTCCGAGACGTTTGGCGAGGTCGCCCACGATGTCGATCTCCTCGAGGGACTCCACCACGAAGGCGCCTATGCCGACCTGGAAGGCCTGGCAGATTTCCCTGTCGGTCTTGCCTACTCCTGCGAAAAAGATCTTCTTCGGATCGTAGCCGCAGCCTACGGCGAACTCGATCTCGTCACCGCTGACGCAGTCCGCTCCGAGACCCGCGGCGCTGATGATGTCGTTGAGGCGGTGGTCGGAATTGGCCTTCACTGAATAGTGTACCTGGATTCCGGTGCGCTCTGAAAGTTCGGCGACCTTCGCCACGGTGGCTCTGAACAGGTCGATGTCGTAGTAGTAGAACGGGGTCGCGACCTTGCTGAAAGCCGCATAGTCGTTAATCTGTAACATAAATTTTAAAAAGTCCGCTTTGGTAATACACTGTCCGCAAAAATAATCAATCATTTGTGAATACCCTTGCATATTTTTCCGTCTGCGGACTTTTCGTCCATAATGTTTATATTTGCCGGTCATATGGGAAAGGTATACAATGATTTCGGCTCTCTTAAGGGGCTCAGGAAGGAACTTGAGAAGCAGGATGCGAACAAGCCCGGTACGGCTTCCGAGGCGGCGGCGCGTCCTAAGGCGACAGCACATTCCAAGGCTGAGAATCGCCGGGTACCTGAAAAGGCATTGGTGGCGGAAGAACGCGTCACGATTGGAATGAAGGTCCGCCTGATGGATGCTGAAGTCGAGGGAGTCATCAAAGGAATAGGGAAGGATTTCTTCATGGTGGAGTCAGATGGCCTTACGCTAAGGCTCGCACGGAACGAGTTCATCCTTGTCGACGAGGCCGATGACAGAAAGCTCGGCGCTGTGCGGCCTGTCTACGGCAAGACTTCCGGGAAGAAGGTCCGCAATGCAGGCGAGGATTTAGTGGTCGACCTGCATATGGAGAAAATTCCGGGCAATGAGAGAGTCCCTGAATGGAATATGCTTGAGTTCCAGTTGGACTACTTCAGGCAGATCCTCCGGAAGAACCTGAAGCACAAGGGCAAACGCATCATATTCATTCACGGTGACGGCGAAGGGATTCTCCGCAAAGCCGTCAGGGATGAACTGGACAGCACCTTCGCAATCTCCTGCACTTACGCCCCCGCCGATTCCATGCTCTACGGCACCGGCGCCACTATCGTCACGATACGGTGAAAGTTATCCCGTCACTTGAGGCGTGGCGTGTGACGGACGCGGATAAGGGCGAATATGATCCCGTCACCCTTTCTGATATGGGTGACCGCATCGTTTCCGGTTCAAAACGCTCCCGTCACCCTCTTTGTCGGGCTTAACGTGATGAAGTTATGTGTGACGGGCGCGGATATGCCTTAATCTTACCGTTTGGGGTAGACTGGTATATGATTTCCCGGGAATATGCCCTGGAAGCGGCCTGAGTAGGGTACACAGTGCCCCTGGGATGTTTGCACATTGCGTTTTTTGTGCTATCTTCGCGGAAGAGTAAAAGGTCTTACTATAAGATATGGTACTTGAAAAGCAGATACTGATGTTTCTCAACATCGCCCACAACAGCATGAAACAGTGTATGTCAGAGGTGTTCCAGAAGGGAGGTTTCAACCTCACTCCTGAGCAGTTTCTCGTGATGGACACTCTGTGGGACGAGGGCGTTCTGACCCAGCAGCAGATCGCCGACATCACGATGAGGGACAAGAATTCCATCGTGAAACTGATCGACGGGCTGGAGAGCCGCAAGCTCGTCCGCAGGGTCAGCAACCCCAGGGACAGAAGACAGAACCTCATCGAGGTGACACCATATTCATTGAAAATCAAGGACAAGGTGACTGAACTCTCGTGGGAGGCGGTCGCCAGGATCGTGGGGGATGTCCCGCGGGAGGAACTGGAGGCGTTCGTCAAGACCCTCGCGGCGATGGAAAAGAATATGGATCCGAAGGCGGACCTCGAGGCTCTCGCACTTAAATACCCTACTAAAAAGCAGGAAGCATGAAAGGATTGTACGACCTTCTGATGAAGGATTACCGATTGAAAGAAGGGCTTAACGCCTGCATCAACTGCGGCACCTGCACGGCCATCTGCCCTGCGGCCGAGTTCT
>CAVEYE010000006.1:0-5451 GCA_963619595.1 bacterium | reverse complement strand
AGAACTTCTCGTAGCGGGAATACAGATTCTCCCCCGCCTCGGTCAGTTTGCCGGCCTTGTGGGCCTTGGAAAGCACGGATCTTACCTTCTCGTAGACATCATCCGAGATCGCATACCTCGCCCCGTGACGGCCTATATGGCTGATGTAGACCGGCTTGTACCCTTTCGGAGCAGGAGTCAGATTCTCCTCTCCGAAAGAGAGCATCGAATACTCCCCGCCCGCCAGATTGATGTCGGAGAGCATCTCCGCCCTGGTGTCGTATTTCACGACGGCGTTCTTCACGCCGTACTCAGCCTCGATGGCCTGCCTTCGCTCCGGCGTAGCGGGAGTCTGGGCTGATGAATATGTCTGGGCGGCCACAAGGATGAGGGCCGCGGCGAGAACGCGTCTGAGAGTCATCGTTCGAAATGTCTGCATCGGTTGTCAGATAAGGGTTATCAAAAAAGGGTTGTCAAAAAATCACCGCCCGGACTGTCCTGAGTAAGGGCCGTAGACGAGGTCCACATCCTGGCGGATCGCGTCGGACGCGAATTTCGGAATAAATTTCCAAACTCCAATGGTCTTCGGGTCGCCGAAGACGGCGGGATCCAGGCTGCGGTGTGATTTGAGATATTCATAAAGGATGGTGCGGAACTCGGGGCCTTTGAATATGACCCTGGACTCCATCGCTTCGGCGGTGTCCAGGCCGGCGGCCTGCAGAAGGCCTCCGGAGCCGGTCGCGCGGTAGGAGGTCACCGCCACCCTGTACTCCCTGGCAAGGTCGAAGGCGCTCCCGTCGGCCATCGAGGAGATGCTGACGCGAGAGCCGCAAGGCTTCGTGACATCCACAGTGTAATTGATGCCGGCGGCGGAGTCGAAATTCGCCGGACTCTTGGCGATCTTCCAGCAGAGTCCGCCTTTGGCGTAGTCCTTGGTCTGTTTGATCTTCAGCACGTGCGAATCCTCCGACGGAGTCTCGACCGTGTTGATCCACGCATCGTAACTTGCCTCGAGGTAATCCTTTATCTCCTTGCCGGTCAGCTTCATAACCACAAGTTTGTTCTCATAGGGGTAGAGCTTGCGGACATCCCTGTAGAGGACCTCGCCGGCAGGAATCTCGCCGTCGAGCAGCAGGGTCGCCGTGAGGGAGACCTCAACCTGAGGGCAGCTCAGCGAAAGGGCATGCAGGAAGTTCAGGTAGTCGCACTGTCCCCAGTAGAACTCTCTGGAAACCATAGACTTGGCGACCTCTCCGACAGGAGAGTTGACAAAGCCTCTGACAGCCTCGTAGTCCTGCGAGAAAGCCTCGGCCATCGAGGCGTCATATTCATCCACCTTCAAGGACTCGACTTTGCCGGAAAGGGTCTTTCCCACGACCTTGCCACCCTTGACGGCGATCTTTATGTCAGCCACCCCCGCGTTCTGGCCGGCTTTGCCGCTGTCGATGACAATGATGCTGTCCGCCACCATTGACTTGAACATATGGTCGTGGCCGGCGACCAGGAGGTCGACTCCGCGCAGACTTTTGAAGAGATCCAGTCCCTGTTTCTCCTCGTTGCCGCCGTCACCCTTGCCCATCGCCGTGTGCGCCACCACGATGACGACCTGCGGCTTTTCTTTGGAGCGCACCTTGTCCACGTCCTCCTGAACAAGAGGAAGAAGTGACTTGAAGGTGATCCCCGAAACGCAACCCGCATCGACCATCGACGCGGTCCCGGCGTTGGTGTAGCCGAGGATGGCGACCTTGACCCCGCCTTTCTTCACTATCGTGCAGGCCGGGAAATATGACCCGCCGGTCTTTTCGGAAAAGGCGTTGCCGGCAAGGAAAGGCACTCCGGCCTTTTTCATTCCGGCAGCCACCCTGTCATAGACCCTGTGGCCGGACTCGAAATCCGAGTGACCGGCCACGACGGCGTCGTACTTCATGTAGGCCGCGAGCCTCGGATAGAGATGGCTGGAGACAGTGTCGATGAAGTTGTAGTAGAACGGAGCGCCGTTCCCCCAGAAATTGTCTCCGGCATCGACGAGGATGACATTGTCCTCCCCTTTCTCATCCCTGAGTCCGTTCACGAAGCGGCTCTGGGACATCAGCGTTCCGCGGACCTTGCCCCCGTCCTCTACCGGGGCGGCGAACCAGTTGCCGTGGCCGTCTCCGGTAGAGACGACGGTCAGATTGTACTCGCCGTCCTTGATGGCTGAACATGCGCAAACAGCCGCCATTGCGGCGGCTATTATAATAAATTTACCGATTTTCATGCAGTTGATTTTCAATTGCGACTAAAAGGCCTTTACTTGACTGATTGCAGTGCGGAAGAGGCTCTGGCGTGGAGGTACTCATAATGTGCTCTGTCCTCGGCCGGAGCGGAAGACTTGAGAGAAGCGGTGAGGGTCTTGACCTTGTTCAGGAAAGCGATCCTGTAGCCTTCGACCTCGCTGACCGCGGCGGTGCTGACGGCACGCTGGTAAGGGCTGTCACCCTGGCCGAAAGCGGTCTCATCGAAACCGCACCACATTGTCTCCCCAAAAGCGCCAGACTCCGCGGCTCCGTCGGACATCGTCTCCGGCTCATCAGTCAAAGACTTGCCCAGCAGCGATTTGGTGGAAGAAGCGCAGGAAGCGAGAGCCTCGCGCTGTAGGGTCTTCTCCTCGACGGTGAGCCTACGGCCGGCGACGGACGAAGCGAAAAGCTCGGAATAGAGGTCGTCGAAGAAGTTCTTGACGGTGTAAGGATCCTTGACCCCAGGCACGGACGAGGCCAGCATCACGTTCTCAGCGGTCGCGGAGACGAGATTCTTCGCCTGGGCCGCGCAGATGGCGCAGGACTTAGGCGTCGCGAGAGGAAAATTCGAAGTGACGGACGGCTCGTCCAGCCAGGATGAAGACTTGAGCTGCGAGAGAACCCACTTGAGAGAGGCCTTCTGGGTCTTGCGGTCGACCGGAGTCGAAGGCTTGACATCAACGCCTTCCTTGACGCGGTTGAGGTATATTCCTCCGACCTGGGCCAGCACATTGCCTATGTAGCGGTTGTACTGGTTGACTATCTGGTTGTAGAGGGCGTTCCTGTGGGTGAAATCGGCATCGTCGTCACCCACCCAGGCATTCAGGTTCGACAGGATGTATTTGAGGTTCTTGATGCCGTAGTCGCTGGATTTGACAGGGTCGTCGCCAAGATCCTCCGTCCTCGCGCTCGGATCGTAGGAGCCGTAGCCCAGGCTGGAGATCTGCTGCGGGCCGTAGCGGTAAAGCGGATCGCCCGCCTTCTCGTCCACGATCTTCTCGGCTATCCTATATTCCTCCCACATGTCCTTGGCCCCGACCACAGGTGTGTAGAGCCATCTGATGGCATATTCATCATACACTCCGAGCGACGGCGGCACGAGCTTCACACCCTTGTCCTGGGGCTGCGCCACATAGTTGAAGCGGGCGTAGTCCATGATGGAAGGAGTGGTGCCGTACTTGGCGGTGAAGGCGGCATCGCGCAGTGAGTCAGTAGGATAAGCGGACGAAGCGCCCATATTGTGCATCAATCCGAGGGTGTGGCCTATCTCGTGGGAGACCACATAGACCAGCGACTCGGAGATGATGTCGTCAGGCATCTTCACGGCGCGGACCTTCTCGTCCACCTGCGAAGTCTGGACGAAGCGCCAGTTGTTGATGAGCTTGACGACATCGTTGTACACCAGCACAGAGGCGTTCAGGATCTCGCCCGTGACGGGGTCGACCCAGGAAGGGCCGCTGGCGTTCATCGTGGCGTTCGGAATGTACCTGATGCAGGAATATTTAAGATTGTCCGGGTCGAACTCAGGGTCTTCTTCCGCCGTCGGGAACTCCTTCGCCTGCATCACGCCCTTCAGGCCGATGGCCTCGAAAGCGGCGTTCCAGGCCAGCACGCCCTCCTTGATAGGGGCTTTCCATTTTTCAGGGAAGGAATTGTCGATGTACCAGACGATAGGATTGCGGACCGTCGTCCCCTGTCCGTTCACGAAGGCGGCCGTGTCGGTGAGTTCAAGCCTCCAGCGGGAAGCGAGGACATAGCCCTTGAAGCCGTCCTGAGCGGAGGAGAGGTCGTACTTGACGCTCCCCTCTCCCGGGCCGACAGGGAATATTCCCACCCTTGAATCCTGCACGCGGGCAGGCATCGGCTTCTCCGGAAGCAGGAGGAAGGAGACCGTGTAGGAAATCGAACCGGTTCCCAGTTTCCTTTTCATAAGAAGCAGGTTCTGGGTGAACTCGACATTGGCGTGGACCTTGACGGAAGCGTTGTCCTTGAAGGCCTTGAGACCGTCGAACCAGGTCGCCTTCTCCTCTGCCGTCTTGGTGACGGTGAAAGAACTCCCCTTCGGAGCGGCCTCGTTGATGAGCGCCGTCACATCGAAGACCACCTCGGAACTGTCCTTGCTCATCGCCTGCACCGGAATCCTTCTCAGGACTTTAGGAATATAGCTGCGCCCGAGGGCGGCGTTCATCCCCGGGTCGGAGGCCGTGGCGTTCGTTCCCGGCACTGTCAGCACCACAAGGCTGTCGCGGAGGTCGATCTGGAAATATGTCGGCTTGACATACTTGCTGCCGACGTTGACGAAGGTCGGGTTGCTGCTTTCGGTCACAGTGCCGCCGACAAGCATCCTGCGGCCCATAAGGCTTTTCGGGAAGCCCATATAGACCTTGTCCTTTGTCGTGCGGTACATTCTGAAGGTCTCGCTGCAGGAGGAATCGGCCACCTCCTTCATCAGTTTGGCGTAGGGTGACTGCTTCTTTTTCGGGGCGGGCTTCTGTGTCTCGGCCACCGCCTCAGTCTTCGCCTTCTTTTTCTTCCTGGGTCCTGCGAAAGCCGCCTGGCCGGTGCAAGGCACCAGTACCAGAGCGGCCGCAAGAGTAAGGATAAAACTCCTTGCTGTCATAAATGTTTCTATCGGTTTATCGGTTTTCTTTCTATTTCTCCCTCACGCAGCGGACATTGTAGGCGTCCCAGATGGTGCGTGTTCCTGAATAACTGTTTTTCTGGTTGACGGCGGCCTTGGTCTTGAGCGAAGCCGCAGTGTTTATGCCAGGAGTTGAAGACATGTTGAACGTGTAGATGTAGGAGTAGTTCTTGGAACTTGTAGCAGGGGTTTCTGACCCGACATAGTCGGAGCAGAAGAAGTTGACGGCGTACTTGCCGCTGAACATCATCTGGATTGCACTGTAACCTTTGGCGAATTTGGTCTCCGCCTTGCCGTTGGCCATTAAGTAGAATTCCTGCTCTCCGTCGGTATATCTCACATAGCGGGTCTTGCCGTCCGAGCCCTTGATGTCAGAACCATCGAAGTTGCCGCATTCCACACCGGTCGCTCCGACATTCACGAGATCTTCAAGCTCCTTGAAGGTCGGGAGTCTCCAGGCCTTCTCGCCAGATCCCACCTTGACAAGCGAGCAAGGATCGTTGGAGCCGGTGAACGATGTGCTTCCATTCCAGTCCAGATACTCGTTCTCCG
>CAVEYE010000005.1:0-8295 GCA_963619595.1 bacterium | reverse complement strand
GAGTGGAAATAGAACAACTTGGTAGCGGAAGAAGCACTTCCGCCTTCAGTTTACCAACAAGTTGGTATTGCCCGGTCAGGCGTTCAGCCGTACCTTTGCACCCAGAAAGTGATTATCGTCACAAAACAAGAATCTTTTAAGCCAAATGAAATGAAAGACAGCCCGCGGTCGAGAGACTCCGGGCTGTCTTCCGTCATGCAGGTCCATCGACAATCAGCATCTGCCGGCCGCAGGGCGGCACGCCGTCCGAGAATGCCGGCCTACAGGATCTTCGCGAGACTGTCGTAGTACTGCTTGCTGACTGGGACCGGGTCCACACCCTCCCTTGTGAACTCGGTGTAGATGATGCCGTTCTTGCTCTTGCTCAGCACCTTGATGTGGCGCGGATTGACGTAGTAGGACTTGTGGCAGCGTACAAGGCCGTGCTTCGCCGCGTCGGCCTCAAGGCTCTTCATCGAGTTCCGCAGCTGGTAGACCTTGACTTTGTCGTTTTCCAGATAGTGGATGTTGATGTAGTTGGAGTCGGCGCTCACGTAAAGGATGGCGGCCGGAGCGATCGTCAGTTTCAGGCGGCCGTGCTCGTCACAGAACTTAACAAGGGAATTGTCCTGCGGCTCACCGACGTGCTGCAGATCCCGGGTCTTGTTGGTGATCACCCGCAGCAGAATGCAGAGCACATAAGGGTACACGAGCGTCAACGAGACAATCTTGAAGCAGACCGGCAGGGCGGTGAAATACGGCATCCTCCCGCTCCTGACGTAGAACAGTGACGTGTACAGGGCGAAAAAGAAGGACACCACCAGCGTCTCGCCGAGACACCACACGACATAGTGCCACCATTTGAAGCCGACATAACGGTACAGGACAGCGAACACCAGCCTTGTGATGGCGATCGTTCCGACCATTATGCAGGAGAGCATCAGCAGATGGAAAGTCCAGGACTTCCCGCCCACATCGTAGAACTCGTCGAAGGAGAAAGGCGTGTAGACGAAGCAGAACACGAAGAAAAAGAGCGGCAGAAGAACCGCGTACTTGACCTGGTTGCCATACCCTCTTGAAACTCTCAAAGGTGTGTTCATAAATGAATATTTCAGTTGTGCACCGGCCTGATTTCATCCCGGAAAGCAGTGGGACGAAATTCAAGGAACCGGTTTTTCGTCCCCAATATACGGCAAAAATCCCGCCAAACAAGGGTTTTGTGACATTTTTCGCACCTTTCATAACACATCCTTCGTCACACAATCCACATTGCCTAATTTTGTCATCGAAACCTCCGGACTCACCCGCCACGGGAGAGGACGCAGGCACGGAAAAAAGGAGATTTTGAAATGAAAAGCACAGTCAACACTTTTGAATATTCAGTCGCTCCCGAGAACATCGATTTCCAGGGGCTGGCGACAGTGCCGTCAATGTGCGGCAACATCATAAACGCCATCGGCCAGAACATCCGCAAGGAAGGTTGCGGAGTGGACGTGATGAAGGAGGCCGGCTATTCCTGGGTCCTCCTCCGCTCTGCGTTCGAGATCGATGACAGGCCGAGGCTCTACGACCTCTACAACATCAAGGTGTGGCCGGTGAAAGGCGGAGGCCTCACCTACAACAGGTGCGTGACTGTCACCGACGACGATGGCGAGGAGATCGGCAGAGGAGTGACCGAATGGTGCGTGATCGACATCAAGACCCGCAGGCCGGTCTCTCCGGAGCTTGACCTCAGCGATGTCGACATCCCGGCCCCGTGCCGCTCGCCGAGGCGGATCGCGGACTTCGAGCCGGAACTCTGCAAGGACAAGGAGATCGGCTACAGCGACTGCGACTTCAACGGCCACCTCAACAACACCCACTACATCGAGATGTTCTACAACATGCTGCCGGACGAGGTGCTGTCAAGCGGTCTGCTGACAAGGATCGACATCAATTTCAGGAGGGAGGTCCACAGAGGAGACAATGTCTCCTTCGGACTCAGGCGCAAGAGCGAGGACGAATTCCTCTTTGTCGCCAAGACCCACGGTTCGTCCCTCTGCCATGCGTCGCTGCTGACAGCCTGAAGAGACAAATCCGGACTCAGGAGAAGCGCAAGTAAACAGAAACACCCCGGAACGGAGATGCTCTGAAAGACAGGGAAAGTCTTGAAGCGTGATTATCTTGAAAGAAGAGCCTTGGCGTTCTCCACAGCCTCGGGCAGGATGTCGCTGCCGCTGAGCATACGGGCGATCTCCATCACCCTTTCCTGGCCGGAGACCTGACGGATCGTCGTCGAGGCCTTGCCAAGCACATCGAACTCCTTCTCCACCACATAGTGTGCGTCGCCCTTGGCGGCCACCTGCGGAAGATGCGTGATGGCGAACACCTGCATGTCGTGTCCCATCCCGCAGATAGTCTTGCCTATCTTGTCGGCCACGCTGCCGGACACACCGGTGTCTATCTCATCGAAAATCAGGGTAGGCATATTCACGAATCTCGCCATCATCGCCTTGAGGCAGAGCATCAGGCGGGACATCTCGCCTCCGGAAGCGCATCTGCCCACCTCTTTCGGGTCGGTCCCGGATGCGGAAAAAAGGAAATCAACTCCGTCCGAGCCGGTCGCGGAGACCTTGCCTGGAGTCAGTTCGACCTTGAAGACGGCATATTCCATCTCAAGAGCGCGCACGGCATCGGTTATCGCCTTGGCGAAAGGCCCGCAGGCCGCCGCCCTCGCCTCGTGAAGGGACTTGCAGACTCCTTCAAGATTCTCCTTGGCGTCCGAAAGCTGATTCTCAAGCTCAGCCTTGCGGTTCTGCAGGGCGGTGGAATCGAAAAGCGACTCCGAGAGGGCGTCACGTTTGGCGATCAGGTCGGCCACGGACGAGGCCGAATAGTCGCGCAGGAGGTCGTAGAGGGTCGAGAGCCTGTCATCGACGGCATCCAGTCTTTCTTTCGAGACCTCGATCCGGGAGTTCAGCGAAGAGACCTCGTCGAGGATGTCGTCCAGTTCAGTACGGGCTGATTCGACACGCCGGGCAAGAGACTCCGATTCCGGGATGAAACGGGAAAGCCTCTCAA
Source organism: bacterium (assembly GCA_963619595.1). Classification (GTDB taxonomy): domain Bacteria; phylum Bacteroidota; class Bacteroidia; order Bacteroidales; family UBA932; genus Cryptobacteroides. The sequence continues at coordinate 5,256 of CAVEYE010000005.1, read as the reverse complement.
GCGATTTCTGTGCCTCCTTCAAAGCCGAAGACAAGGGAAGTATCTCAGAATCAGGGTCAGAAGGACTGAACATCTCCTCCACCCCGGTCAAGGCCGATTTGATCTCCTCGGCGTTCTCCAGTTTCTTCTGTTCGGCCTCCAAGGTCTCGACCTCGCCGTCGACCAGCTTCGCGTCCTCAAGACGCTTGTAGCGGGCGGCGATGTACTCCTTTTCCTCGTTCAGGCCGTCAAGCTTCCCACAGACCTCTGAATATTCCTTCTCAAGAGTCTTGAAATGCCTGTAGGACAACGAACACTCCGACAGGAGATCCTGATTCCCGGCGAAATGGTCGAGCATCGAGAGCTGGAAGGTCTTGTCCGAAAGCAGGAGGGTCTGATGCTGGGAATGGATGTCCACAAGACGGGAGGAAATCGCCTGGAGCGTCTGGACATTCACCGGCGAATCGTTGATGAAAGAGCGTGAGCGGCCGGTACGGCCCACCACCCTGCGGATTATCAGTTCACCTTCAGCGGCCTCGACCCCGTTTTCTTCAAGTAGAGCGAGCAGTGTCCGGTCTGACCCGGGAATCTCGAAGACAGCCTCCACGACGCAGTTGGAAGCGTCGCCTCCGATCACGGAAGCGTCCGCCTTTGCGCCGAGAAGCAGAGAAAGAGCCCCGAGAAGGATGGACTTGCCCGCTCCGGTCTGGCCGGAAATAATAATCAGACCCTCTGGAAATTCGACATCCAGAGAGTCTATCAAAACATAATTATTTATCTGAAGGGACCTGAGCATAGCCCCGGAGACTATTCAGCGTCCTGGTTGTCTTCCCTTACAGGTCGTACGGCGATTTCCTCGTCGCTGCCTGTGCCGGCCATTCTGTAGTAGAGGTCACCGTCCTCGAATTCGGAGATGGCGATAAGGTCCGGCTTCGGAAGCTTCTCGTAGTACTTTGAAATCTCTATCTGCTCCCTGTTCTCGAAGACCTCGTCCATAGTGTCGCGGTCCGTGCGGAAGTCTTCCAGTTTCTTGGCCAGTTCCTTCTTCTCGGCGAGGGCTATCTGGTTGGCTCTTTTGGAAAGAAGAACCACTGTCTCGTAGATGTTGCCTGTCGGCTCGGCCAGGTACTTGATGTCCCTTGTGATCGTGTTTGAAGGGACTTTCTTTTTAATGTCCATATTTTTACTGCACTAACTAATTTTCGTAAGCGGGATCAATCCCCCTCTGAATATTATACAAGGACTATTCTTCGGATTGTTTCAATAATTTTTTTCTGGCCCTTTCGAAATCCTTCTCCTTAGCCTCGAGGTCCTCGTCCGTGCCGGTGTAGCGGCCGAGGTACTTCTGGGCGCGGCGGTAAAGGACATCAAGTTCCTTCCTGTACTCAGAATCCGGATTCTCACCGATGAAGTTGTAGTAGTCGTCGACGAAGGTCAGGTAACGCTCCTTCTGCTTGGACTCGACGCTCATGCTGGCGTACTTGTAGGAGGATTTGGCGAGGTAGTAGAGGATGTCCTCGCGGTAGATGTTCTCGGCGTCGTCCTTGAGCACGTTCTTGAACGCCACGTGGGCGGCCTTGTAGTCTTCCATCTTGTAGTAAAGCCTGGCGTTCTCGTAGGCCTTCTTGTCAAGCCTGTCGTTGAGTTCCTTAAGCATCTTCTTGCAGATCGCCGTGTGGGTGTTGCCCGGATTCTCGGCGAGGTACTGGGTGATGACGCCGATCGCGTTGTGGGTCGGCACCTGGTCCAGTTCGTAGCGCAGGGTCGACCTGTAGAGGCAGTCGATTCTCAGGAACGAGGCCTCCTCGGCGAACGGGCTGCGAGGGAAGCTGATGAGAAATTTCGAGAAGTTAGTCTCGGCGGTATAGTAGTCCTTGTAGCGGTAGTTGCTCAGACCCCAGTAGTACTGGACGGTGTCATCGCGTTCGGTCCCGCTGGTAAGAACGGACAAGGACTCGAAAAGCTGCGCCGCGCGGCTGTACTTTCCGTGGTTGAAATAGTCAAAAGCGGCGGCGTACTTGGCGTCCACATCGTTACCGTTCAAAAGAGCCTCGTACTCGGACTTGCAGGATGAAAGCGCGGCAGCGGCCACAAGCGCCACTGCGACAAACCTCAATGTGTTTTTCAACATATTCGTGAATACTATTTTTTTCAATGTGACAAAAGGTACTTCTCCACCTCCAGCGCGGCCCGGCATCCCGACGCGGCGGCCGTTATGGCCTGTCTGAATCTCGGGTCCTGCACATCGCCGGCCGCGAACACACCCTCGACGCTTGTCTCGGAAGTCTTCCCTGCGGTGACGATGTAGCCGTTCTCGTCCGTCGCCACATATTTCTTGAATATGTCGGAGTTCGGATGATGGCCGATGGCGAGGAAAAAGCCGTCGATGGCAACATCAAAAACCTTACCATCTTTGCAACGGAGTCTCGCCCCTGTCACACCTGACTCATCTCCAAGCACTTCCTCGGTGGTGCAATTCCACAGAACTTCGATGTTCGGGGTGTTCTTAACCCTCTCCTGCATCGCCGCCGAAGCCCTGAAGACATCCCTGCGGACAATCATGTAGACCTTGCGGCAAAGGTTGGCGAGATAGGTGGCCTCCTCGCAGGCCGTGTCACCTCCGCCGACCACGGCCACGACTTTCTTCCTGTAGAAGAATCCGTCGCAGGTGGCGCAGGCGCTGACTCCCATTCCGCGGAACTTGCGCTCCGAAGGCAGCCCGAGGTATTTGGCCGCCGCTCCAGTGGCGATGATGACGGCGTCTGCCTCGACCAGAGTCCCGTCGTCGACCGTCAGACGCAACGGTTTGCCGGAGAAGTCCACATCGGTGACAGTCCCTCTTCTGATGTCGGCCCCGAGGCGCAGAGCCTGGGCGCGCATATCACCCATAAGCTGGTTGGCGTCGACCCCTTCCGGGAAACCCGGGAAATTCTCCACTACAGTGGTGGTGGTCAGTTGGCCGCCCGGCTCCATACCTTCATAAAGCACCGGATCGAGGGCTGCTCTGGAGGCATAGATCGCCGCGGTGTAGCCGGCGGGACCTCCGCCTATGATCAAACATCTTATCTTTTCCATAACAATAAAATCCTAAACTACAAAGATAGGAATATCCGCCCAACAATTTGCCCGCTCCGGGGGATTTTTGAGGAAACATTTAAGATGGCAAAACCGGTGTGAATAAAAATAAGTGAAAATAATTTTTTGGTTATCAATAATATTCATACCTTCGCAGGCTTAAAAAATTGAATATTCAAGCTAGAACCAGCTTATGGAAAAATTCAATAAAGTTCCTGACATAAAAGAATTCCGAGAACTTCTGAAAAAGAACGGCCTGAAAGTGACTCCGCAAAGGGTCGCGGTCCACGAGGCAATGCTCAAACTCGGCCACGCCTGCGCCGACATGGTGGCGGACGAAATCCAGAAGGACGACAACACGAAAGTCACCGTCGCCTCGGTCTACAACATTCTGACGCAGCTAACCCTTTTGGGAATATACCAGCACAGGATGAGCGAGAACAACAAGATGTACTTCGACGTCAACTCCTACAAGCATCTCCATCTCTACGACTCCGCCAACCACACCTTCTCCGATGTGGTCGACGAAGACCTTTACCGGAGCATCGAAACGATTATACTCTCCCGCCGGTTCAAGGGCTTCAAGATCGATGGCATAGATGTCCAGATCCTCGCCCACCCTACCGGCCGTTCCAGAAAATAAGGATTCCCTACGGCTGATGGCCGGCACTGACAGCCGGCAATCTTGAAAGATAAATGGAAGTTAAAGAAAATGCGATGATTGAACTGATTTCAACCATCGCATTTTGCAAGGGTGCGCTGTGGGGCTCGAACCCACGACAACCAGAACCACAATCTGGTGCTCTACCAACTGAACTAAGCGCACCGTGTTAGAGATTGCAAAGGTACGAAATATTTTCACAGTTGCAAGAGTTTCGTCCTAAAAAGTCCAAAAAAATCGAACGCGCAAACGATAATCCACCCTATATTGTTATCTTCGCGTATGTTGAAGATTCTGACATTAGGACTATCTCTCATTCTGCCCTGCCTGATGACCCCGACGGTTCCGCAAGAAAACCGCCACCGCCGCCAGGTACAGCAGCAGGAAACCCGGGTACGGAAGCCTCTGACGGCCTCCCCGACGGGATTGACCGAGATTCTTTGCCATCCGAGGCCCCTGTTCCTGACACCTGACACGGTCAGCATCCTCTTTATGGGAGACATAATGATGCACCAAGGCCAGATCGCCGACGCCAAAGTGAATGAGGACAGCTACGACTTCTCCGGCTGCTTCGACAGGATCGGCCACCTCATAAAAGGTGCCGACAAGGCTGTCGCCAACATGGAATTCACCCTCGCCGGCAAACCCTACACCGGCTATCCCTGCTTCTCCGCCCCCGACAACTATGCGGACACCGTGGCGGGAAGCGGAGTCGACATATTCCTGACCGCCAACAACCACATCCTCGACAAGGGGAAAAGAGGCATAGAGCGGACTCTGGCGAGATATTCAGAGATGGAGAGGGAGGGCCGCGTCCAGCACACAGGCTGCGCTCTCACGGCGGCGGACGACTCGCTCCGCTTTCCCCTTTTCACCGTGGTGCGGGGCTTCCGCTTCGCCCTTCTGAACTTCACCTACGGCACGAACACCTCGATCAGCGATGAATATCCCAAAGTCCACCGCTGCGACACCGCCGTCATCGGGGCCGCCATCGACAGGGCGAAGGAAGCGGGCGCGGACTTCATCATAGCGCTGCCGCACTGGGGCGTTGAATATGTTCTCAGACACTCCGCCTCGCAGGAACGGCTTGCCAGATGGCTGGCTTCCAGAGGGTGCGACGCCGTCATCGGGGCGCATCCGCACGTCGTGCAGGACACGCAGGTGGTCAAAGTCCCGCGGAACGACGGAATCGGGGTCAGAAGCGTGCCGGTGGTATATTCAATGGGCAATCTCATCTCGAACATGAGCGCCAGGAACACGCAGGTCGGGATGATGGTGACGCTGCGCTTCGCAAGGGACCGGTTCGGCGGCAAAAGTCTGCTCGCACCGGAACTCACGCTCACCTGGTGTTCAAGGCCGGGACGGCTCGCCGACGGCTACACCACCGTCGCCATCAATGAATATGCAGGATCAAGATCCTTGTGGAGAGACCCCGGCGACTACGACAAGATGATCTCGTCCTACGAAAGAATCAAGGAAGAGACGGGTATAAAAGATTAAAGTTCCGCCGGGCGTTCCGGCGTACCGAAGACCGACAATGA
>CAVEYE010000004.1:0-5629 GCA_963619595.1 bacterium | reverse complement strand
TCGGCAGCGCCACGCAGATCGCCAGGATGCTGCACATCAGCGACAAGTTCATCGCTGTCACAATCCTGGCCGGAGGCACTTCCATGCCGGAACTCGTCACCTGCATCGTCGCGGCGGCCAAGAAGAAGGACCAGCTCGCCCTCGGAAACATCATCGGCTCGAACATCGGCAACATCCTGCTGATCCTCGGAGTCAGCGCGTTGGGCTACAAAATTCTGCCGGGCAACCCGTCGGGACTTTCATTCGGTGGAATGACAATCGTGGACATGGGAGTGCTGATCGCCTCGGGTCTTCTTCTGCTTGGCAGCGCCTACACGGGCAAGGGCAAGAAAATCGACAGGGCGGACGGAATCATATTCATTCTCTGCTATGCCGCATACATGTTCTGGCTGCTGCAGAATTTATAGGAAATAATTAAAACTGAATATATAAATGAAATACAAAGGAACCGCTTACCAGCTTATGGATGTGGCCACGGGAAGGATCTTCCCGGACGCCGGCTGGATGCTGGCCGACCCCGAGGCCAAGACCCCGTCGCTGGTCAGAGCCGTGTACGAAAACAAGAAGTTCACCCCGCGTGACGACCTTAAAGGTCTCTACAGGTACGCGGAATGGCTTCCTGTCAACAGGACGCTGAGACATTCCCACGCCCCTGTCACCTACAAGAGCAAAGGACTCGCCGACCTTTTCGGGATGGACAATCTCTACATCACGCTTTCCGGCTATGTGCCTAAACACGGGGCCAAGATGGAGACCTGCTCGTTCAAGGAGACCGAGGCGTTCTCCGTCTGCGCCAGACTTCCGAAGAACGACAAGAGAATCCTCGTAGTGCAGTCGGCCGGCAACACGGCCAGAGCCTTCGCCAGGGTCTGCTCCGACAACGACATTCCGATTGTCATCTGCATTCCTAACGACAATGTCAGCGACCTCTGGTTCGTCAAGAAGCTGAAACCTTGCGTCAAGGTCATAGCGACCCCTAACGGCACGGACTACTATGATGCCATCGCGCTGGGTGAGAAACTGTGCAAGGATTCTAAGTACCTGGCCGAAGGAGGCGCGAAGAACGTTGCCAGACGAGACGGAATGGGAACTACAGTGCTCAGCGCCGTGGAGGCAATCGGACGCATCCCGGACGCCTATTTCCAGGCGGTCGGCAGCGGCACCGGAGCGATCGCGGCCTGGGAGAACGCCTGCAGGCTCGGGGCGGACGGACGCTTCGGCGAGAACAAGATGAGGATCTACTGCTCGCAGAACGCACCGTTCACCCTGATGTACGATTCCTGGAAGGCCGGGTCGAGGGAACTCGTGCCGATCTCCCCAGAAGAGTCAAGGAAGAGCGCGGAGGTCATCCTCGCCAAGGTGCTTTCCAACAGAAAACCGCCTTACAGCCTCGCCGGAGGCCTTTTCGACACCCTTAAAGAATCTCACGGCGATTTCTTCAGAATCACCAACGACGACATCGTGTACTGGATGCTCCAGTTCTACAACAAGGAAGGCTACGACATCTTCCCCGCGTCCGCCACGGCGGTGGCCGCTCTGAAAAAAGCTCTGGACGAAGGCACCGTCAAGAAAGACGAGACCGTTATGCTGAACATCACCGGCGCGGGAATGCTAAACGCCTCCAGCAAGGGCTTCGAACTCAAGAAGCCTGACCTGATCCTCAGCACCGAACTTTCGGCCGAAGAAGTCATAGCAAGCGTCGATAGTCTGTTCTAGTGCACTGCCGGGCTGACGGACAATCGTCCGGAATCCGCCTTCGAGCAAACCTCTATGAACAGCGGCGACACGCTCAGAATTCGTAACGCAAAAAAAACAGAATTCCGTTTTCGGGATTCTGTTTTTTGTTTGTCAAAAGCCTTCAAATGGGCCCGAATTTCGCTTAACAAAAATGTTAATGCGAATAACAATCTTGTTTTAATCACTCTTGCCTAAGAGGTTCGCCTGAAACAAGACGTTCCTTCGATTCCACAGGGTTTGAGTAGATGCGGAGGAAGATATCACGGAGTTCAGCACGGTTCAGACGGCGCTCTACCTTGTCAAGTTTGTGTTCCGTGTACTCGGTGAACGACTCCACATCCTCAGGAGTGTAAAGTTCGGAGTACTTGTAACTGTGGTTCACCAGGTCGTAGGCGATGTAGTTCGTCTTCCAGAGCTGGTAGCCTGCAATGATCCTCTTGTCGACGGCGTGGCGGATCGCCTGGTAACGGTCGTTCTTGTCACATTTAGACGCCATCTCGATCTCGTCGGCCGTCAGAGGCAGACCGAAGTTAAGATGCACGTTGCCTTTCTGCTGCCTGATGCCGATGACGATGCTGTGCATGTCCTCGGTGTGTGACTTGACATATTTCTGAGTGCGTGAGATAAGGATCTCGCGGGCCTTGCGGACATCGCAAGGTTCATATTCATAAGAGATGCTGAGCGGGATTATGTTGAGTTCCATAAAGTTCTCCTTGAAGGATTTCTGGCCGCTCATGTCCAGCATTTTGAGGAGTCCCTGTTCGGTCGTGTCGATTCCGTCTTTGGTTCGTCCCTGCCTCTGTGCCAACCAGATGGAGGCTTTACCTGAAGTGATGGTCTGACGTATGTAACGGGAAAGCACCTGCGAGGAAAGATAAAGTTCCCTGGCCGAGATGCCGCGGATCACGCTGATCATCCTGTTCGAGCGGAGGAGGTACTCGACCGTCTTGCTCTGCTTGATGAGGTTGTCACCGACGCAGATCTCCGTCATCGGAATGCCGTTCTTGAACAGCACCTGCTGCGTGATCGCAGGGTCGAGAATGATGTCCCTGTGGTTGGACATCGCCAGGAACTTGCCCTTCATCTCTTTGAGGTAGCTGATGCCGTCGTAGGAGAAATTGTGTATCGTGTGGTCCAGGACCCAGGAAACCGCCTTGTTCATGACGATTTCCTGGAACTCATCGATGCTGTGGACACTCTTGAGGGAATTTCTCAGGAATGTGATCGGCTCGTCCGGGAAAAGATATTCAGAAATAGCCAGCACAGCCGGGTGGTTGGCGACTTTGTTCAAAGCCTCGACAGCCTCTGCGTCATTGTAAGGACAGATGCTGTCAAATTCGGAGGTTTCTGCCATAATAGAATTATTTAAGTTTCGCACATGGATTCAGTTACTTGCGAAAGTTGAGTAGAATTATTTTTATGACTGCGTTTCTATGACTTCAATGTCATCCGCAAAAGTAATGAATAAACTTCACTTTAGCAAGATGATGTAAGGCGGTCTCGCTTACGGCCGCGGGACGGGCGGTCCAGCGTCACCCCCTGCGGAAAAGCAGCGAGCTGTCGCCGTAACTCAGGAAGCGGAAACCGTTGGCCAGCGCATAGTCGTAAATACGCCTCCAGTCGCCGCCCACAAAGGCCGAAACCAGCAGAATCAGAGTACTTTCCGGCTGATGGAAGTTCGTCACGAGGATGTCGACGAGGCGGAAACGGAAGCCCGGAACTATGATGATCCTGGTGCCGACCTTGAGTTCCTCGAGGCCGTGACTCTGCAGATAAGCGATGATGGCGTCCAGCGACTCTTTCAATGAATATGTGTACTCACGCTCGTAGGGGACCCATTGTCCTACATCTTGCGGCTCGCCGTTTTCGATGCAGCTCACGCCGACATAGTACAGGGATTCCAGCGTCCTGACGGACGTGGTGCCGACCGCTATTAGTTTGGACTTGTTGTCCCTGATCCGCTTCAGAAGGCTGAGGGAGACCACGAAAGGCTCTCTGTGCATAGGATGTTCGGCCACGTCGGAACTTTTCACGGGCAGGAAGGTGCCGGCTCCCACGTGGAGGCAGACGTTTTCCCTGCCGATACCCTTGGCGGAGATCGCTTCGAGGACCTCATCGGTGAAATGCAGACCTGCGGTAGGGGCCGCCACCGAGCCTCTCACCCTCGCATAGAGTGTCTGGTAACGCTCTGTGTCAATGGCTTCCGTCTCACGGTTAAGGTAGGGAGGGATCGGCACTGTGCCGCAGATCTCAAGCACCCTCGAGAACGGATTGCCGTCCTGCCAGGAGAACTCCACGACTCCGGTCTCTCCGTTCCTCTCGACAAGGTCGGCTCTCAGCCCCATCGCGGCCACCACAGCGTCGGAATGGGGATTATAGAGGCTCAGAGTGTCGTTCTTCCAGCGTTTGGCGTTGCCTATCACGCATTTCCAGCGACAGCGGCTCGTGGCAGCGAACGCGGTGTTGTACTCCGGTGGATCAACCGGCTCAAGACAAAAAATCTCGATGTGCGCGCCTGTCTCCCTCAGGAAGTGAAGCCTCGCAGGAACGACCTTAGTGTCATTGAATATCATCAGCGACCCGGCGGGAAGCAATGAAGGAATATCCCTGAAGACAGATTCACTGACATTTCCGTCCTCGTAGCGCAGAAGTTTTGAAGAATCGCGGCGCTCGAGAGGGTATTTGGCTATCCGCTCGTTAGGGAGATCGTAGTTGTAGTCCTCTATATGCAGAGAAGGTATCATCTCGTTCAGAATTTAAAATCGACGCGAAGTTACGTTATCTCGCAGAAAAATCAAATTCTCACAAAAGTTACCTGAAGGCGGCAGGATGTATCCGGACTAAACATTTTAGCAGCAAAATTGCGATTACAAATGTAATTCGCCCATTTACAAAAATGTAATTTCCGCATTTTTGCACATCTGTTTAATTTTATAAAATAAGGGTAGGTTATCCTAAATTTAGCAATAGATTAATATATTTAATATCAGATAATTATCAATATTTATATCATTCTTTTGTAAAAGATTCGGAGCTAAACAATACCGATAATGGCCGGAAATGCTGGATTAAAAGCTTGTTTACATACATCTAACTATCTTATACCCAAAATATATTATAAATTATTTAATCTTTGACTTCAATGACTGAATACAGCCTCTCCCCTCTTGTTTAGTTTTGTAACATTCCTGCGTGATTTGCATTTTACAATCTTTTACATTACTTTTGTAAACAAATCACATTTGTAATGGACAAGCGTTTGCAGAATTTCCTGAAGGCGGAAAACATCACCCAGTCTCAGTTCGCCGAAAAGATAGGTGTCGCCAAGGCCAGCGTGTCGCACATCCTTGCGGGCAGGAACAAGCCGGGCTACGATTTCATAGTCGGTATGGCTAAGTGCTACCCTAACCTGAACATCGACTGGCTGATCACTGGCAACGGGAAAATGTACAAAATCTCAGGAGGTGATGCGGTTGCGTCCGAAAATGCGATTCTCACGGCCCCACAGAAGGTCCTAAACGCTGCCGAACCTGTTGAGAACGAAGTCGATACCCTCTTTCCTGACGAGCCGGATGATGTGGAGCAGGCAGCGGCTGAAACGCAGGAACCGGCGGTCAAGCCGGGAAACGATCCCCGTATAAGCAAAATTCTGGTCTTTTACGACAACGGAACTTACAAGGAAATCCTGTGACAGCAGGTGCTTGAGGTGCCGCGCAACCGGAGGCCCGGCTTCCGGCAATCGATAGCATATTCAATAGTCATAAGATGTCATATTCATTAAAAATCCGCACCGGAGTTGAGGATTCGTTGAAATTAGGTAACTTCGCGGTTGAAAATTTAATTTAAGTTTCGCATGTGCGAAACACCTTATTTCCCGTCACGGCAGTGACGG
>CAVEYE010000003.1:0-7606 GCA_963619595.1 bacterium | reverse complement strand
GAAACTCATCGAAGGAGAGAAGGTCGGCACTCTCGTGCACAAGTAGATCCGGCCTACGGAGGCGGAAAGCCTGTGCCAGGAAACCGAAGGAATCTCTGTGGGTGACCCGAAGGAAGCCGTCACCGGAATCCGACGGAAGCCCCCCGGAGGAAAGCCGGGATCTGAAGGAATCTCTGTGGGGGAACCCGAAGGAAGCCCGTCACCGGAATCTGAAGGAAGCCCCGGAGGAAAGCCGGGAACCCGAAGGAAGCCCGCCACCGAGACCCGAAGGAAGCCCGCCACCCGGAACCCGAAGGAAGCCGCAGTGTAAATCCAAAAATACGAAAAAACATTAACACAATAGACTATGCTTACAGACAAAGCTAAAGAAATCATCGGCGGAGTCAAGTCCAAGATGGAAGACTCTGTGCTGTTCCTTGAGGAAGACCTCAAGACCTACCGCGTCGGAAAGGCCAATCCATCGATTCTCAACAACGTGATGGTTGACTACTACGGATCGCAGACTCCTGTGCCTCAGGTGGCCTCCGTGACCGTGCCTGACGCAAAGACCATAGCCATCCAGCCGTGGGAGAAGAACATGATCCCTGTCATCGAGAAGGCTATCATGGTCGCCAATCTCGGTTTTACCCCGCAGAACAATGGCGAGGTCATCCGTTGCCCTATCCCTCCTCTCACCGAGGACAGGCGCAAGGATCTGATCAAGAAGGCCAAGGCCGCCGGCGAGAACATCAAGGTGGCGATCCGCAACGCTCGCCGCGACGGAGTTGACGCTCTGAAGAAGGCCGAGAAGGCCGGCGAGTTCTCCGAGGATGTCCGTAAGGAGGGCGAGGACGAGATCCAGAAGGCCACCGACGCCAAGGTGAAGGCTGTCGACGAACTTGTTTCAGCAAAGGAGAAGGAGATTATGACCGTTTAATCAACGAGTCGCGGAACGGCGGGAGACGGGTTCAAACGCCATTCCGGCATATTCGTTAAATTTTTAGGGACATATTCATTCAAATTTGCTATCTTCGCGACGTTATGATGATGAGCACACGATTTTATTCTTTCGGTTTTTATTTCTTTTACCGCAGCAGGTAGAGGACCGGACGAGCGTGTGCGAAAGTATTCATAAAAAAGGAAGATGAATATGCGGCTGTCCGGAACTTTCCGGGCGGCCGTTTTTTATGAGCCAAAGCTTCCGGCCGGCGTGGAGGCGCCACGGAGAAGCTGTGAAAGATAACGGATAAATATGAAGAAAATCGCGATACAGGGCTACAGAGGCTGCTTCCACGAGAAGGCGGCGAGGGAATTCTACTCGGCGAGAGGGGAGGAGGTCTCCATCGTGGAGTGTCCTACCTTCGAGGGACTGTTCAAGGAGACGGCCGCCGGACACTCGCAGGCCATAGCGATGGCCATCGAGAACACGATTTCGGGCGGTCTCATTCCAAACTTCGAGCTTCTTCGTTCCAACCCCTATAAGATTAAAGGTGAGGTCTACATCCCCATACACCAGAACCTGATGGCGCTGCCCGGCCAGGACATCCACGACATCAAGGAGGTAAGGACCCACTATATGGCCATCAACCAGACCCGCCAGTTCTTCGAGCGCAACTGCCCGTGGATCACTATGGTGGAGTCGGAAGACACGGCCAAGAGCGCCATCGACATCGCCCGCGGCGGCCTGAAGGGGATAGGTGCTGTCGCCTCTGAACTCGCCGCCGAGCAGAACGGTCTGGAGATCCTCGCCGCCAACATCGAGACCTACAAGCAGAACTTCACCCGCTTCCTGATCCTCGACGATGCGATCACGGTCCCTCGCCGCGAGATAGACAAGGCCTCGCTCTGCTTCACCCTGCCCCACAAACCGGGTTCTCTGGCCCAGGTCCTGACAATACTGTCGTTCTACGACATGAACCTTACCAGGATCCAGTCCCTGCCGATCCCCGGGCAGGAGTGGCAGTACTTCTTCTACGTGGACATCAAGTTTGCGACTTACGAGCGCTACCGTCAGGCGCTGAAGGCCGTCAGGCCTCTGATGGCCGGACTCAACATCTTAGGTGAATATAAATCAACGAAATAACAAACTCGACAAATATGATCATCGAACCAGCAAAAAGAACGCAGTCTGTTCAGGAATATTACTTCTCCCGCAAGCAGAAGGAGCTTGACGCGGTCAACGCGTCCCGCACGGCCGAGGGAAAGGACAAGATAATCAATCTCGGCATCGGAGCCCCGGACGGAATGCCCCCGCAGGCCGCCATCGACGCTTTGGTCGAGGCCGCCCGCAAGCCTGGCAACCACGCCTATCAGAACTACAAGGGCCTTCCGGTACTGAGACAAGCTTTTGCTGACTGGTACTCAAGCTATTACGGAGTTAAATTGAATCCGGAAGGAGGCGTGCAGCCGCTCGTCGGTTCGAAGGAAGGGATTCTTCTGATCTCAATGGCTTTTGTCAACCCTGGCGACAAGGTGCTTGTCCCGGATCCGGGCTATCCGACCTACACATCGGCTTCCAAACTTGTCGGGGCGCAAATCCTGACCTACGACCTGAAGGAGGAGAACCATTGGTGGCCGGATTTCGACGCTCTGGAGAAGATGGATCTCGAGGGCGTGAAGGTGATGTGGACGAATTATCCGAATATGCCGACTGGCGCTAAGGCCACTCCCGAACTTTACCAGAGGCTGGTGGACTTCGGCCTCAAACACAAGATTCTCATTGTCAACGACAACCCATATTCATTCATCCTTTGCGGCAAGCCGCTGTCGATTCTTGCGGCGCGCGGGGCTCAGGAGTGCTGCCTTGAACTGAACTCCCTCAGCAAGGCCCACAACATGAGCGGATGGCGAATCGGAATGGTCGGCGGTGCGCCGGAAATCATCGCGGAAGTGCTGAAGGTCAAGAGCCAGATGGACTCCGGAATGTTCAAGGCGCTGCAGCTCGCGGCAGTGGAAGCCTTGCGGCAGACCCCCGAGTGGTTCGAGGAACTGAATTCTGAATATGTCCGCAGACGCATCGCAGCGGGCCGGATCTTCGACACCTTGGGGGCTGTCTACGACCACGACACCGCAGGACTCTTTCTCTGGGGAAGGGTGCCGTCAAAGTACGCCGAGAGCGGAATGACCGCCGGCGAGGCTCTTTCTCAGCGCATTCTGTACAAAGCCGGTGTGTTCATCACCCCCGGCTACATCTTCGGCCGGAACGGCGAGAACTACATCAGGGTCTCCCTGTGCGCCAAGCCTGAGACCCTGGACAAGGCCCGCGGGGAGATCGAGAAAGTCATCGGCGAGATACTTTAGCTGAAATATTCATAAAGGTATTCATTGAGATATTCATAGAATGATTGTTGGAATCATAGGTTTGGGACTGATCGGAGGTTCGATGGCGATCGACCTCAAGAGGCGCGGGTTCGCCGAGCGGGTGCTGGGCGTTGAGGCCGATCCAGTGAACGCCGCCGCGGCCGGAAAGATGGAACTCGTGGACGAGATCGTCCCGTTCGAGGACTGCGTGCGCCGCAGCGACATCACAGTGATTGCGATTCCGGTCGGAGCGGCCGTCAAGATGCTCCCTCAGGTGCTTGACATATTCAAAGAAGAAGGCTGCGGAAAGAAGATCGTGATTGACACCTGCTCCACGAAGAGCAACATCGTGCGGGCGGTGAAGTACCACCCCCTGCGCGGCCGCTTCATCGCCACGCACCCGATGGCGGGTACTGAATATTCAGGCCCGTGGGCCGCTATGCCCAATCTCTTCGACGGGCGCGCCTGCATCTTCGCCAACACCGAGGACTCGGATCCGCAGGCCGTCAAAACCATTGAAGGACTGTACGATGCGCTGAACATGCGCCCGATTTTCATGAACGCCGACAACCACGACGTGCACACGGCCTACGTGTCGCACATCTCTCACGTCACTTCCTTCGCGCTCGCTCTCACGGTGCTTGACAAGGAAAAGGACGAGAAGCACATCTTCGACCTCGCTTCCGGAGGCTTCTCCTCGACGGTGCGTCTGGCGAAGAGCTCCGCCGAGATGTGGGTGCCGATCCTTGAGCAGAACCGCGACAACGTGCTGCACGTCATCGACACCTACCTTGAGAAGATGAAGGACTTCCGCGACGCCATCGCCGACTATGACGGCGAACGCATAGAGGAACTCATCCACGAGGCCAACAGAATCAAGAAGATTCTGCGATAATATTTGGAAAATAAAGATTTATAGATAGTTATGGAACGCAAACTTGACATCGTCCCCGTTTCGCAGTGGGGATTCTTCGACGAGACCATCCCTCCTCTCGTCATCGCCGGCCCCTGCAGCGCCGAATCAGAGCTGCAGATGATGATGACCGCCAAAGGGCTTAAGGAATTCGGCATCCACGTTTTCCGTGCAGGAATATGGAAGCCGCGCACCCATCCTGGATCTTTCGAGGGAGTCGGGACGCCGGGCCTGAAATGGCTCCAGAAGGTGAAAAACGAGTTCGGAATGAAGGTCTGCACCGAGGTCGCCAACGAGAAGCACGTCTACGAGTGCCTCAAGTACGGCATCGATATGGTCTGGCTCGGAGCCCGCACGACGGCCAATCCTTTCCTCGTGCAGGAGATCGCCGATGCCTTGAAGGACACCGAGATCCCTGTGCTGGTGAAGAATCCTGTCAACCCTGACCTCGACCTCTGGGTGGGTGCCCTCGAGAGACTCAACAGGGCCGGAGTCAGAAAGCTGGGCGTTATCCACCGCGGCTTCTCGACCTCGCAGAAGATCCCGTACAGGAACCTGCCGGGCTGGCAGATGGCCGTGGAACTCAGGACGATGTTCCCGACGCTTCCGTTTTTCGCCGACCCTAGCCACATGGGCGGCTCCAGAAAGTATCTTAAAGAGTTGTCGCAGAGGGCTATGGATCTCGGACTCGACGGACTGATGGTCGAGTCGCACTGCGATCCGTCCTGCGCTCTCAGCGACGCCAAGCAGCAACTTGTGCCGGCGGATCTGAAGACTCTTCTGGAGAGCCTGACCGTCCGTCAGAAGTCGACCGATGACCGTGAGTACAACGAGAACATCGAGCAGCTCAGGACACAGATCGACGTCATCGACGAGAACCTGCTGATGGAACTTGGCTCAAGGATGAAGATCTCGCAGAAGATCGGCGAGTTCAAGAAGGAACACAACATCGCCATCGTGCAGTCCGCCCGTTGGGACAGCATCCTGTCCACGATGATCGAGAAAGGTCGTGACTACGGTCTCGACGAGGCTTTCATCACCGCTGTCTTCACCGCCATCCACGACGCTTCCGTCGCCGAGCAGAACAAGATCCTCGAGCAGTAAGGCAGTTCTATTTGTCATCGTGTGTGACGGTGTCGGTTTGGCTCCGAAACGCACCCGCCACGCAAGTCATCGTGTGTGACGGGATCATATTCAGCCTTATCCGCTCCCGTCACGCACCACATCTCAAGTGACGGTGTCGATTTGGACTCGGAATGACCCCGTCACGCCCGACACATCAATTTGACTTGTCTGTCTGTTTAGCCGACTAAGCATTTTTATCCCAAATCTGTTTAGTCGGCTAAACATTTCCATCTTTGCGTAAATTCGTATAATGTATGGAAAGTTTATTTGAGAAGCATCTTGAGTATCTGTCTGACGTGCCGATGGCGTTAATCAGAAGCCTGATGGACTCTATAGATTGGGAATCAAGGCTTGTGATAATCCGCGGAGTGAATGTGTCAAACACCCGAAAAATCAAAGCATTACTTCAAGTGATATCCGTAATGCTACCATATCTGGTGGACATCTCGAAATTATCGAAGAGTGTAGGCATAGACCGAGTGACCTTATTGAAGTATCTGGAATACCTTGATGAGGCCAAACTCATCCGTTGTCTCTATGCAGGACTTGACACGGTTACTGATCTTCAGAAACCGGATAAAATTCTGATGGACAACACAAACCTCCTTTACACGTTTTCCGACAGCGAACCTGAGATAGGTACTGTCCGGGAAACATTCTTCTGTAACCAGCTTGCATCCGCAGGTCACCGGCTGGAATACGGCGGACTCAAGACCGGTGACTTCCGGATAGACCGCGACACTGTCGTGGAGGTCGGAGGTGCCGGGAAAGACTACTCGCAGATAGCCGATGAAGACATCCGGAACGCCGCTCTTGCCGTTGACAACATCGATACGGCCAGCGGCAAGAAAATTCCATTGTGGGCATTCGGCTGCCTGTATTGATGTTTCACGGCTAGCAGACTGCCTTCATCCTGCCCTGGAATGCTTCATTCCAAAAATTGACGTGTCTACTTTTTGAGGCTGGTACAATAAAAATAGAAAAATGACAAAATCCACTTGGCCAATCAAAGAAAAAGTCATAATTTTATAGAAAAGAGCATTAAGCTTTACCGTAAATTCGCTAAAAACACCGAAGATTTCCTCCACATAGTTTTTCTTGTCGGCTTTCCACTTGACGCAAGCGGTGTGAAATGAAATAGTTGGCATTTTTATAAGCGTTTATCTAAAAAATTAAAAAAAATCCCCGCTTCCGGATTGTAACTTGCCGGCGGGGTTATCTTCCAATATGAAAGCATTCCTGCGGTCATCTTTTCGTGTGATAAATTCGTAAAACGATTGATTTTGGCAATATATTCAACAAGGTAACATTTTCTGCTATTGGAATTTTGAAAAAACTTTCGTTCTTTTGCATTCGGACAATTAGTAAATCTATGATTATGCGGCCGAAATCCTTTTTTGGCGGGGGTGAAGGCCAATTTGGATGAATAACTATTTATGTTTTATTAAAGTTTTACTAAACGCTGAGTTTAACAAAGTTTTAAGCTTATGAGTAAAAAATTTTTCGCACTAGCGCTGTGTCTGCTTGTCAGCATAGGCATAGCCTCAGCCCAGACAGTCAAAGTGTCTGGTACCGTCAAGGAAGCGTCCAGCGGAGCTCCTATCCCGGGAGCCACCGTCATGGTGGACGGCACCTTGACCGGAACGTCGACTGACATCGATGGCAAGTACACCATCAGTGTCTCCTCAAAAGGAAAAATCACGGTGTCTGTGATCGGTTTCGTCACCTCCACCGCTGAAGTTAAGGGCAGAACCACCATCGACTTCTCTCTTGAAGAAGACAGGGACGTGCTCGACGACGCTGTCGTCATCGGTTACGGTTCAGCCAAGAAGGTAAGTTCCATCGTAGGTTCTGTCACCACGGTGAAGGCCGATGTTGTCAAGAACTCTCCTTCATCCTCGGCTCTCGACGCCCTCCAGGGACAGGTGGCCGGTCTTTCCGTCCTCACCACCTCGGGTGTTGCCGGTGACAACGCCGTGTCCATGACCCTCCACGGAGTAGGTTCCCTCGGGTCAAGCTCGACTCCTCTCTATGTGATCGACGGTATTCCTTCATCGGCTCGTTCCATCATGGCGATGAACCCGAACGACATCGAGAGCATCAGCGTCCTCAAGGATGCGTCCGCGACCTCCATCTACGGTTCACGTGCCGCCAACGGTGTCGTTTATGTCAGCACCAAGTCCGGCTCCTACAACGAGAAGGCTTCGGTGACCGTCCGTTCGCAGTACGGTATTTCGACCCTCGCCGACCTCACCCTCTACAAGAGTATGATGGACAGCGACGAACTGG
>CAVEYE010000002.1:0-2074 GCA_963619595.1 bacterium | reverse complement strand
CTCGGTCACCGCCGGCAAGCTCGCCAACCTGATCGTGACCCTTCCGCAACCAGCCACGGCTTCCGGTCCGGCTTCCGGTCGAGTCACGTCCCTGGCCTTCATCCCCTATTGCCATCACACCCCGTTCATCAGCAAAGTGTTCCTCCGAGGACACGATCTCCGCTGACGAAGACTCAGTCTCCGCTGACGAGACCGGTCTTCAGACGGTGAGGTGAGGGGTGTCCTGAGGTGAGGCGAGGCGGTCGGAGGAGGACTCGCAGAGAGCCTTGAACTGGCGGGGCGAGCAGCCGACAGCCTCCTTGAAATACTTGCCGAAGAATGACTGGTTCGGGAAATGAAGGGCCTCGCTGACCTCCTGCACGGTGTAGTTGCCGTTCTGGAGCATTGTCTTGGCATCCTTGATGACAAATTCCCGGATCCAATCCTTGGCATGCTTGCCGGACTCGTGGAAGATGATCTGGGCGAAGTACTTGGGCGAGATGAACAGCCTGCTGGCATAGTACTGGACACTTCGCTCGACGGTGTAGTGCTGGCTGACCTCGGTCAGAAAACGGCGGAGGATGTCGTTGCTCCTCCATTTACCCATCTGAGGGATGGACTTGTTGGCCTTCGTCGCCAGTTTGGAGGACAGGTAGCTCGCAAGCATGATGGAAGCGCCTTCGAGAGCCTCCTTCCTGAACATCTCCGAATCCAGAGTGAGGATGCCCTTGACCGTCTGGAAAAAGGAGACCATACGCTTGCTCTCCTCCGAAGTCAGCGTCAGGGTGCCGGGTTCATAAAGTGCGTTACGGAGGAAACGGGTGCTGCTGTAGGTGAATTTAAGAAGTTCGCTGTCCGGCATGATCGCCACCGACACCGCCCGGAAATCATCGCTGTAGACCACCTCCTCGACGATGTTGCCGACACTGAGCATCAGCATCACATTCTCTTCCACTGAATATGTGTTGCCGGACACCTTGACGGTGGCGCTGCCGGCAAGGCACAGGAATATGGCGGTGAACCTCATCTTGGCGGGCAGCGGAACAAGCTGCAGAATCAGCTTCGGAAAGGCCTCGTCCATGTCGTTGCAGATGAACATCTGCCCGTCATATTCAATGAGACCGGGCATATTCCTGAGCATTTTTATGTCATAGGTGTGGATGTCCCTGTACCTGTCCATCGTGCGAAGCTTTTATATTTCCGCGAAACGGCCGCAAGTTAATCATTTTTTTCGCATCTTTACGCAAGGATCCTGCGCTTATGGATTTTGAATATTGTGATTTTTACAAAACAGACACTATGAAACCATTGAAAAATTTCAAATTCCTGCTGGCGGCCCTCCTGGTTCTGCCAGCCTCGATGACATCCTGTTCTACTATGGACTCTGACTACTACTCGGATTTCACTCTGAATCCGGACGCTCTCGTCACCGTGAAGACCACGGCCGACGGGCGGTCCTACTTCCAGGTGGACTCGCTCACCACTCTTGAACCCACAGACTGGACCAACGGCTACGGGAAGGAGGTGCGCGCCCTGCTGAAGTACTCGGAGACCTCGAAGAAAAACGACCGCTTCTCCAAGACCGTCAAGGTACAGTGGATCGACTCGGTCCGCACCAAAAGTCCTGTTCTCTACGACGAGGAGTTCAAGAAGGTCGACGGTTCGAGCGTGACGGTCTACGACGACTGGCTCACGGTCTGCGAGGACGGCTATCTCTCCCTGCACATCGCGGCCTGGTGGGGACGGAACCGGGGAATACAGCACTACATCGACCTCGGTGTCGATCCGCAGACCAATGACCTCTACCTCAGACACGACAGCAACGGGGACGTGACCGACCTCACCATCGCCGAGAGTTTCGTGGCCTTCAAGCTGGACGATGTCCTCACCGGCGTCAAGGCCGGAGACCTGCTGACCCTGCACTGGCAGGACTTCAACGGAGAGCGCACGGTGAAATTCAAGTACTCGCCGAGGTTCACTCTGCCGGATTCCTCAAAGTAAAACAACAAGCCTGGCAGGCCGCCGTCACGGGCGGAAACGCGGAAAGCACCTCCGCCTCGCAGCTTCACAGGGCGAGGGCGATGATGGCGAGGAT
>CAVEYE010000001.1:0-14727 GCA_963619595.1 bacterium | reverse complement strand
TCAGGGGTAGAGCGCATCCTTGGTAAGGATGAGGTCATGAGTTCAAATCCCATCACCGGCTCAAACTGCATTATTTAGTTTACTCATTTAAATCATAATATTATGGCAAAAGAAACTTTCCAAAGAACGAAGCCGCACGTTAACATCGGTACTATCGGCCATGTTGACCACGGTAAGACTACTTTGACCGCCGCTATCACCAAGGTTCTCGCCGAGAGAGTCTCCGGTAACGCCGACAAGGTTAAGTCCTTCGATCAGATTGACAATGCTCCTGAAGAGAAGGAGCGTGGTATCACCATCAACTCCGCTCATGTAGAGTACGAGACAGAGAAGCGCCACTATGCTCACGTAGACTGCCCAGGCCACGCTGACTACGTTAAGAACATGGTTACCGGTGCCGCCCAGATGGATGGTGCAATCCTCGTTGTAGCCGCCACCGACGGTCCTATGCCTCAGACCCGTGAGCACATCCTGCTCGCCCGTCAGGTGAACGTACCTAAGATCCTCGTCTTCATGAACAAGGTTGACCTTGTTGACGATGCCGAGATGCTTGACCTCGTAGAGATGGAAATCCGTGACCTTCTCGGATTCTACAAGTTCGATGAGAACTGCCCTATCATCCGCGGATCCGCCCTCGGCGCCCTCAACGGAGAGAAAGAGTGGGAAGACAAGGTTATGGAACTCATGGACGCAGTTGACGAGTACATTCCTCAGCCTGTACGTCAGAACGAGAAGCCGTTCCTTATGCCTATCGAGGACATCTTCTCAATCACCGGCCGTGGAACCGTAGTTACCGGACGTATCGAGACCGGTACCATCCACGTCAACGATCCTGTTGAGCTCGTCGGCTTCGGTGACGCTCCAAGAAACACCGTTGTTACCGGTGTCGAGATGTTCCGCAAGCTCCTCGACCAGGGAGAGGCCGGAGACAATGTAGGTCTTCTTCTCCGCGGTATCGACAAGAAGGAAGTCAAGAGAGGCGAGGTTGTAGCCAAGCCAGGCTCAATCACCCCTCACAAGCACTTCAAGGCTCAGATCTACGTCCTCAAGAAGGAAGAGGGTGGACGTCACACTCCATTCCACAACAAGTATCGTCCTCAGTTCTTCATCCGTACTCTCGACGTTACCGGTGAGATCAGCCTTCCTGAAGGAGTCGAGATGGTTATGCCGGGCGACAACGTTGAGATCGACGTTCAGCTCATCACTCCTGTAGCCCTCAACGAAGGTCTCCAGTTCGCCATCCGCGAAGGTGGACGTACCGTAGGTGCAGGCCAGGTTATCAAGATCGTAGAGTAATTCTACACCATACAGAGGCGGTGACCCGCAAGGCGCCGCCTTTTATAGGGGAATAGAACAAGGGTAGTTCAGCGGTCTCCAAAACCGTCGATGTGGGTTCGAATCCTGCTTCCCCTGCAAATATCAAAGGTTACGATTTGGTAATTGTTTAACAGACTTCGTAGACGCTTCCAAATTACGGAGTCCATTAAATGCAAAGATGAGAAAGTTCATTAACTATTGCAAAGAGTCATTCGTTGAACTCACCAAGAAAGTCACGTGGCCAAGCTGGGAGAAGCTTCAGAGCTCCGCCCTTCTCGTTATGGTCGCCACTGTGATTCTTGCTGTTGTTCTCTTCGTGGTTGACTTCGCTTTCGAGCATCTTATGACAGCGATTTACACATTGTAATTTTTTGATTACCATATGGCTGACATGAAATGGTATGTCCTCAGGACAGCTGGAAGCAAGGAAAAGAAAGCCAAAGACTATCTCGAGAAGGAGATAGAGCGCTTTGGGCTGAAGGATCAGGTCGCGCAGGTGCTTGTTCCGGTAAAGCGTGAGATCGTCACCAAGAATAACAAAAGGAAAGTGGTCGAAAGACTGCTTTATCCTGGTTATGTCTTGATACAGGCTCAACTTTGCCCGGAACTCGAGTACATTATCCGCAACGACATCCCTGGAATGTCCGGCTTCCTCACTGAAAAGAAGACATCCGGAAATATGACAGAAAGAGTCCCTGTGCCTATCCGCGAAGAAGAGGCGCAGTGGATTATCGGTAATCAGGATCAGAATGTGGACAACCCTGTCGAGACCGAGGTCAATTTCGAGGTCGGCGAATCTGTGAAGATCACGGACGGCCCGTTCAGCGGTTTCAACGGTACGGTTGACGCTATCGAAGAAGACAGAAGCAAACTCAAAGTTGTAGTTGTGATTTTCGGCAGGAAGACCCTGCTGGAACTCAGCTTTACTCAAGTAACAAAAGAATAACAAACAATTATGGCAAAAGAAGTTACCGGATTCATCAAGCTCCAGATCAAAGCGGGGGCTGCCAATCCAGCTCCTCCGGTAGGACCGGCTCTCGGTTCCAAAGGCTTGAACATTATGGACTTCTGCAAGCAGTTCAACGCTGCTACCCAGCAGAGCGCCGGAAAGATTGTGCCTGTAGTGATCACAGTCTTCTCGGACAAGTCCTTCACGTTCGAGGTTAAACAACCGCCAGTAGCCATCTCCATCAAGGAAGCGGCTAAAGTCCAGAAGGGTTCAGGCGAACCTAACAGAAAGAAAGTCGCATCCATCACCTGGGACCAGGTGAAGGAGATAGCCGAAGGCAAGATGCCAGACCTTAACGCATTCACTCTCGCTTCAGCGATGAAGATGGTCGCAGGTACCGCGAGAAGCATGGGTATCAAGGTCACCGGAACATTCCCTGAGAACCTTTAATTTTCACAACGCAATGAGTAGAATAACAAAAAACCAGAAAGCTGTCGAGGCTAAATACGACGCTTCACAGGCGTACACTCTCGCCAAGGCGTGTGAAATGTTGAAGGACATCACCTACACGAAATTCGACGCCTCTGTAGAACTCTCCGCCAACCTCGGCGTAGACCCTCGTAAGGCGAACCAGATGATCCGTGGCGTGGTCACCCTTCCTAACGGAACAGGTAAAGTCGTAAGAGTCCTTGTTCTCTGTACTCCTGACAAGGAGGCCGAGGCTAAGGAAGCCGGCGCTGACTACGTAGGACTTGACGAGTATGTAGAGAAAATCAAAGGCGGCTGGACAGATGTGGATGTCATCATCTGCACCCCTTCAGTCATGGCCAAAGTCGGTGTCCTTGGACGTATCCTCGGCCCGAGAGGCCTTATGCCTAACCCAAAGACAGGCACCGTTACGATGGAAGTCGGCAACGCTGTCAAGGAAGTCAAGGGCGGTAAGATCGACTTCAAGGTCGACAAGACCGGAATCATACATGCGGCCATCGGCAAAGTTTCATTCACTCCTGCCCAGATCTGCGAGAATGCTACCGCTCTTCTGAACGAGATTCTGAAACTGAAGCCTCAGGCTCTTAAAGGCACCTACCTCAAGAGCGCGTCTATCTGCACGACCATGAGCCCAGGTGTCAAGATCGATGTTAAAGCATTCACAAGCGGCAGCTCCGCTGAGTAAAAACAGATTTCATTATGAAGAAAGAATTAAAAGGTCAGATTATTGAAAGCATCTCAGCCGAGCTCAACGAGTATCCTAACTTCTACATCACGGATATCTCCGGACTGAACGCTAAAGACACCACGAAACTCCGCCGTGCCTGCTTCGACGCCGGCATCAAGCTTTCAGTAGTGAAGAACACCCTGTTCGCACACGTCCTCAAAGCTTCCGACAACGAAGACAAGAAGAGCCTCCTCGAGGTTCTCGAAGGCAACACGGCCATCATGTACACCAACGTTCCTAATGCTCCTGGCAAGCTCATCAAGAAGCTCAGGAAGGAAGGAATGGCAAAGCCTGAGGTAAAGGGCGCCTACGTACAGGAGTGCGCATTCATCGGTGCTGACAAGCTGGATCAGCTCGCAGCCATCAAAACCAAGGAAGAACTCATCGGTGACGTTCTCACTCTCCTCCAGTCTCCTGCACAGAGACTCCTTTCCGCTCTCCAGACAGTTGCGGAAGGTGCAGACGAGAGTGCTGTCATCAAGGCTCTTGCCGAGGCAAAGAAATCTGCAGATGCCGCTGAGGCTCCTGCAGCAGAGTAAAATCAGAAACAATAACAATTTTAAAAATTATAATCAATTATGGCAGATGTAAAAGCACTTGCAGAAGAGTTGGTAAACTTGACTGTAAAAGATGTACAGGAGCTCATCAATGTCCTCAAAGAGGAATATGGTATCGAGCCGGCGGCAGCTACTGTGACTGTTGCGGCAGGTGAGGGAGCAGGCGAGGCCGCTCCAGCCGAGCAGACTGAGTTCGACGTAGTCCTCACCTCAGCAGGTCAGGCTAAACTTCAGGTTATCAAGGCCGTCAAGGAAGCCCTTGGTCTTGGTCTGAAGGAAGCCAAGGATCTCGTGGACGGCGCTCCTAAGACTGTAAAGGAGAAAGTATCCAAGGCCGAGGCTGAGCAACTTAAGGCTGCCCTTGAAGAGGCAGGCGCTGAAGTTGAGGTTAAATAACACAGCTTCCCCTGGCGGGAAAATCTTCAGGTTTAGAGCCTTAGACGGCTCTAAACCTTTTTGTCGTATTAAGTTTTTCTCCATTTCCTAAAGGCAGAATATGTCAAAAAAGACTAATAACAAGCGAATAATGTTCGCTACATCGAAGATTCTGGAATATCCTGACCTTCTGGAAGTTCAAATCAAGTCCTTCAAGGATTTCTTCCAGTTGGAGACGACTCCGGAAAACAGGAAAAACGAAGGCCTGTTCCGTGTGTTCCAGGAAATATTCCCGATCGAAGATACGAGGAACAACTACAAACTGGAGTTCATCGACTACTTCATCGATCCTCCACAGTACTCGATTGACGAGTGCCTCGAAAGGGGTTACACCTACAACGTTCCTCTGAAAGCAAAACTCCGCCTTTCGTGCACCGATCCCGAGCACGAGGACTTTGACACCAAAGTCCAGGATGTGTACCTCGGCAACATCCCGTACATGACGCCGTCAGGCACATTCATAATCAACGGATCAGAAAGAATCATAGTGTCCCAGCTGCACCGCTCGCCTGGAGTCTTCTTCGACCAGAGCATGCACGCCAACGGTACGAAGCTCTATTCAGCCAGAATCATCCCGTTCAAGGGTTCCTGGATCGAGTTCGCCACGGACATCAACAACGTGATGTACGCCTACATCGACAGGAAGAAGAAGTTGCCAGTCACAACCCTCCTCCGCGCCATAGGCTTCAATTCTGACAAAGACATCATCGACATATTCGGTCTCGCCGACGAGATCGAGGTCACTCCGGAGAGCCTTGAGGCCAACAAAGGCAGGAAGCTCGCCGCTAAGGTCCTCAAGACCTGGACCGAGGATTTCGAGGACGAGGACACCGGTGAGGTGATTCCAATCGAGAGAACCACCCCTATCGTCGAAAGGGGCGCGGTCCTGGACGATGAGACCATCGCCAAAATCGCCGACACCGACGTCAAGACCATCCTCCTCCAGAAGGACGAGTCCAACTCCAATGAATATGCAATCATATTCAACACCCTTCAGAAAGATCCTACCAACACTGAGATCGAGGCTGTCAACTACATCTACAAACAGCTGAGAAACTCAGAACCGCCTGATGAGGCGACCGCGAGGGACGTGATCGAGAAGCTGTTCTTCTCCGAGAAACGTTACGACCTCGGCAACGTCGGAAGGTTCCGTCTGAACAAGAAACTGAATCTCACGACCGATCCTGAGACAAGGGTTCTCACCAACACTGACATCATCGAGATCATCAAGTATCTCATCCAGCTGATAAACTCCAAGGCTACAGTCGATGACATCGACCACCTGAGCAACAGGCGCGTGCGCACTGTCGGCGAGCAGCTTTCAAACCAGTTCAGCGTCGGCCTCTCCAGAATGGCCAGGACGATCCGCGAGAGAATGAATGTACGCGACAGCGAGCAGTTCAACCCGATCGACCTGATCAATGCGAAGACACTTTCTTCCGTGATCAACTCGTTCTTCGGCACCAGCCAGCTGTCCCAGTTCATGGACCAGACCAACCCTCTCGCCGAGATCACCCACAAGCGCCGTCTCTCGGCCCTCGGCCCGGGCGGTCTGTCAAGAGACAGGGCCGGATTCGAGGTCAGGGACGTGCACTACACCCACTACGGAAGGCTCTGCCCTATCGAGTCTCCTGAAGGACCTAACATCGGTCTTATCTCGTCACTCTGCGTCTACGCACGCGTCAACGGACTCGGATTCATCGAGACCCCGTACCGCGAGGTCAAGGACGGAAAGGTTGACCTTACCGACAAGGGATGGCACTACATGACAGCCGAGGAGGAGGAGAACAAACTCGTCTCCCTCGCAAAAGTCAAGATGGACGACAACGGAGAGATCCTCGAAGACAGGATCCAGTGCCGTCTCGAGGCCGACTTCCCGGTAGTGGCCAAAGACCAGGTCAACTACATGGACGTGGCCCCTAACCAGATGGCCTCCGTGGCCGCCTCGCTCATTCCGTTCCTCGAGCACGACGACGCCCACCGCGCCTTGATGGGTGCGAACATGATGCGTCAGGCCGTTCCGCTTCTCCGTCCGGAGTCCCCTATCGTGGGAACAGGACTTGAGGAGAGGGTCTGCCTCGACTCCAGAACCCAGTACATCGCCGAGCGCGACGGAGAGGTCACCTATGTCGACGCCAAGGAGATCAGGATCAAGTACTACAAGACCGAAGACGAGAAATTCGTCTCCTTCGCTCCTGAAGAGACGGTCTACACGATGCCTATCTACAGAAGGACGAACCAGAGCACAACCGTGACCCTCAAGCCTATCGTCAGAAAGGGCGACAAGGTGGTGGCCGGACAGGTGCTCACCGAAGGTTACGCGACACAGAACGGCGAACTCGCCCTCGGCCGCAACCTCAAGGTTGCCTTCATGCCGTGGAAGGGTTACAACTACGAGGACGCCATCGTTCTCTCCGAGGAGATGGTGAAGTGGGACATCCTCACTTCCGTCCACGTCGATGAATATATGACCGAGATCCGCGAGACCAAGAGAGGAATGGAGGAACTCACCTCCGACATCCCTAACGTCAGCGAAGACGCCACCAAGGACCTCGACCAGCAGGGTATCATCAGAATCGGAGCGCACATCGAGCCGGGTGACATCATGATCGGTAAGATCACACCTAAGGGCGAGAGCGACCCTTCTCCTGAAGAGAAGCTCCTCAAGGCCATCTTCGGCGACAAGGCCGGCGATGTCAAGGACGCTTCCCTCAAGGCCAACCCGTCGCTTAGCGGAACCGTCATCAAGACAGCCCTCTACTCCAAGGTGGCCAAGGAAGGCAACCGCAGGAGTGCCAAACTCGACCTCAAGGCGAAGACCGACCTCATCCAGGAGGAATTCGACAAGAAGGCCGAAAAGCTCTACGCTGATTTCTTCAAGCGCCTCACCGTCCTGACGAAGGGCAAGAAGAGCGCCGGCATCTACGACCTCTACGAAGTCGAGATCATCGCCAAAGGCAAAGAGATCACGGCCGAGAAACTCAAGAGCATTGATTTCCAGAACATCAACTCAAGCAACTGGACGACCGACGAGAAGACCAACCTCATGATCCAGGAACTCATCAACAACTACTGCCTCACCTACAAGGTGGCGGAAGCCGAGAACAAGAGACGCCAGGACAAGGTCAAGGTCGGAGACGAACTCCCTAACGGAGTCATGCAGCTCGCCAAAGTCTACATCGCGAAGAAGAGAAAGATCACAGTCGGTGACAAGATGGCCGGACGTCACGGTAACAAGGGTATCGTGGCCAAGATTGTCCGTCAGGAAGACATGCCGTTCCTTGAGGACGGAACTCCGGTGGACATCGTGCTGAACCCTCTGGGCGTGCCTTCACGAATGAACCTCGGTCAGATCTACGAGACCGTTCTCGGATGGGCCGGAGCGGAACTTGGACTCAAGTTCAGCACCCCTATCTTCGACGGTGCGACAATCGATGAGATCTGCGACTACACCGACAAGGCCGGTGTTCCAAGATACGGCAAGACCCACCTCCGCGACGGTGGCACAGGAGACTGGTTCGACCAGCCTGCGACCGTCGGCGTGATCTACATGATCAAGCTGGGACATATGGTCGACGACAAGATGCACGCGAGATCCATAGGTCCATATTCACTCATCACCCAGCAGCCGCTCGGTGGTAAGGCGCAGTTCGGAGGTCAGAGATTCGGAGAGATGGAGGTCTGGGCGCTCGAGGCGTTCGGAGCCGCCAACGTCCTCCAGGAAGTGCTGACCGTCAAGTCCGACGATGTGACAGGACGTTCCAAGACTTACGAGGCGATCGTCAAGGGAGACCCGATGCCGAACCCTGGCATCCCGGAGTCACTCAACGTTCTGCTCCACGAGCTCAGGGGACTTGGTCTTAAAGTTACTTTGGATTAATTTCAAGAATATTGACATTCAAGAATATGCCTACTTTCAACAATAAGGAAAACAAGGTAAAGAGCAGCTTCTCGACAATCAGCATCTCGCTGGCCTCACCGGAGGACATCTCCGCGAGGTCCTGCGGCGAGGTCCTGAAACCGGAGACGGTCAACTACAGGACCTACAAGCCTGAGAGAGACGGTCTGTTCTGCGAGAAGATCTTCGGCCCGACCAAGGACTACGAATGCTACTGCGGCAAGTACAAGAGAATCCGCTACCGCGGAATCGTCTGCGACCGCTGCGGCGTGGAGGTGACCGAGAAGAAAGTCCGCAGGGAAAGGATGGGCCACATCGCCCTCACCGTTCCTGTGGCCCACATCTGGTACTTCAAGTCAGCTCCAAACAAGATCTCCGCCCTTCTCGGACTTCCGTCCAAGAAGCTCGAATCGGTCATCTACTATGAGAAATACATAGTTGTGAACCCTGGACAGAGCGGACTCCAGAAGATGGACCTCCTCACCGAGGATGAGTACCTCGACGTTCTCGCAAGGATTCCTGACAACGACAACCTCGCTTTCGACGATCCGGACAAGTTCGTCGCCAAGATGGGTGCCGAGGGCATCTACGACCTCCTTTGCGAGATCGACATCGAGAGCCTTTCAAAGGAACTCCGCCTGAAGATGCTCAACGAGACATCACAGCAGAGAAAGGCCGACCACCTCAAGAGACTGCAGGTGGTCAAGTGGTTCCTCGAGTCCAAGAACATCAACCGTCCGGAATGGATGATCATGAAGGTAATCCCTGTCATCCCGCCGGATCTCCGTCCTCTCGTTCCGCTTGACGGCGGAAGGTTCGCCACCACCGACCTCAACGACCTCTACAGAAGGGTGATCATCAGAAACAACCGTCTGAAGAAGCTCATCGAGATCAAGGCCCCTGAGGTCATCCTCAGAAACGAGAAGCGTATGCTCCAGGAGGCCGTCGACTCACTGTTCGACAACTCCAAGAAGTCAAGCGCGGTGAAGAGCGAGTCCAACAGGGCTCTGAAATCCCTCTCCGACTCACTCAAAGGCAAGCAGGGACGTTTCCGTCAGAACCTCCTCGGTAAACGTGTGGACTACTCCGCCCGTTCCGTTATCGTCGTAGGTCCTGAACTGAATATGCACGAGTGCGGTCTGCCTAAGTTCATGGCAGCGGAACTCTACAAACCGTTCATCATCCGCAAGCTCATCGAAAGAGGAATCGTCAAGACCGTCAAGTCGGCGAAGAAGATCGTCGACAGAAAGGATCCGGTCATCTGGGACATCCTCGAGAACGTGATGAAGGGACATCCGGTTCTTCTCAACCGAGCCCCTACACTTCACCGACTCGGTATCCAGGCCTTCCAGCCAAGGATGATCGAAGGAAAAGCCATCCAGCTCCACCCGCTCGCATGTACGGCCTTCAACGCCGACTTCGACGGTGACCAGATGGCCGTCCACCTCCCGCTCGGCAACGCCGCAGTGATGGAAGCACAGCTCCTGATGCTCGGTTCCCAGAATATTCTTAACCCTGCCAACGGTACTCCTATCACCGTTCCGTCACAGGATATGGTGCTCGGTCTTTACTACATCACCAAGATCAGACCGGGAGCGAAGGGCGAAAAAATGAATTTCTACGGACCTGAAGAGGTCATCGTGGCCTACAACGAGAAGGCTATAGACATGCACGCCGAGATCGGGGTGAGACTTCCTGTCGACAAGAACGACCCTTCAAAGGGCACGCAGATCACGAAGACCACAGCCGGAAGGATCATCGTCAACCAGTACGTTCCTACCGAGGTGCCTTACGTCAACGAAGTGCTCGGAAAGAAGGCCTTGAGGAAGATCATCACCAATGTCATCAAGTGCACAGGCGTCACAAGGACGGCCAAGTTCCTTGACGACATCAAGAACCTTGGTTACGACCAGGCCTTCCGCGCCGGCATCTCGTTCAACCTTGGCGATGTCATCATCCCTGCGGAGAAAGCCCGACTCATCGAGGAAGGCTACAAGGAGGTCGAGAACATCAAGTCCAACTACGCGATGGGCTTCATCACCAACAACGAGCGTTACAACAAGGTCATCGACCTCTGGGGATCAATCGACACCAAGCTCACGAACATCGTGCAGAACCAGATCTCCGCTGACCAGCAGGGATTCAACCCGGTCTACATGATGCTGGATTCAGGAGCCCGCGGTTCGACCCAGCAGATCAAGCAGCTTTGCGGTATGCGAGGCCTTATGGCGAAACCTCAGAAGTCCGGAGCCTCCGGAGCGGAGATTATCGAGAACCCTGTCATCTCCAACCTGAAGGAGGGTATGACGGTGCTCGAGTACTTCATCTCCACCCACGGTGCCCGTAAGGGTCTGGCC
The DNA here is from genome assembly GCA_963619595.1 of bacterium. Classification (GTDB taxonomy): domain Bacteria; phylum Bacteroidota; class Bacteroidia; order Bacteroidales; family UBA932; genus Cryptobacteroides. Next base: position 3,998 of record CAVEYE010000001.1, on the reverse strand, counting down.
GACACCGCCTTGAAGACGGCCGATGCCGGTTACCTCACCCGTCGACTCGTCGACGTCTCCCACGATGTCATCATCACGGAGGAAGACTGCGGCACCCTCAGAGGACTTATCGCCACCGCCATCAAGAACAAGGACGAGATCGTCGAGTCACTCGGCGAGAGAATCCTCGGACGTACTTCCGTCCACGACATATTCAACCCTATCGACGGCACGCTCATCATCAAGGCCGGCGAAGAGATCCGCGAGGACACCGCCAACCTTATCGACAGTCTGCCTATCGAACAGGTCGAGATCCGTTCCGTGCTCACCTGCGAGTCCCGCAAAGGTGTCTGCGCGAAGTGCTACGGACGTAACCTCGCCACCAGCAGGATGGTCGAGAAGGGAGAAGTCGTCGGAGTCATCGCCGCACAGTCCATCGGTGAGCCTGGTACGCAGCTTACCCTCCGTACCTTCCACGTCGGCGGTACAGCTTCCAGCACGGCAGCCGATTCATCGATCGAAGCCAAATACGACGGTAAGCTTGTCTTCGAAGAACTCAGGACCATCGAGAAGATCACAGAGGACGGCACCGCCCAGCAGATTGTCGTCAGCCGTATGACCGAGGTCAGCATCATAGATGAGAACACAGGCATCACCTACTCCCACTACGATGTGCCTTACGGCTCCAAGCTCTACTTCAATGACGGCGACTCCATCCACAAGGGCGACCTGCTCTGCGAATGGGATCCTTACAACGCCATCACGATCGCCGAGAACGCCGGTACCGTCCGCTTCGAGAACCTTCTCGACGGCGTCAACTTCCGCGAGGAAGCGGCCGACGAGTTCGCGGTCAACAAGGACAAGGTCATCATCGAGTCCAGAGACAAGACAAGGAACCCGTCCTTCTCCATCCTTGACGAGGCCGGAGAGCCGATCAGGCAGTACAACCTTCCTGTCGGAGCCCACGTCATCGCCAACGACGGCGACAAGGTCAATGTCGGCGACGTGATCATCAAGATCCCTCGCGCCATCGGTAAGTCAAGCGACATCACCGGCGGTCTTCCTCGTGTCACCGAACTCTTCGAGGCCAGAAACCCATCAGCACCTGCGATCCTTTCTGAGATCAACGGCGAGGTCATCATGGGCAAGGTCAAGAGGAACAACCGCGAGATCATCGTCAAGAACAAGTCAGGTGTCGAGAAACACTATCTCGTACCTCTTACCAAGCAGATTCTTGTCCAGGAGAACGACTACGTCAAGGCCGGAACAAGGCTTTCCGACGGTGGAGTCTCCCCTACCGACATCCTCAACATCCTCGGTCCGGTGAAGGCACAGGACTACATCGTCAACGAGGTGCAGGCGGTCTACCGTCTGCAGGGCGTGAAGATCAACGACAAGCATTTCGAGATCATCGTACGCCAGATGATGCGCAAGGTCCAGATCACAGACCCGGGCGACACAGAGTTCCTCCAGGAGGAGCTTGTGGACAAGTGGGATTTCATGGACGCCAACGACAATGTCTTCGGAAAGTACTATGTGCTTGACTCCGGTGACTCTCAAAGGTATATGCAGGGCGACATCGTGGATGCCCGCGACATGAGAAACGAGAATTCTTCCCTCGAAAGGCAGAACCTCAAGCTTATGTCAGTCCGCGAGGCCAAACCTGCGACCGCCAAGCTTGTCCTCCAGGGTATCACCAGAGCCGCCCTCCGCACCAACAGCTTCATCTCGGCCGCTTCCTTCCAGGAGACCACCAAGGTGCTCAGCGAGGCCGCGATCAGGGGCAGGGTCGACCATCTCGAGGGTCTGAAGGAGAATGTCATCTGCGGACATCTGATTCCGGCCGGTACCGGTCAGAAGGAGTTCCAGGACATCATCGTCGGACGCAAGGATGAGTACGAGGCTGAAATGAACGAACTCTAGCCCAAGGAGTTCTTCAATGAATATGAAAACGGGGAGGCCTGATGGTCTCCCCGTTTTTCGTGCGATACTCTTCAAACGTTAGATAAGGTTCTTTGTCACATTCATTCAGTCACCTGCGGAAGTTGAGTTATTGAATATGATGCCGGCGGCTTTCTGGCTGGTGGCCGGAAGCCGCCCGGAGTCTAAATCTTGACCATAGGGCTTTCAAGAGCCTTGGCGAGCTGCTCGTCGTAACGGAGACGGACCTTGACCCCGGCCTCCTGGAAGTGGTAGCGGACAACGATCTCTTCCTCGATGAACGGCACGATCTCGTCGCGCTTGAGTTTCAGGAAAGTCTCCTTGTCCATCTCCAAAGCCTTCTGCAAAGCGTCCAGTTCATCGGACATAGTCTTTGACAGGCCATCCTTCTCAAGTTCGGACTTCATCTTGTCGAAATAGGTCTTCGCCACCGAACGGTAGTCGAAATCCTTGGTCTTGGCGAACGCCACGAACTCATTCCACGCCTCGTCGGACAAATGGAAATCCTCATCGACATTCTCGTGCGAACGGACGAACTCGAGAGCGTAGTCCTGGATAATGCCTCCATAGACAAGCGAATATGTCAGGCGGCTATATTCGTGTCCCTTGATGATGACATCCGGGGTGATGCCGCCGCCGTCGCGCACCGCCCGGCCGTGGGCGGTCTTGAATTCGTGGGTCAGAGAGTCAGGAATGTACCCTACGCTGCCGTCCTCGTTGCGGTGCGAGTAGTCGATGGCCTGCACGCAGCGGCCGGAAGGAGTGTAGTATTTGGCAGTCGTGACCTTCAACTGTCCGTTGTACGGAAGCGGGCGTATGCTCTGGACAAGGCCCTTGCCGAATGTCCTTGTCCCCATCACAGTGGCTCTGTCAAGATCCTGGAGAGCGCCGGTCACGATTTCGGACGAGGAGGCCGACCCGGAGTCCACGAGAACTATGATAGGTATCTGGGTGTCAACAGGTTCATTGGTTGTCCTGTACTGTTTTTCAGAGTCGGGGGACTGCCCTTTGGCGGAGACGACCAGCGAGCCTTTTGGCACGAAAAGAGAGACGATGTTGACAGCCTCGCTCATCAGTCCGCCGCCGTTGCCCCTCAAGTCGAGGACGAGTTTCTTCATTCCCTGCTCCTTGAGCTTTAGGAAGGCTGAACGCAGGTCACCGGACACATTCTCGGTGAATCCGGTCTGGTAGATTATGCCGGTCGTGTCGTTGAGCATCCCTGCATATTCAATGTCAGGCAGATGGATTCTTTCCCTGGTCACAACGATGTCCGTGATCTCCTTGGCGCGGACCTTCTTGATCTTGAACTTCACAGTCGTACCCGGCTTCCCCTTCATCCTGTCCGAGCATTCCTGGCTCGTCAGACCGTGTGTGCTGACCCCGTCTATCTCAAGGATCTCGTCGCCGCAGCGGAGACCGTACTTCTCCGCCGGAGAACCTTTGTAGGGTTCGTTGATGATGACGTTGCCGTCCTTGTCCGGCTTGTAGATGACGGCCCCGATGCCGCCGTAGGCCTTGTTGATCATCATCATCAGGTCATCGTTCTCCTCTTCCGGAATGTAGACAGTGTACGGGTCGAGTTCCGAAAGCATCGCGTCCACGCCGGCCCGCTCGATTCTGTCCACAGGAAGCGAGTCGACATAGGAGCGGCTGAGTTCCTTGATGATGGAGTTCTGTATCTCTGTCCATTTGCCGATCTTGAAGCCTCTGGACTGTGAATAAGCCGCGGTGCTGACCACAACCGCCAGCGAAGCCGCTATCAATGATTTGATTTTTAAGTTCATAAGCATATTAAATAACATCCGTTCCACCGCCCTTTCTCCCATTCTGCGGCGGCAGACCCGAGGCACGGGCGCAACTGCCGTGCCATTCCGCAAATTTAAGAATATTGTCTTAACTTTGTGGAATGAAATTAAACGATATGACAAAGATAGTTTTCGCGACGGGGAACAAGGGGAAGCTCAGGGAGGCTTCCGAGATTCTGGGAGAGGGTTTCGAGCTGGTGACCCCGGCTGATTTCGGGATCACCGAGGACATTCCGGAGACGGGCGACACGCTGGAGGAGAATTCGCTCCAGA